>JAAFKL010000381.1 GCA_021399405.1 Candidatus Heimdallarchaeota archaeon | reverse complement strand
TAAGTCATGGTTAAGTTCACAAATGGTTCAATTGCACTCACAGTACCTAATAACAAATCAGCAAGTTTGCCTACTGGAGATTCTTTAACTTTATCTACAACATAATCAAATAGTTTACCTAGATATGAGTCACCATCTGCAGCAGCAGCAGTCTGTTCAGCATTTAATACTCCCTGACCAATTTTCTTGGCAGCCTTGTTCAATTCTTCACAATTTTTAGCACTGAATGTATTTCCTGTGCGTTGACTTCGAATTGGCCACATTGTATTACCTTTGTCACCTACAGTGTCGGTGGTCCCATCTCCATCTGGATCCCATTTATCCTTTTTTCCATCACCATCACTGTCTTTTCCACCATGACCCAATCCCATTCCGTGTGCCATTTCATGAGCCCATGTTTCACCTACTGATCCATCCTTTACAATACCTGATGTTGGATCTCCTTCAATTGTCATTCCATTGGTGTTTGCATTTCCATCTACGGAGGGAGTGATTGTTATACCAGCTCCGCTTCCTTTGAAGGGATCTGCTGTGAGATCTGTTTTCATTTTATTTCGTAATACAGTACGAGCTGCGAAAGTATCAGCGTTTCCATCTACATTACGTATAATTTTAATGACATTAAATTTAATTCGACAGGATTTGAAAATGTCATTCATTTTGTCTACGTTGCCTTTTATTGCCGTATCATTCATAGTTGCGGGATTCACAACTTGGATTTCGAGAGAAATTTTGTAATAATCATGTGCTTGAACTTTCTCAATTACTGAAAAACTGGAGGCACAGATAAAAATAATCAATATAAATGTAATCTTACTAAGGAAAATATTTTTGGATTTCATGCGATACTAATCCATCACTAGATTTCGTATCACCGAACAATAGTTAATAAAGATTTATCGAACTCAGTAAATCAACTCATCTTAATTCTTCCAAATTTTCTCGAACCAAATGGTGTATTAAGTTATAGGATGTTTTATTTATTAATGGATAAATTAATGCATAAACTAGCTGTCTCGAAGCATTAAAGAACGGGTAAACTAAACGATGAAATGGAACCTTAGATTATGAAATGTCCTAATTGTGGAACTGAGAATCCAGAAAACGCTAATTTTTGTAATAACTGCGCACATAGTTTAACAGATGTTAAACCCAAACAACAAGAAGATCGGTACACAAAATACATACCAATGGCCTTGCAGAAAAAGCTAGAAGAATCTGCAAAACTTGGAGGAATTGAAAATGAACGCAGAATCGTTACCATCTTATTTTGTGATGTAGTGGGGTCAACTAAGCATGCAGAGGGCATGGATCCTGAAGAATGGACCGAGATAATCAATGAGGCTTTTGATTCAATTATACCTCCTGTGTATAAGTACGAAGGAATAATAGCTCGATTGATGGGTGATGCAATACTTGCATTTTTCGGTGCTCCGATAAGTCATGAAGATGATCCTGAAAGAGCTGTTTTGGCTGGAATTGATATATTAGAAGAAGCAAGCAAATCTTCGATAAAGATCAAAGAAAAATGGGGTATTGATATTGAGGTTAGGGTTGGAATTAATACCGGATTGGTTGTTGTAGGAGAAATAGGAACTGATTTGAGAGTAGAATATACTGCTATGGGTGATGCAATTAACATTGCTTCTAGGATGGAATCAACTGCAGAATCAGGGACTATTCAAGTAACGCAAAATACCTTTAAGCACATCTCATATTTATTTGATGTAGAGAAAATCGGTAGAATTGATGTGAAAGGTAAATCAGATCCGATTACAACCTATAAGATTCTAAATGAAAAACAATCAATGGATAAGAACAAAAAATATTCTGATCGGGAATCTGTCTTTGTTGGGAGAGATGAAGAATTAAACTTACTAAATACATTGATAGAAGGAGTAGAAAATGGAGAAGGTAAAATTTGTTGGATTGCAGGAGAGGCAGGAATTGGCAAATCAAGACTTGTTACTGAATTTCATAATTCATTATTCTTGGAAGATCGAGTTCATAGTTCTACACAGGAATATGATTCCTCATCTAGGCAAATCTACTGGTTTGAAACTGGAGCACTCCCCTATCAAGTATCATCACCCTTCAGCCCAATCATTCATTTTTTCATAAATTATTTTGGCGTCAGTCTCGACATGGATAATGAAGAGAAGTACAATTTAATAAAATCCAAACTTGCAATATTACCAAATGGGGATGATATATTTCCGTTCATTGCAAATCTACTTCAGATTGAACTGACTGATGAAGATCGTTATCAAACTGCATTTTTAGATCCAGCAATATTACAAGAAGTAACGGTTCAAGCCATTATCTCATTCTTAGATGTATTTTCAAAAGATACTCCCTTAATCCTCATTTTCGATGATATCCAATGGTCAGATAAATCGTCACTTAATTTAATGAATGATTTAATTCGTCAAGTAAAATCAAATAAAATGTTATTGATTATTCTTTCACGTGCCGTTCCTGATCCTCATGATAGTTTGTTTCTGAAAATTACATCTGAATTAAAGGACAATTTTTCTCTAATGGAAATTCCTCATCTTTCAGAATTCGGTGCAGCTGCGTTGATTTCTAATATTTTAAAAGTAGAGAATTTACCTCAAAACGTTAGAGAACGAATTATTACTCAAAGCCAAGGGAACCCATTTTATGTTGAGGAATTAGTTCAATCGTTTATTGAATCTGGCTATCTTGTAAATGAAAATGGAAAGTGGATTTTAAAGACTGATGTATCCAAATTGCAGATTCCAGAAACATTAAACAACCTTCTAATGACTAGATTAGATCAGTTAGATGAGAAATCAAAAAGAGTTGCTCAATCTGCATCCGTAATTGGCCGTGAATTCCTTTTCCCAATTCTACAGTGTATCAATGATAGTAGCGTCGAATTAGATGATAGTATCAGTACTTTAGAAGATCGTGAATGGATAATAAATAGATTAGTTGATGCAAAACAATCCTATTTCTTCAAACATGTGTTATCCAGGGATGTGGCTTATAACTCCCTATTATTTAAGAGAAGAAAAGAAATCCACGTCAAAATTGCTGAATGTTTGAGGAAAATCGATTCGACTATGGTAGATGAGATTGGCAGACATTTATTCGAAGCAGAAGCATTCAATGATGCATTGCCATTTATCGTCAAAGCGGCAGAAATGGCAATAACCACAAATTCAACCCAAGAAGCAATTTCTATGCTATCTCAAGTTGAGAAAAATTCAGATAAAGTCGATGATTTTATGGGAATGACCTCAGCTTATGTTACTTTGGGAACCGCATACGCTATGCAAGGAAATGTAGAACAATCAACTAAATACTATAGTTCATTACTTGATAAATCGCAAGAAGCCAACAATCAACATGGGGAAGTTAGGGCTTTGAATAAACTTGCTGAGAATGCTCTGTATATGTCACATGATCCCACAAAAGCTGATGAGTATCTTGAGAAAGCAGAAAAAATTGGGTCATTAATCAATTTTCCTGAGGGATTACTCGAAACGTCAGCTGTGAGGTGTGTGATGCACCAAGCTCTGGGTGAATTTGATATATCTGCAGAATATGAAATTAAGGGAACAAAACTTAGTGAAGATCTAAATATTGGTGTAGCAAATATATCGTTTAAATACAATTTAATTGTATCATATGTGCTTTCGTTAAAACTTGAAGGAGCAGAAAAACTGATTGAAGACTTTTTTGAAGAATATGAGACAAAAGGAGAAAAATATTATGTAGCCTCAATATATGGCTATCTGTATCCTGCACTCTTATACTTGAAAGGTGATTTGAAAGAAGCAATTGAATCAAGTAAAAAAGGAATTAAATTAGCGAAAGAGATTAAGGCACCTTTTCCTCTGTATTTAGCTTCGCGTTCGTTGGGAGAGATATTTAACTACACTGGAGATTTTCATGAGGCAGAACATTATTTTGAAACTGCTGCAGAACAAGCAACAAAAAATCCTTCCTTTGGTTTCCTTGCGTCTTCAAAATTATCGTTAGCCACTATTCGAACCATGATTGGAAGGGAAGATAAAGATCTGTTCGAAGAAGGATTAAAAGATATGGAGGCGCGTGGAGCCACATATTGGGGTGCGAGAAGTTGGGGTGAAATTGGTTATTACTATCTCTATACAAAAGATTATCAAGAATCAAGAAATAAATTCGATTTATCTTTATCAAAACCGAGTGCACCATTTTATCTTTACAAAGCATATAATTTGCTTGGTAAAACTAGACTTTGTATAATGGAAGAAAAGTATGATGAAGCGTCATCTTTAATTGCTGAAGTCGGAGATTTTTCTGAAGAATTTGGAATTAAATTGTTCTATGCTGAGTGTAAATTTCTATCAGGTCTTATTAATTTCAAAATGAAAAGTTATCCGGAAGCCCTAACAAGTTTTGAGGAATCACTTTTACTCTCTAGTGAATACGGTCAGAAACAATTAACTCTTGAAACTTTATCATATACAATCAAAACCCATCAAATATTAAATCGAGCCAAAAGTCTGATAAAACTACAACAACAGTTCCTTGATCTCTTCAATGAATTATCAAATCAATTTGATAGTGAGGATAAAAAAGAGGCATATATTTCATCAATGAAGGACTTAAACCCTAACTAGATAATTTGGGATTTTTCTTTCTGATCACTTAACTACTTAAAAATCATAATCTGCAATTTATAACCCCCAAGTAGTAATTTTAATATACTTCGTGGGTATTGTCAATATTGAATTCAAATGCTTGAAGGATCAACAGCTAGGGTCAATTTGCGGTTATTTAATCATAAGAAGCATTTGATTGTTTTCACAATTTATGGATTCCTTTCAAAAACTATGGACTGGCCATATTCCTGGGTTACCTTTATACTAATGATAATCAGTTTGATCCGTGATGGTATCAAGCATGGAGGAAGACAAAATAAGAAAACAGATCCCAATTATTTACAAGTTGTACAACCCATATTTTTGGGAATAATGATTGCTGTTTATCTGGGAATCGCTATAAGAGTATATCAAGGTGCTCTAGAGGATAATGGTCTAGAAAATATTCCACGAGGTGATATAATATTGTATTTCTTTGTTTTCATCGCAGCTTGTATGGCTTTAATATTCTTTCCGCTCATCGTTTCATCTATGGTAACCTTTACATTTTATGTTCCTTATTATGTAGGATATAAATTTGGTAAATATTATCATGCAAAATCCCGTAGTTTGAAACCAGATGAAATGAGGGATTTCTTGAGTCGATATAAAATTGAAAATATAGAAAATGATCTCAGAATTTCTCAAAGGTTTGAGTAAGCCATCTCTATTATCGTTTACGCCTAATCAGTACTATCCCAGAAAGAATAACCATCGATCCCAAAAGTAACAAAATCGGCTGATCATCAGTATTACTAGTATCAGAACCAATACTGGTCGTAGTGGTCGTACTAGTTGTTGTTGGACTTGGGGTAGTTGAGGTTGGTGTACTGCTAGTAGGTGTACTACTAGTTGTGATAATTGTGTCTGATGGGGTTGGTGTGGGAGAAGAAGTTGGAGGGGGTGTAGTTGGCTCGGTAGGGGTTGAAGTTATGGGGACTGGATTGGCTATTGAGAATACTGCATCGGAGACATCCTCCAGAACTAAACCTGTACTATCATCAGCACTTACCATTATCAAATATGAACTTCCAGTGGATAAAATGGTTGTATCCCAACTTAAGACAGTTGTTGATAAATCAGATTGTAAGAGATTCCAACTAACGCCATTATCTGCCGAATATGATACATTATAGGAAATAGAATGTCCCTCAGTATCTGCAGCTGGGTTCCATGAAATTTGTACTGCCCCTATTAAATTCTCACCACCATTTGGAGAGATAAGTTCTAGTCCAGTTAGGGAATGAAGGATTACTGCAGCATTATTTTTTTCGGTAAGTGGAAACGAATCTTCCACATTATAGGTTGAACTTATAATATATGGTAAATCCACGATACCATCACTATTTACATCTGGTTCTGTCCAATCATCCCAATAATTGTACTCAAAAGTATTGAGAGCTCTACTGTTGGCTTGAGTAAGCCCCCCATTATTATTTATGAAATCATTTCCTGAAATATAATTGTAGTTATCAGAGTTATAATTCACTGTGACACCAAAACTTGTATTATTGGCGATTGTGTTATTAATAACAAAATTGTTTTTAGTGTCAGCTGCAAAGAAAATACCTTGATAGAACTCATTTAACGAATTATTTGCAATTACATTATTTGCTATTGTGTTATTTTGTGTATATCTATAATTGAGATGGATTCCATGCTTAGCGTTTTTGAAAATTGTATTATTTGTGATTGTATTATTTGTTGTAGAATAGAGATACATAGCCTCATCCTCTCCATCAATAATACTATTGTTGGCTATTGTGTTGAATGAGTGTCTAACAATAGCAATGCCCTGATACAAGGATCGAATGATAGTATTATTTAAAATCTTGACATTGCGATTTAGCCCAGGATAGAGATGATCATTGCCTTGGGCAACTAGATAAATCGCAGTTCCAGAATCTAGAAATGTATTATCTTTAATAAGATGATCACTTACTCCGTTTGTAGAAAACGAAGCTTCGACATAAATACCAGTATTTGCATTAGTGAAATTATTGAGAATAATTGAATTGTTCAATAATACAAGATTGTCAACAACCGCATCTATCTTCACTCCTGTGTTAAAGATATTATCAAACTGATTATTATATATCGTATTATTCCTAGGACCCGTGATAGATCCAGAAACTGATTGTACATATACACCATAATCTGAATCTTGAATATGATTCTCGACAACTCTATTATTAGATGAATCTCCAAAAATTGATACAGCTGAAGCGAGGAATGCAGATACTGTTTCTCGAGCATATATGTCATTACTGATTATTTGAACATTTGATACGTCTTCTAAATAAATTCCATGATATGTAAGACCGGATGCATTGAGAAAATTACCTGTGATTACAATATGAACTTGAAGATTCTTAATCTCGATTAATGCTTGGGCTGTAGTAGATTCAATTGATAATCCACTAATAATATATGGATCACCTGCTGTTCCTGATCCTGGAAATCCATAAGTGTCAGTGATTTGAGTTACAGAGCCAATAAGCAGAGGTGCATGCGTAGTGAGTGCATTTTGTTTTATAGGTTCTTGACCTACTGACGTTTCTGCTGAATACTGTGCAACTTGAAATCCCACTAAAGCTAGTAAAATACATAAAGATATACTGAGTTTTTTCATAAACAAGTAATTTGACCCATCTATTATAAATTCCTATGCGACCTAATGGAATTCCTATAACTTTGTAACTAATATTAAATTATAATTAGACAATAGGACAATTAGACCACTAAAAAGTAGACAGTTGAATAATTACCCTAGTAGAACTTGTAATATTAATACTGGAATAACAAAAGATGCACCCACAGCGATTCCTGGTGCTATTGTCGAGCTTTTATCTTTACTAACATCTTTTCCAGCTTTCTTATCATCATTGGTTACAATATTCTCCTTTTTCTGAAAATAAATAAAATGAATATAATGTACATAGTAGGGAATATGGTAATAGGGCTATCATTAGAATTTGAATTATTCGATGATGAAGAAATATTTGAAGTAACAGATATTGTACTTTGGGTCCCACTAGCAGTGGTAGATTGAGTTTCAAAATTAGTATTAACAATCAGATTATCACTATTGGATAAATGATCCATAATAATATAAACGAAGCCGAGGCTTGAACCTCCGTATATCTCACTCGGAATTGTCGAAGAAATTGCAAAATCATCCCTCCCATCATTGTTGATGTCTCCTAATTTTGCAACTTTATTTGCAAAAGCATCTCCACCGGATCCACTAGAATAGACTATATCGGCTGAGGACAAAGATGTTTCTACCTCCCAAATTCCATTTATTCCAAAAATCAGGTGGGCCTTCCCTATTGTAGTATTTTTTGCATATACCCATTCGCTTTCCCAATCAATATCAAGTTTTGACGGGGTTCCTATCAACAAATCATCATTTCCATCATCATTCACATCTCCTACTCCGACGATTTCGAAACCTGCCCACGCATCATCGGCTTCGCCGTAGTATGCCACTTCACCGTCACTCAAATTATAATTTCGGGACCACTTATCAGTTTCTCTACCAAAAAATATGCTAACCATTCCAGCATCTTCTGCTGCCTGGTCATTTGTATACCCTCCGATGGCAAAATCATCGTAACCATCATTGTTCATATCACCAGCACCAGTTATCCAAGAAAATGATGCTCCATAATGGATAGGACTATCCGATTCTCCAAGAATTGTTATATTGGCTGTATTTATTAATTGATCCATTCCCCATTCCTCTGTAGGCCTACCTAGTATGATATCTACTTTTCTTGGGCCAGATGAACTAACCACCGTGTCACAAAACCAACATGAATTCTGTAAACTACCGATTGCGAAATCATCAAAACCATCATTGTTTATATCTCCAATACCTGAAGCATCAATTCCAAGTAAATCAAAATCATCCCCAATAAATGAAGCATTAGCATTTGAAAGAGATATATCCATTTTCCATCGAGTATTTAAACTTCCTAATATTAAATACATCTGACCTGCATGATCTCCACCATCATTATTTGCATACGCTGCTACAATGAAATCATTGAAACCATCTGCATTCACGTCACCAACATTATAGATACCATGGGCTAGGTCTTTTGGTTCTTCCCTTAAAAATGAAGCATTAGCATTAGAAATTAACGTATCCATACTCCACTTTGCTTTTTCTGATCCAAGAAAAATGTATGATTGACCTGCCCTAAAACCACCTTCAGAATTAAGAATCGCCTCGATTGAAAAGTCGTCATATCCATCATTGTTAATGTCGCCAAGGCCAGTTACTTGATTTCCTGAGTAGTCATAGGCATTTTCCCCGATAAAGGATGCATTGGCTTGTGATAAGTCAAAATCCTGCCAATTTCCATTTGGTCTTCCATAAAATAGGTATGTTTGACCGGTATTTGTTCCTCCTTCATCATTGAATCTTGCACCGACCAAGAAATCGTCGAATCCATCATTGTTAATATCTCCTGCCCCATCAACTGACATATACCAATCACCTTCGGTTTCAGCTGTAATTTTGAAGTTAAATGATTCAGAAGTTTGTTTTATATTTGAATTCTCCCCTGCAACATTTTGTGAGGCCAATTGTGATAAAAATAGAAGAAAAATAAGCAAAATTATCGGTAACTTTTGTTTATTCATGTTAAATCAAATCCCCCATTCTTTCTTCTTCTATAATTTTGATATACTAGTACCACAATTGGTAAACCCAAAAAACTAATCGGTGAAAAAGACGTATCATCTGTTCTTGAATCAGAACTTGTCGAATTACTGATGCTAACATTAGTAGTGGTTGAATTGTCTATGGTGACTGAAGTACTTGTTGATGAACTTTGGATGGATGATATATCATCCTTTACTACAAAATTATCAAATCCAATATTAGTCCCGGTTTCCGTATTCATCCATAATGAATTAGAGGTTGCATAGGTGTTATCTTGAGCTTCTATTCGTAATGTATTATTAATATAAACCTTGAAAAGTCCCGCTTCATCTCGTGTAATATCAAAATGCGACCAACCATCAATAGTTGAAGTATTCCAATAGCCTAATACACCCTGATCGATAGGTACACCACGCTTCATTAAGAAAAATGCAGGTGAATTTGGGATTATATGATTCATTAAAACTTAAACAAATAGCCAAATTTATAGGAAAAACCAATCCTACAACCTTACATCACATCAAACAACTGGATAAGCTGGATCTGATTAAGATTGATACTAGTAAAATTGTTGGTAAATATTATGTCCTTACTGAATTAGGATCCGTAATTATGGAAGAGATGGAAATTGGAAGAAAAAGTGAAACTTCTCCAACAATCATTCCTGAGAAACCGGAATCACAATCAGATGCCCAAATTCAGGCTAATGTAGTTCGTACAATCGGGATTATTGCAAAAAACATAATTTTACATTCTGCATCATACATAGAAACAGTGTCAAGTAGTAGATTTGCTAAATCAAATCAGGAGAGAGCCAAAGAGGGACAGACTTTTCGAATAACTATCGAAGATTTAAAACTCAAAACAGTAGATCAAGCTAATCGGCTTGAAAACTTGTTTAAAGAATTCATTGGCGGAATTGAACAAATAAAAGAAGAAAGCTTGAATATGGGTGATGGAGAGATTGATATTGATCAGCTAGTATTCGGTATTTCAATACCTGTCTCGGCAATGCATCCAGAGAAAATTGATGAAGAATTGAAAAAGAAACGAAAATAATGCAAAATGGCTTTCCCCAATTTAGAATAAGCTAATTGGTTAGAAACAAATAATTTCAAACTACTTGTAGTATCCCAAAATTATAAGCCTCAAGTATGACATTTGCAGCTTGATTTTGAGAATACCCTTTGTCATTATAAAAATCAAATAACTCACTCAGTGTAAATATACTAGTTTCATCATCGACCGTGTTCGCTAGTAAAGAAACCAATAATTTGATATCCTTATTGTTTGGTGTTTCTTTCTCAAACTTTTTCTGATTTCTTTTGTTAATTGTTAGACCTTCAATAAGACCAATCTTTAATCCAGTTTGATGAAAAACATCATCGATATCTTCTTTCTTAAGTTGATTATGGATTCTCTTTTTCATGGTTTTCTCAAATTTCTTCTCGATCATAAGATGAGCATTCTTCATCTGATCAAGAATAGTCATCGGTAAGCTGCTGGTTGAAATTAAGACGAAATTTGAAAATTCAGCTTTGTGAGAAGTAACTGATAATCCTTGATTTTCCATTACTTGTATCCCAAAATACTGTTGATCACCAATTTCTTGTAGGAAGCTAGAAACTGCACTAGACATCCCAGATAACAATAGTGGATCAACTCCTACCGATTGGATTTGTTTTACATACAAGGGTAATCCTCCTTTGTTAATGATTAGTATTTGTTGTATTGATCGAATACCCCTGATCTCCGCTCCCGCTAACTCTAAACTTTCAGATAATACTGCATACTTTGTTTCCTTTTTCTTTAGATAATTATACAAAATTGGGGCTGAGATGAGAATTAACATAATTGCCACAATAGAGAAGAACAGAGTTCTGTCCACAGGTCCAATAGCTGGTAGATTAATTTTGGGTTGATCAATATTCTCGGGTATGGTAACTGGGGGTATCTGTTCTGATGTAAGTTTAATTGTTTTCCCCACAATTGCTCCCTGACTTTGTATGTCTACATTAATTCCTTGAATCATCCTTAAATTGGTTGTTTGAACCTCAGTCAAAGTTACATATGTAACACCATTAGAGTCTGTAGTAAGATCATATAGGTAAGTGTTAATTGTACCATTTTTATATTCTAAATCAAATGTTACTGAGAGTTCTAATCCATCTGCAGCACCTGCCCGTGATCCAAAGTCGCTTAAACCTAGATTGTTTGTATTATTATTGAGATAGTTTACCTGGATCTCAACAGTAAAATTGTTATTACTAATTAGATCATCATCAAAATTGATATTTATTTCAAGTTGATGAGCTAAAACCAATATTTCAAAGCTCAAAGTATGATTCTGATAACTTGCCTTTTCAAATTTTAATATTAGCTGATAGTTCCCAGGTTCTAGTGATCCGTAATTTACATTTATTATTAAAGCCCCATCAATTATAATTCCTGTGAAATCTCTTATACTCTCCTCTTCTGATGATGAATTATACAATTGGCCCTGAACAACTCCAAGATTTATTCCCTTTCCTTCTTCGTCTATCCAAGTTCCAACTATCGGATCAGTATATCCCTCATAAATTTCAATAGCTGGAAATATATCATGTAATTCTGTTTTAATATAGGTTACCGCAATCAGCACATCATACGAGACGGAATTGTATGATGAATCAAAAACTATTATCGTAAAATTGTAATTTCCAATTACCAAGCCATCAATATCTATGATGATATTATTTAGGTTTCCCCAATTTCCTGATACATAGAAAGAACTGTCAAGGTACACTTCAAATTTTGATGGGTGGTTATCAAATGATTTCAAATCTAAGATATTATCGGTGCTTCCCACAATGTATGTACTATCATTAGGGTATTCAACTATAATTGGTGAAACATCGTCCTGAACAGTTATGAATACTGTGTGTACAACATTATTCCTTGATAAATCTTGAATAACAATTGTAATATTATTTACACCAAGCTCCAAATCGTCAATATCAAGAAATATGGGAATGTAATTTGACCAAAGATTAAGAACAGTATTTTCACCATTGATGTATATTCTGTAGATAAAGGGGAATTCATCATGTACTGACCAGTTTAATGAATTTCCAGTTGATCCCTCAATGAATGAAGTATCTGTGGGTGCCATTGATATGACAGGCAATGAAGTTTCCGCAACAGAAGTTACAATAATTGTGTTAGAGTAGTAATTGTTTGAATCATCCCAAACAATTATTGTAAAATTATATTCTCCCGCTGGAAGTCTATCTACATTTACTAAGAGGATTTCTTTATCTGTCCAATTTCCAGATGTATACACTTGTCCATCTAAATGGACAGTATAACCCTCAGGATAGTTATCTGAAGCATTCCACCATATAAAATTACCAATGAATCCTTGACCATATACAAGATCCCCTGAATTCTCAAGAATATCTGGTTTCGTAGTATCCATAACGTACACAAATACAGTGCTGATTGCAATGTTGCTGGAATCATCTTTAATGATCAAGGTATAATTATAAACCCCCCTAGGTAGTGCATCGATATTAATTGTTAAATTATCTATATTGCTCCATACCCCTGTATCTCCAGTAAAGGTCCCATTTTGATATAATTGAAAAGTATCTGGATGATTATCAGTTACGTTCCAAGTTAACACATTCCCTTGAGATCCCTCTGAATACGCTATTTCAGCTTGATCTAAATTAATTTCTGGTGTTGTAGTATCAATAACGGTGACAAATACGGTATTTGTGGAAAAATTGTCAGAATTATCTTTCAGCCGTAAAGTAAAATTGTAAGTGCCTTTGATCAAACCATCAATATCAATAGTCACATTATTTTCATTGTCCCATTCACCAACATCATTAGTTAGTATTCCATTCTGATATAATTCATACGAACCAGCCCATTTATCAAAAACATTCCAAGTAAGCTTATTACCTGATGATCCTTCAGAATATGTAGAGTCTTCTGGGACTGCCACAAAAATTGGGTCTGTTGTATCAATCACATTGACCGTGACTGTATCTTCTGAGATATAATCGTGAGTGTCTTTGAGGATAATTTTGAAAATATATTCCCCTTTATCTAAACCGTCAATATCAATTATAATGGAATCTGTATTATTCCAAAAACCAAATGGACCTGTTGGAAAATAATTTCTCTCAATCATAAAGTAATTTGGATTCAAATCATAGGCACTCCAGGTCAATGTATTAGATGTACTACCTTCAGAGATCACAATATCCTCGGGAGTATCAGTAAAAGTTGGAGCTTCATCATAGGTTGCAATCCCTGCATAGTCTATGTAGAGCGTTGTTTGTTCAAGATCATAAGGCTGATCTTGATTACCTATATACCTCCATGTTATAGATTCATCAATTACATCTTGGTTCGTGATAGTTGCATTGTACCATTGAAGGGTTGTCCCAATTTCAATTTCAAGTGGGTCCATCCAACTCGAGGTAATTGTATTCCACATTTGTATTCCAAAGGTTTCAGTGACACTTGAGCTGTATCCATATATTGATAATTCGAATTTCTCTCTATCATCATCCAATCCAGTGACTTGATGCTCCCACTCCAATCTATAATTGGTATTAGTGGAGTGATAAGCTAATAGCACTACATCAATTTCCCAGTTACTCTGATTGTTATCTAGGATTTTGATACTATCATGAAATCGTAGAGTGAACGTATTCGAATCTAGGATATCCGTTACAGTAATATTGTTCCAGGCATTGGCTACAAGATCAGTAAATAGATTTTTCCAATTTGTACCATTCCAATAATCCACAGAAATATCTTCTTCTGATATATCTCCCGTAAAGATTGCTAACTTCTCTGAATACATGTCATATGGGACATTATTCCATTGTATTTCCTGATCTAATTGATATGTCGCAGGTTCAAATGATACTATGATTCCTGTCCCTCGATTATTGGTCGTTGTGCCACTTGCTCTAAATTGTCTATTGGCTTGAGCTGAAATAGTTGAAATCCAATATGCTTCCGCCAACACAGCTGAATCAGGATAAGATCCATCATGAGCTTCAATCATTTCGATTTCTGGCGATAAATCATCATCTGATGTATCAACATCGGTGGGACTCGTATCCCAATTTGTGTTAACATAAGAACCCGCTTGACCATTGCCCGCTCCAAAAATTAGCAAACCACTCTCTGGAATATTCACAGGTGCAGGTACTATCTCTACTTGAGCCTCACTGGCATTATCAATTTGGACATCGTAAGGAATAATACTATCCCTCACATTATAAAAAACCATGACATGAACCGCATAGGTGCTGAAACCCCCAATTAATGATACAGTAACACTCCCAGTTGATGCACCTAAACCTGATTCTGTAAGTATCCATAATTCTTGATGATTTCCCAAACCCACAGGGTTGTCCGCCTCAGCAACTTTAATTGCTGATTTACCGTCTATTTGCACTCCGCTAGCTGAAATGCCAGAAGTTTCATTACTAATAAAAACCGCAACTAGTCGATAATTATTCGGTTCACCAATATCAATCACATGGGAAGTTCCTATGGATCCACTCGCTCTTTGGAATATAATATTATTAGGGCTATTTTCAACCAAATTGGCCAATGATCCATCTTTGATTTGTGTACTTGCAAAATTGTTTAAATTACCTATATCAGTACTATTATCAACATCTGACTGATCATTTGTAACTACAATTTCATCGTCTCCAATCCCAGAAACAACAAGTAAAATTGCATCTATGTTCCAGGTATCGATGGTTGTATCTGAAGTTGTCTCAGATCCCCCTAATTTAATTGTAAACATTGAAGAATCTAGTACAACAGAAAAATTGTTCCAAGAGTTTTGTTCCAAATCACTCGCAATCAAATCCCAATTTGAACCTGACCAATAAGTGACATTAATATCCTCTGATCCACTGAATGTCCCTGTTTTTATTGCTAATATTTCTTGTGGTAAATAGTCAATGACACTTGTGAATTGAAGTTCTTGATCCAACTGTAGATCTGAGGTAGTATCCTCAATTACAATGTGGAATGAGTACCAATAATTTGCAAAGGAGGAACCTGTAGAATTTATAAATGATTCAAATGGAACTGTTTCATCTATTGAATGGCTTGAACCCATCATTACTCTTCCGTTAGTACTTTGAAAGTCAGATTCTACATTGTAAGAGTTGTTATTATACACATTGAAAGAGTTGTCATTACCTTTGACACAAATCCATATTGGTTCATTGTTATTCAATGCTGCTGCCCCTCCTTTTACACCGACCATACTTTCAGTAGCTGTTACTGTGCCTGCGTCCCATATTAAGTTGGCACCATTTGGATCAGCTAACGTTCCACCTTGATATACCGATAATCTTACCTCTCCACCACCACCATTTGTACCGCTTGAAATGTATATTTCCGATACTTGATAGCTTGAACCTAGATCAAATTCTCCTGCCATACATCTCATCCAATTTACAGTTGTTTCAGAGGGATGTTTAATAATGTCTCCCCATGGTAGTCTTTTGTTTCCTTCAGTCAATAGTGCATTGGTTTGATCGACAGCTTGTAATTCTGCAAAATTAGTAATTGAACCAGATTCTGGATATGTATCTACATCGCTAATTTCATCCACATAATCTTCAATACTTGCTATTTCGGATATGTTGGATTCTCTGATTTCTTGATAATCATCATTTAATGATTTTGCGTCAAGATATTTTGTACTACCATCACTTCCAATATTCGATACATTATCAACATTTGAGTCACTATCAACATTATTATCTGTAAATGATATTTGTGCATTAACTGTATTTGGTGAGCTGAGTATAACTAAAGCATATATTAGAACAAATACCAAAATAGAACTCCTACGGATCCGGATTGAATCTATTGTAGGAGATCTAGAATTTGCAGAATTTACTTGCGTCATTCATCTCCAACCACATGATTTGATCTATTGCATATTATATACTACACTAATATATAAAAAAAACATGCTGGATAGATATACTAGGGAATTTAGATGGGTAACACAGCCTTCCTCGTATCCAGAAATTGCATATCAATGTAATTTCGAATCAATTTGAAAAAAGGTACACCCAGATATATAAACCTAATTCTTAGATAGTCTAGTTTGAATATAATGGATTTCTCGGGAAAGATACCAATGAAAATAACAATGCAAATGGATATAATATTATTCGAATTTGTGAGTTTAGTATTATAAATTTATGTAATTATGAATAATTATGATAGGTGTTCCATGATTAATACATAATATATGGTTGTCAGTCAATGTCATCGGGGAATAAATTCATGACATTCATAGAATAGTATGATATATGAATGGGTCAAGGAATGTCGGACGATGGAGTGGCTGTTGACATTTGCATGACTTATTGAACATCTTCCCTTACTAATTTTCTTTGGAAACTATTAATATGACAGTGGGTATTAACAATACAAATTATAGGAAATATCACTCCCTGATATTAATATGTATTAATAGCAATATACTCAAATTTCTTCCATCTTTGCCCCAAAGTAGTGACTTCCCAAAATCAATCAAAGAAGAATATTGAAATTGTAAAAAAAGGGTATGAGGGAGCAGCAGAAGCGTACAGAGAAGGTAAAGATCCAAAGCAGCATGAAACACCAATATTCCAAAAATTTTTGACCAAAACAGGCGATTCACCCATTCTTGAACTTGGTTGTGCTACTGGCTTCCCAATTGGAAAAGCATTGCTGGAAGCTGGAAAAAATTATACCGGGATAGATATTTCAAAGAAACAAATTCAAATGGCCCATAAAGAATTTCCTCAATGGAAATATCAATTTATATTGGCAGAAATGCTTGAATATGTTAAAAATTGCTCTACAAATCATTTTACAGGAATTGTATCCATATTCAGCATTCGTCACCTACCTCGAATTCATCATGCTGAACTTTACAATGAACTTCATCGAATTCTAAAATCAAGGGGGTTATTATTAATTGATTGTACTATTGAGCCTCACGACGGGTCGTCAGATGACTGGGTCGATTTGGGTGCAGAACAGATGTATTGGTCTGGGTTCTCCAAAGAGTGGACAATGCAGACTCTCAAAGATTTAGACTTTAAACTACTTTCAACTTATGAGGATACAAAACTTTTCTTCGAAGAAGAGGAGACCACTTTATTTTTACTCTATGAGAAACCCTAATTATCATATTTCAGAGAGTTTACAATATCTGATTATCATTATTACGTTCATTCATTAAATTGGGATAAATCTAATTAATCTTCAATCCTAACATAGAACGAATGGAACGATTCTCTTCAATGGCTCGGGAGGTATTTGAAGCTGTTTTCTACAAAACTGACATATCTAAAGCTGAGAATTTAATTGACAAGATTAATTCTGATGACCAGCTAGGTGTGGCATTTGGCAAATGTTGTACAATGTTTTACTATCAAGAAAACTACGATACAAAAAAATTACTTCAGACCTTTTCGGATATTGAAAAAATCAATATATCTTTGAACGACCCATTTATCAAAGTTATAACGGATCTTATGTGGTTTCTCTATTATAGCGGAGGAGATTTCACAATTATCAACTTTGAAAAAGCTAAACAATATTTTAACAATTCAACAAGGAGTTATCAATGGTATGAGGGAAGTAATATTGGGGATCAGTCAGACCATACTCTTTATTCAAATGTGAATCCCGATGACTGGGAAAAATATTTTGTGATGGGGTGGTATCACATATTAAAGGCTCAGTATCATAGAAAAATAGATAGTGACCTAACAATGGCCATTGAAAGTGCCAAAATGGGCAATAGTATTTGGACAAAGATACCTACAGATGGGGAATACCTCACTAAAGTTCACCCTTCTGCTGAAAATTGCCTAGGTTGGTATTATCACTTGAATGGTGAATTACTTCCAGCAGAAAGTTGGTTTCTTACTGCTTTAAAATCATCAAAAGTATATGAGAACCTTTGGGAACTTTGGCCAAATATGAATTTATATCTTCTGAATAATCGGAGAGGAGACCTATATGAAGCGAAGAAATTTAATCAAAGAGCCTTAGAGATCGCAAGACGTTATAACAATCTTTGGGCAATCTATATTAATTTATCATTTTTGGGTGATACCTTATTTGACGGGGGTAACTATGATGGAGCTCTTGAGCTGTATCAAGAAGCTCTCGAATATGCCAAACAATATGGAGATCCTATGGTTATATTCTCAGGTAACGAATACATTTTTCATTTTTATTATCTCCGCTATAAAGGGACAAAGGAAGAAGAATTCTTGGTAGAAGCTAAGAGTACTCTTAATATTCTTGAAGATCTGACTCATAATAATCCGGATCATGCTCAAATGCTGGAATCTACACTTTTCTGTAGAGCTCGAATATTAAAACAAGGTAATTTAAGAAATAAAGGAAAAGCAATTGATCTGTTAGAAGAAATTCTCAAGAAAAATCCAGAATGGCAAAATTTTCCTGTACGATTAGATTTACTCGATTCATTATTTGAAGATGTTCTTTTAACGGGAGATAAGGGTACAATACACCAGATCGATGAGCTGATGAAAGAACTAGCTAAAATTAAACTGATCAATAACCCCTTTGTAGTTAGTTTCTACATCGTACAACAGATAACTATAGCTAAATATAGCTTCTACATAATGGGAAATCTTAAGACTGCACTAGATATCCTCTACGGAGCAAATGAACATCTTAAGATGTCTCATTTTCCAAGATTAACCAACAAAGTTGAAATAGAGATAAATTTGCTTGAAAAAGAAGTTTCACGGTGGGATAATATTGATCGTTCCGTAAAAGACCGAATTAAAGAATCAAATATTACTTCATATCTTCAGCAAGCAATGGAAATTTCAGAACTGCATAAATCATAAGGTGGTAAATAACTGCCATGTTAATTTAGTAAGCTTTCTAAGGAGGTTACGTTGGGAATTTCAAATTTATGATCTCCTCCCCAGAATTCTTGGATAATTTCACCAGGATGCTTCTGAGACACAATCTCCCAATCCTTAGGGAGCACTTCAGAATAAAATGATGTTTCAAATCTCTGTCCAATTAACATCACAAATCCCTTGTCTGTTTCTGATCGAAATATTCTCCCTGCTGATTGTATAACCTTATTCATCCCTGGATTTCTATAGGCATATTTGAAGCCCTTTTTCCATTTGTCTTGGAAATATTTTTTTCTTAACTCCTGCTCAAAAGTATATGCTGGAAGACCTGGACCTATAATAAATACTCCAATTGCCATATCACCTGTATAATCGACACCCTCGCTAAAAATACCTCCATGTACTCCCAATAGGAGGTGGTTTTGCTTTTCATCTTGTAATTTTTTGAGAAAATATCTGCGTTTTCTATCATTCATATTAGGTTCTTGTATAAGTAATCTTGCATCAAGAGGTTGTTTCTTTAATTTATCATGGACTGATTTTAGATATGTGAAACTGGGGAAAAAAACGAGGTAATTTCCTTTTTTGTGTTCAATCGATTTGGAAATGAGATTTGCAATATCTTCATCGTAATGCAGTCTATCATGATATTTGGTAGAAACTAAAGGATATGTCATACGGAGTTGATTTTCTTTAGGGAAAGTCGATCCGAATTCTTCCTGATGGGAATCTTTAGGAAATCCCAACATCTTTTGGAAATACTCTAGAGGAAAAAGGGTTGCTGATTGGGCAATCGCGGAATGAAAGCCCTTGATTTGTTTTGATAATTTGCGAGCAGCAGATATACAGAGTATTTTCATTGATTTTTCTTCACTTAGGTAAAGTTGAGCAAATTCAGGCGTAGAACTCTCTTTTAGTATAGAATTGAAATAGTTCAATTTTTCAGCAAATGCAATAATTGGATCTTTAGGGCTTGGTATCTCATTATGTTTTGTAGTAAATTCTCGAATATACTCTAGTATGAAGAAATCTAAATGTTTTTGAAATCCCTTTGTCTTGTTTTTATTAATTTCAACTATTAGGGTTTTCCATTTGGCATCTTTATCAACCAGTTTTTCGAAACTAGCAATATATTTGGCTATCTCCTTAAGTGTATATATACCCCTCCTTGTTAGTTTCATTGGTAATTTAGACATACTCAAAGATTTTCGAGTATCAATAATATCACCCTGTGATATTGAAGGAGAGTAATATTCAATTGCTCTTTGTGATAAATTATGTGCTTCGTCAATTATTACAATAGAATCTTTGTAAGGAGAATCAAAAAACCGTCGTAGGCGGATCTGGGGATGGAAAATGTAGTTGTAATCACCAACTATGATGTCGCATTCGAGAGAGGCATCTAATGAGAGTTCAAATGCGCAGACCTGGGTGTTATTTGCTTCTCGTTTAATAATCCGTGAATTTAGTACATTTTTAGTAAGTAATCGTTCTACTGATTTAGTGGTATTTCCATTTATGTAATTTTCCAAATAAGGACACACAGAAGGATCACAATTAAATTCAACATTATTACAGATTTTCTCCTTTGCTGTCAAAATTATTGAATTGAATTTACCTTTCTTTTTAGTCATTATTTTTAACGTATCTTCGTAAATTCTTTGTTGAGTAGTTTTTGATGTTGCTATGAAAACTCTAAGGCTATTCTTGAGTGCAAATTTGATTGAAGGGTATAAGGTTCCAATAGTTTTCCCCATTCCAGAGGGAGCACTAATCAGTATGCTCCTTTCCCCTTCGAGAGCTTCATTAGTAAGATTAATTAATTTTTCTTGATTTCGGCGAAAGTTATCAAAAGGGAATTTAAGAGTCTCAAATCGATTTTTTGATATACCACTATTTTTTCTGATTTGCTTATGCAAATCTATGATCAATTTGACCTGTTTATCTATGAATTTGATTTGATTTTCAACCTTGACTGGGATATTGTGATATCGGTTATTCAATATATCATAAATGACCATATTGCATGATACTTTCTTTTTGTTTCGAAGGAAACCATGTGCATATAATTGAAGCTGTCTAACATAATCTTGCCTTATACCTTGTTTGGGGTTAAATGTTTCAGTAGTGGATTTTATCTCTTCAATAATTAGTTTATCATTTTCTTCATAAACTACATCTGCCCTTCCATTGAGCAATACTGTCCATCCATGAGATTTCACAGTGTATTTTACATGGTATTCTGGTTGAGCATTCATCTTGGTTTTTTGTATTTTGTCTTGATATTCTTTATGTACATCCCTTCCAATAGCTGTTCGGATCCTATTGGAAAGTCCAATCGATCTCTCTCCTTCTGAATTATTACTAACTGAAATTTGAGCTAGCTCCCGGATGGAAATTTTTAGTTCTTTAGTAGAATGATCAATTTTCAAATGATTTATTAGCCCCTTAAGTCTAAATGGATCTATCTTAGATAATTATTACTTAATAATATAAAAGAATGATAGACCTGTTTAAAACTCAAAGCATTGTCAATTTATTCAGTGCCTCATTTATTTTTCTCTAATCTATGAAAAAATTAATTGGTATATAACTCTCTAATGACAATATTTGTTTCTGAAGTGGATATAATTAAATAAATCAAATCTGAGGTCACATTGATGAAGGCTGTAGTAATGCACAAGCATGGATCGGCTGATGAATTGGTCATCGAAGACGTACCAATTCCTCAAATTCTAGATCATGAAGTCTTACTTGAAGTGAAAGCTTTTGCTCTTAATAGATTGGATCTTTGGACCCGCGATGGTATGCCTTCATTGAATCTCAAATTTCCCCATATAGGATCTTCAGATTTCTCCGGGATCGTATCTAAAATTGGAGATGAAGTTACTAAGGTAAAAGTAGGTGACAGAGTTTTGGTAAATGCAGGTATTAGCTGTAAATCGTGTGGACCATGCCTAAAAGGTGAACAGAGCCTATGTGATACTTTTCATTTATTAGGGGAGCATGTTGCTGGCGGCGCGGCTGAATATGCTAGAGTACCAGAAACCAATCTTTCCATCTTCCCCGATCATATAGATTTCGAAGATGCTGCAGCAATCCCATTAACCGCACTAACTGTTTATAGAATGCTTACTACTCGTGCACAATTGAAATCTGGTGAAAAAGTCCTTGTCATTGGAGCTGGTGGTGGTATTGGTTCGATGGCTGTACAAATGGCTACAGTTCTCGGTGGACATGTTATTGCTCTTACTTCTTCAAAAGCTAAAGAAGAGTTGGCGACTCTGCTTGGCGCAAAGCACGTAATTAATTATCGAGATAATCCAGACTGGGGAAAAGCAGTCTATCAATACACTGAAAAAAGAGGAGTTGATGTTGTTGTTGACTCAACTGGTGAGAAAGTTTGGGAAAGCGCAATAAAATCTATGGCTAAAGGGGGTAGATTAGTGACATGTGGATCTACTTCAGGTCCATGGGGTAAAACATTGATAGCCCTTGTATTCTGGAAACAACTATCTATACTTGGCTCCACAATGGCTACAGACAAGGAATTTAGAGAAGCTATGCAGTTATTTTACGATGGTAAGATCAATGCTGTGATTGATAAGGTATACAGTATGGAGGAAACTCGAGAGGCTCACAAAAGAATGGAATCCGGGGTTCACATGGGAAAAATTGTGATCAAAGTTTCAGAATAATAAGGAGTGAATTATGTGATGTTAAATCCGATGTTTGAAAGAATACTAAATGATACCACCAATGGATCGACGGACATATTAATTAAATTTCTTGAATTTGTTCGTAAGGTCAATCCGACTATGGATGAGTTGTTAGTCTACATTGATGACTTGAAAAAGCAATATTATGAGATGTTGGTCATTCGTAATGGAACGGATAAGCTTTGGAATCATTATCGCAAGTTCAAGAATGTTCGAGAATCAGCACTTTTTCTCCAAAATGAAATAACCACATATAATTTCCAAATCTTAAAAAATTTGCATAGTCAAGTTCATTCATTTCATACAAAGGTATGCGTAACAATTTCGAATAGTTTAACATTACAATTTGCACTTCAAGATTTGGAATTCAAGGAAATTTATATCATGCGGTCGATGCCGGGTGGTGAAGGAATTTACCTTTTTGATAAGATTCCTAATTCTCATATAATTGAAGACGAGAGAGCTGTATCATTGATCCGATCTGGAGTCATGGATATGGTTCTCATGGGCTGTGATGCCTTCAAACCGGATCATAGTTTTGTCAATAAAATCGGATCACGAAAAATCTGTGAGGCTGCAGCGGAATTTGAAATCCCTGTGTATGTCTTAACGAATGGATTAAAAGAGACTGATAAACTCCCAAAAATAAAATCTAATCTATTTGAAGAAATCCCAATCACTGCAAATATTACTATTGTGACCGAAACAAAATAACAATTACATCAAATATGTAAATCCACTGTTAATTGTTTTAAAACCTAATTTTTTGTAAAGTTGATAGGCATTTTGGTTCTTCTCAGTAACTACAAGTCCCACTGACTCAATATCATGTGTTTGAATTAAATCTTTCATCATATGAATCATAAGTGATTTACCAAGTCCTAATCCTTTCTTTTTAGAAGAAATAGTAACAGAAGGTATGAATCCTTTATTTTCATCCATGTTAAAGAAACACACACCAATTATTTCGCCCCTTTCTAAGAGGACTGATTCAATGTTTTTATCAAATTTTCCGAATTTTCCATTTGAAACATTTTTGTTAAATTTTTTTGCACCTTCAATTTTTTGGAAAAAGACGAAGATACGTGAATCCAAGGTTCCTTCATACGCATCAACAGTCAATTCTGCACTTTTATCGATATATTTGTCATCCCAAGGAGAAAATTTGTATTGATCTTCCAAGGTAGGTTCAGATAAACCAATTATATTGGCTTTATCTATTAACATAATATGTCGTATCAGAGTCTCAATCCCAAGTTTATTCATTTGTTCAAGGATTGAATCTGATAGAAAAGGGAATTGAGATATAAATCCCCCACTTGTATTCTTTAAATAATGAAATATCCAATTGAAAAATTCAATCTCAGATTTGGATGATTCATTAGATTTTACAAAATAGAAATTGTACATCATTTGTTCCTGAATATTAAGTAATGACATTCCCTGATTTAAATCATCATCCTGATAGAAATACAATTTATAATCATTAGTATCAAGAAATCCTTTATACCGATTGATTATTAGATCTGGGTCATCTTCTTTTATTATTTCTTTGCCATATTTTGTTAATATGTTTAAAATCTGATCAAAATTCGATTTGGCAATTTGAGTGATCAACATATTATGTCGTATTTTAAGATTAATAATATTATCATCGAATTAAAATTCATGACGTCGTCTTTAGATTAAATTTGATATTTTGTAAAAATTATAGACACCGAATGATACTAGACCAGGACGCAGCATTGTTAGCGATTCCATGTTATTTCTGCAATCGATTTTAATAGATAATTGCTATTTTTATTCCATGGTAAATATGGATCAGAATTGGGAAGAAGTCTTCCCTATGCTCAAACATTGGGTATTCTTTGACGCAGCTAATCAAATGATACCCGGGCGTTTTTGGCTTGAGGGCATGAAAGAGTGGTTATCAGTCTATGAATATTCTCCTTTTGGTCATGCTGATCACCCATTTCTTACAACTACATATCAGGAGTGTATTAAGAGATCTGCAAAACTTATTCACGCGGAAACTGAAGAAGTTACCAATATGTACCGAGTGATGACGGCATCAAACCTAATTATTAATGATCTCATTAAGTGGGAAAAAGGAGATAATGTTGTTTTTACAGACTTGGATTATCCATCAATTCCTTTCATTCTAATGGGACTTGCCGAATCAAAGGGTGTTGAACTCAGAAGGGTAGAAAACCAAAATGGGGAAATTCTGATGTCAGATATTGATAACGCTATTGATGATCGAACCAAACTCGTTAGTGTCAATCAGACAATGTGTTGGTCCGGATTTACTTTCGACGTCAAAGCAGTTAGCGAGATTGCACATGAACACGGTGCATATGTTTTGAATGACTCGATCCAGTCAGTAGGCGCGATTGATGTGGATGTGAAAAAGGACGATGTGGATTTCATGATAACTGGTAGTTACAAATGGCAATGTGGGCCTGAGGGGGCTGGAATTTTCTATATGAAACAAGAACTCATTGACCAGTTCGAGCCAGAATTTAGAAACTATCTACATATTGAACTTCCTGATGGAATTCCATTTAGTCAAAAGGATCATGATAATTTATCTAGCTGGAATCATCCATTCAAGGCTAATGCCAATAAATTTAATATGGGTGTTGTAGTAACTCCCGTCCTTTTTGGATGGAATGAGACCCTCAAATTCTATGAGAAAGCGGGGATAAAAAATATTGAAAAGAAAGTACGAAGTAATGGAGATTATTGTGTAGATAGACTT
>JAAFKL010000380.1 GCA_021399405.1 Candidatus Heimdallarchaeota archaeon | reverse complement strand
TGAGTCAATTCTATTAAGCTTCCCACTCTTTTAGTAACAGATAAAACCGACAGGCGTTTTAAATATTTAATCAGTTTCTTAGTATTAGGAATCACCGATTCATATACATTCAGAATCTCCCCCTCATTTCCCATCAGATCAGGTCTACTAACAGCATCGATCAACAATTTCTCAGGATCTGCAATATAAATCGTCCCCTCCGCGATTCTGATAGTTTGAAAGCCATAAATATTCTTGGTTTTGATAAAATCAAAACGAATATTATCGAAATCAATAGATTCCCTGGCTTTATCTGTCACCACTTTTATTGTAATAGGTAATTGATCAGTATACCCATAGAATTGCGATGCAGACCAAAAAGAAATGTAAGAAGGATTGTACAGATGAGAAGCTATCACAAAAGGGTTGCGTTTTCGGGTGTATTTATCCCTCATTATCCTTTTAACCAGTCTTTTTTTATGCATACGTGACAATTTCAGCTTGGCGTACTTTCTATCTTTGCCAGTGATGCGACAAACATCATCAACCCCAAAAACAGGTATGTTATCAAGTTTGCCAATCAACTTAATTGTCTGCATGATTATATTATCTTAAACAAATTATTTAAAGTTATCAATTTTGATAACTAACAATGATCAAATTAAGATTATTATAAAATATTCAACCATAAGTTAAAACAAATATGGTGAGCAACATTGGTTTGATCACTAGATAAATAAATATACCAGACCCATATCTTGCCCACATAGGAAGTGATCCGCCCACACCTTCCGGTACGGGCACCTTGTTACGACTTCTTGCTACTCAAAGAGCACAGACTTATCTATTATTTTCTCTTATGAAACACTCCAACGAAAATAATTGAAGTAAATATCAAAAAGAAGCTACTATAATTCACTTGCGGAGATTGTGATGATGAGGTTTCGGTATTAGATGAACTAGAACTTTGAGTAGGTGGAGTTGAAAATGCAGAGGATGAAATTGTACTCTGGCTAGTATGAGAAGGGGTTACCGAGGATGAAGAGGTATCTGGATTATTTGTAGTACTTCCTGTAGATGAAGTTGACCCATATGGATTGAGATACAAATAAACATCCAAACCACTAGGCCAACCCATGGATATAGTAATCTCGATTGATTGTACTATTAAAGTAGAAGTAAGATTTTGAATAGTATGTGTGCCATTTTGGTAAATCATCCCATTAAGGTTGCTAAATAAAGACATTTGAGAGAGGACCCTTGTTTGAAATGAAGTATAAACTTCTCTAGAGTTTGTTGATGAGATATATGTGATTTGATTTTCATTTTGGGCAAAAGAGTAACTACCTGTTACCAACCCAAATATGGATGCGTGACCTGAATTACCAAAAAACAAGGGATTACCCTCTAAATCACTGCCAATTATCACAGGACTTGGAATCGAAGAATAGGAAGTGTATCCTCTTATAGAAAGTCCAATTTCTTCAATTGTGATATCAGATAAATCCGAAGAATTAATCCTCCATATTTTATTTCCTCCTTGAGTTTGTGATGAATAAAATAATTGCCCATAGGATGAATTACCGATATATCTAAAATCCATACTCAAATCAGACCCTTTACGATGCTGCCAGGTTAAAGGATTCTGAATAAATGAGTCCCCATTCCACCTAATATGAAATTCAGTTGTTTCCTCCTCATTTCCATTTGTCATGAAAATTAATTCCTCTTTTCCATTATTGTCAATATCGACAGCTGCTAGAGTGTTATGAAATCTTTGTGAATTTTTTGCCTCACTAATGTAAACCTCAGCTAAAGATGGGATAGTACCATTTATGTTTCTAAGAATCCAAACTTTGGATGTGTTTGGTGGCTCATTGCCTGTTGAATCCCCAGTTAAAGCTAAATCCTGATTTCCATCACCATCATAGTCATAACTAAGTGATGTAACCTCCGAAAATCTAAAATCTGGATTGCCAGTGAGAGTGATTTTAGTTAAAACGGTTAATATCGTTCCATTGAACTTTGTGACATAGACTTTGCTTTGGCCTGCTTCCCAAGTAACAATTCCTATTTCATCACCTAATGCATCATTAAATTCAAAATTAAGAATTGAAACAATTGAATAGCTCCCACTTGGAAGTAAAAGAGAATGTGCATATTCATCGTATATTATTTCAAAATCTCCTGAACTTGAATTATAAAGGAAAATATTGATCTTATTATGATATGAGGCAACTATATATGTTGAACCATTGAAATTCATACTAGTCACAGATGTATAAGATCTACCAGAATCTGAACCTGTTCCAATTTGATGAGAGAATATTTTTTCCAATGATTCATTCATCATTGAGTAAATTGCCAAATGACCTCCCTTATAACCTACTATAATATCTTTTTTGAGATCGTTATTAACATCTACCACAAGCTGAGAAGATATTTCATATGCAAAACTACTTGTTACCATATTTCCCAGGAAATAATTGTAAGAAGAATATTGGTTTGTAACATTTGAAAATCTAGCTATGAAAGTATGTGTCTCCAATGGACAATAAATTAATTTAGAGCCATTTTTTGTTGCTCCTTTTGTTTTCAAAATATAGTTCCGAATATTTCCATTATCAATGCTCAAATTAGTACCTTGATTTGGCAATAATGTTTCCTCCCAGCTCGAAGTGGTGATGTTATATATTAAAGGTCGATACCCATTTCTATTAATTAAAACTAGTTGGGGCATATCACTGTTCCAATAATTACCAGATGTAATTTGTAACTCATTAAGTGCAAATATAGGATTATGTATCATATTTGCCTGATGGATGATACTCCTTGTACCATTTGAAAACCATGCTTCCAAAAAATACTCCTTTGTTATTGAATCATGACCAATGATAATTATTTTCTTAGAAATATAATCATCGATAAATTCCAATTCAATTCTAACATTAACATTCGGTGAATAAAATACTATTTCTATTCCTACAAAATATCCGGTAGCATAACTGTAGATATTAACAACATTTTTTCCAGCAATGACTAACTCTGTTGTATTATCGTTGTTGGTATCTGCAAATACCAAATTAACTGGTTGATCAAAATAAATAATTGTCTCTAATGTGATAAGAAAAGGAGTTTTTTTGATTGAAAACACTGTGATTTCACCTTGCATCGAGTTAACCATTGAATAAAATATATTATCATCAATTACTCCAGTAGAACTTCCTGTTATATAATATGAATAAGGAATGTCCGAGAACTCAAGGAAAGTACTTGTGATACTACCATTTTCAGGATTTAGGATCAAGAATCCTGAAGTATAGTCATTATAGCATGGTAGTGTATTATTACAATATATTTGGATATTTTCAGGATTTGCTCTGAAAGTACTTGGAATTAATATTTCTTTAGCTTCATCATCATCTATGTTTACAACTCCCGAACCTTTCCCAAATTCGAAACTGCTCCAAGTTTGGAGTATATCCAAGCCGTCGATATTTGATTTAATGAGTCTAATATTATTCTGTGAAATCAGTAATATTTCTTCTTCTCCATCCATATCATAATCCCACAGAAACATGTCTAAATTTAGGCCTCCTTCCTCGCCCTCTAATTTTGGAGCATAATATGACAAAGCTCCTTTTTCAATAATTGAATCATTTGTTTCTAATGGTGCGATCTCTTGGTTTTGAGCAAAATCATTACTTGAGACATTGGAGTAAGTTATTAAAATAATAGACCAACAAAAAAGGAATGCAATTAATTTACGCTTCATTATAGATTAAGAAAGAGTGATTAGTATTTAAATAAACCAAGTTTAACTTGATATATCGATTGAACGAAAAATTGAATATGGCTGTCAATATGGAAAGTAAAGAAATTCTTATTTAATATTCAATTTATAGCAATTGATATTGATTCTCATATAAAATATAAATCGTCTCAAACAAAGAATTTTGCGGATACAGTGTTTTCAATAATTAATATCTTAGCCAAATATCAACATAGGTTCGGGTTTGGAAACCTCCTCGATTATGGATTGGTGGCTATGAACTAACGTAAACTAACAATAAAAAAGACTTCTGAAAAATTAGAAAACCAATACAATTATAATTCAAGATGTCTAGTGTGTAAATAACACATTTACTTTATTTTTCAACAAAATATTTCCTAAATGATCATGTTGAGATGATTTGTTCTTATTTACAAAAAACATTTCGCACACTCGTTACTTCGTTCGGTTGGGTTTGAAAACCATTTCATAGTTATTGCTTTGGATCAGTTATTTCTATTTAAACCGTGATTAATACTGTTGCAGGTGGACCTCGAATAACATACTGGTTTCCATTATAATCAAGTATAATTGAAGGTATGACCTCGATACCACCATTCCAATTGGGTCCTCCAGAAGCATATTTTTCCAAACAATTAAGTCCACAATTTGGCCTGTTTATCTCTTCAAATTTACCCTCCCATGCATCATCATTTTCGTTCACTAATTTAAATCCAATTGGTTTCACATTACTATCGAATTCAAGATCATCAGTAAATTTTAGTTCCACAACAAAGATCATCCTTTGAGAGTTTGTGGGATAGAAAGGCATATCATTTCTCCAGATAAAGAAATAATCGATTTTTAACTTCCTGTTATCTACTGATAATAGTGTTGGACAATCAGAAATTTTCTGTGAGCACTTAATTGGATCGTAAGAATAGTCAGGTTCTTGGATTTTTAAATAGATAAATCCACTACTAACGAGAATCACTAGCACACCAATGAGTATTATTAATCCCAATCTCATTTCTTATCATGATAACAATAAGTGGGATCAGATATAAATTTGATTGTGTCAATATACACATTCGATACCTGGTTACTTAGTTCGGGTTGGGTTTGAAACCACTTCCATGTTAATTTACTTCGGTTAAACTAAAAGAAGAATGATGAACCCTGTATTGCTATGATGCTCAAACGATGTTCGAACACGGGAAGAGATTCTCACTGATAATAGTTCCTATCATCATCAGTGCTTTCTTTTTTCTTATGATCAATGAAATACATCCCCAACTTTGTTTTTGAATATCGCTTTCGATGTTCCAAGCTGAGTTTATAGTTTTCTTGAGCCTTTTTCGCCGCTTCTGAACCCTTTCGATAAAGACTATTTTTCTTTTCGGGTATTGAAATGAAATTATCATAGAAGAATACCGAGGAGCTGCTGAATGAATCCGGATGTGCATAGATCTCTTCTAAACTACTTAAAGTAGCGATTGTATCTGGGAAGGATGTTAATGATTTATTGTAAGTGTATAATTTTTTCAGTGATTTTAGATTACCAATATTTTCTGGCAGTTCAGTGATCTCATTATGACTTATATCGAGCACCTTCAAATTAATTAGTGATAATATACTTGTTGGAAATATCTCGATTTTGTTTGCATATAAACGTAATACATCCAAGTTTGTGAGTTGACTAAGGCTAGTTGGTAATTTATTTAGATTATTACGAGACAATTCTAAGGATTTTAGATTATTTAGTTTCCCAATAGTTTCAGGTAACGAAAAGAGTGAGTTGCTGATTAGCGAAAGGTTCTCCAAATTCTCTAATTGGTCTATTTCATGAGGTAATCGAGTTAATTTACTACCATTAATCTTTAGATCAGTTAAATGTTGCAAACTTGTTATTTCAGCACTCAATGTTTCAGATTGATATTCATTGATTGTTAATTGCTGAAGTTGAGAGAGCCTACATATGGTGCTAAGTGAATTTTTGTCAAGAAATTTTATATTTACATATTCAAGTGCTTGTAGATCCCCGAATTCATGAGGGATATCTATAACAGGGATTTTCTGATCAATTATCTTGATCAATGTCTCATGAAAAATTAGTTCAATTTTAGAATGAATTGTAATTGCTTTAAGGTTTGTTAACTTATTTATTTCAGAGCTTAGCTTATTTATGGGATGCCCTATCACAATAAGTTCTTTTAATTCTTCTAATTTGAAAAGGCAGTAAGGCAGTTCTTCTAATTCTTTTGGTTCGATCCCATACATTACATCCCGATCATAATGCTCCACATCTAACATTATACCAGTTATTCTAGTGTCTTCAATTGTATAATAGATGTAAGCATAATCGTCTCCACTTGGATATATTAATTTTTCAGTTTTTTCTGACTCTATCCCTATTAACTCCTGAAGCTCTACCAATATAATCATATCTTCTTGATGTATCAATTGGATCAACTATACCTTTACAAGAAACACATATAGTTCAATTTTATTTAAAGAATTTGCCACTAATTTTGCGAGATGGATATTCTTTGATTTACTCTATATGACATATATGGTAAATGACACAAAAGAACAAAAATGGGAAATGGAAAAAATTAAATCACCAAACAACTACCAAACTAGGTTTCTAGTGGGTAACTCTAAACCAAGCTAAAGCTAATGATAGAAAAATAAATTCTTAACAAAAAATTAGAAAACCAATACAATTATAATTCAAGATGTCTAGTGTGTAAATAACACATTTATTATGTTTATCAAAATTTTACTTTCAACAAAT
>JAAFKL010000379.1 GCA_021399405.1 Candidatus Heimdallarchaeota archaeon | reverse complement strand
GCACGCGGGGGTTCAAATCCCCTCCTCGTCATTTTTTTTCATTAAATTGATTACACTGTTTGAGGTTCTGCAGAATGCTCTGCATCATCGGGAAAGTTGAGAAACACTCTTGCAAAAATACTGATTATGATTATGAAAGCAATCAAGCTGTATAGCCAGATCTGAATATTATAGTTAGTTGGAATTTCAGAAATTATTTGATCGAAGAAGGTTTGACCAACGTAAGACCAAAGTAATGCATATGGCAGAAATGCCAGAAAAGAGACTAAAAAATAAATTTTCTGATTCATTCGAATAAATCCTGAAATCATACTTATCGTGTCATGAGGACTAAATGGGGTCAATCTTAATGCGGTTAATGCCTTAACTGCATTATTCTCAAACGCTTTTTGATATTTTATGGAAACCGTCTTTCTTGTGTTTTCTACCTTTAACCTGCTTCTGCTTCCAATAATATAGCCGAGACCGGATCCAATAATTAAACCAATTTGATTAATTACCAACCCAAATACCAATCCAAATTGATAACCAGAGAATATCATGACAGCTTCTCGGGGGAATCCAAATAAAAATACCGCTAAAGTAAGGATTGAGATAATGTATATGACCAATAAAGCCGAATTTACATTATTTACTTCTTCCAAAAGCTCGGGAATTCCCATTAATTTAAACTGAAAATATTGATATAATATCTTTGTTGTTATACTATAGCATTATTTCGAGTGAGTATTCATTGTTCTAATGTAAATTCACATCTATAGAAATCATTTAATTATAGAAGATTTTATGTAACTTGTGGAGTCTTATAATTATAATGAGCATTGGGATAATGTTTACAATAAAACTGATCCCACAAAACTTGGATGGTATCAAGCTGAAGCCCTGCCATCATTAGAAATTATCAAAGAATTAGATATTTCTCGTAAGGATCAAATATTGGTTGTAGGTGCTGGATTAACAATGTTAGCTGATGGCTTAATCGAAAATGGTTATCATAATTTGATTTTCTCTGACATCAGCAAAACTGGATTGGCAAAATTAGAAGTTAGATTGAAATCACAAGGTAATGAATTTTCTTATATTGTTGACGATCTCACAAAGTCCACTGAGTTAAGTCAGTTACGCGAAATAGCAGTTTGGCATGATCGGGCGGTTTTACATTTTCTTACTGAAGATTTTCAAAAACAAGAATATATCAAATTAATGCATAAAGTCGTAAGAATTGGGGGGTATGCTATAATTGCTGTGTTTTCATTGGATGGTGCAGCTAAATGTAGTGGTTTAGATGTGTGTAGGTACTCTCAAGAAACAATAGATGAACTATTAGGTGAAGATTTTAAGTTAATCAAATCCTTTGATTATACCTATATTCAACCTAGCGGTAATGAGAGACCATATGTGTATACAGTTTTCAAAAGAATAGCATAATCATTGTTTAACTTTCATCTTTTCGTACATTAAACTCTCCCTTGCAAGAGACGTGTTATCAAATTCAGCAGTCATCAATTTTTTGCGGATCTGTACAAATATTGGATACTTAACTGCTTCACCTACTAACAAACCTTCTCCGACACCTAATGTAGTTATCATTCCCAATGTTTCTTGATTGATTCCCTCTGATGATTTTCCTATCCATGCAAGATCATGGGGATTGAGTATACGAAGAATGAGATGGGTATTACATTGTGATAACGCAGTTGTTGATAAGTTAACAGGCCTCTGGCTTATTAAAATCATTGAACACAAGAATTTCCTTCCTTCCCTAGCTATAGTGTGAATGATTGGTTTTGAAGCAGCATTTACACTCTCTGGAGCAAATTGATGGGCTTCCTCAATAATTGAAACAACAGGCGGTATATCTTTAGATCTACGCAATTTAAAAATTCTTGACAAAAAATAATGGACAATAATTTGTTTGGTCCATAATGTCGTTACCGAGGACAGATCAATAATTAGTAACTTTCCAGGTGCCAAAGATATTTCTAATGCAGGATTTTCCACATTTCCAAACAATTGAGTACCCTGCAGCATGTTAAGCCATCCCAATAATGCATCTTTGACCAGTTGATTCATCTCAGTGGCGAAGATTGTTTTCACAACTTTTTGGGCGGTGATTGGTTCTCCTTCAATTCGCAGTTTACGCATAATGTTGTCTAATTCTCTCGATTGAGCATATGACATTGATGGGAAGAATTTTCTCAGATCTGAAGAAGATAAATGACCCATTGCTAATGATAATTTATGAGCTGAAATTCGTTCTACTTGTGAAGATCTAAATTCGGCATGTTCAGGCATTTTTGTTAATTGCCGATATTCTCCATGCACATCAAAAATGACCATTGTTGGTCTACCTTCGGCTTTTTTGCGTCGCATAAGTTCTTCGATGATAACTGATGTAGCATATGATTTTCCTCCACCACTTATTGAAAGGATTGCTAAATGTTTCTGAAGCAACTTATCAATGTCAACAATCGCTTCGAGTTCACTTTGTCTTACCTTTCCAATCTGTAAACCCTGATTGCTTAAGCCTAGAAATTTTTGTAAAATATCGTTCTCAGCAAATTCCACAAGTGAACCTGGTAATACAGGACGTGTGGCACGGGTTTGTAAATTATTTCGATAGCTACCCAGCACTTTTACCGATGCGATAACGTAATCCCATTTGTCTGCAGGATACACTGAGGGTAGAGAAACTCCGTTAGATGATCCATGGATAATATCAGGTGAAGAATAATATCTATTTACTCTTCGAAGTCGCTGTACCATTCCTAAAACTAACTCGCCAACTTGTTTTGTTTGTACAAAACTACCACTTTCAATATATTGTCTTGCACTCTCTTCAGAAACAACGAATTCAAATTCTAGAGCAGTAGGTCCCTCATGCGTTGCTACTACCGTTCCTAGTGCAGGTACGCCTGCCATAATCGATCAATAATTATTACTATGTTGAATTATTTAAAAGAGTGGGGAGATTCCTAAAAGTGAAAGGCTGAACATTGCGTTTAGTTATTCCAGGGTCATATGAAAGCTTCTACGCTTCCTTAAATGATCTTTAGGGATACCTAAAGTGATTGCAATTTGATCAACAATTGATTCTAAGTGAAGATATGTAAGTTTTGCGCGACTGTCAGCGTCCGAAATAATCGTAGGAATTGCTATGGGTAAACCATGGTTGCACAGATAATTGTAAGCACCCAACGCAATATTGATCATTTTGTCAACTTCAATTAATTGTTCAGAGACTATTACTTCTAATCTCATGGCCATATCATCTGAAATTGGACGAGCCAGACAAGACCAGACCTCTGCTTGGGATCCAATATTTAACCAACCTGGTGTATGAGATCTTAACCAAGCTGTGCGGGATCCTGAATCGAGTATACCCTCCCCAAAATATTCATCCAAAAGCCCTGACAACATATTTCTCCATCCTCTAATTTTTGATCCATCTATTTTCTTCTCACGAATCATCTGAGGCAGGTAATTTTGCAACACTTGGCTTGTTTCTGATGATCTGCTATCTTTCACTACACCACATAATAGTACTTGATTATCTATTGCAGTTTTTACAAGATCTCTATATGACAGTCGTACTAATTCTTGGGTTTTCCTAATTAAATCAGATTGTTCAGAATAATCGTTCAAATCCGACTGCAAAGGAATAACTTTGCCATCAATGAAAAGGATCGTAGGTCTCTCTTCTTCAATAACAATTTTTGCTAAATCGTACTCTGCTTTTAGTCTAAGCAGTGTAGCTAGTTTCGCAAAATCAAACCTCGACGGTAAAGAAGGGTGGAAAAATATCAATGGTTCAGGATCCACACTGGGGAGATATTTAGCTTCTACTTTTGATCCAATTCCAAAAAATATGACACCTGCGGCTCGATATAAAATTAAATCAAATCCAGTCATAGCTTCAGCGAGTACTCCGCCATCAACTGCTCCAATTTTCGTGATATTTGGCACTGATTTAGGAAGCTCATGAATAAAAATTTCCTCTTTCCATGGTTCAGATAAGTCAGTTAGATCGCTACATATTTTCTTAAACGTTGAAAGCCATTTTCGTCTCTCTTCTAATCTAATTCTCTCTGCTCTTACTGCAGCTTCAAGGTTACCAAACATTAGCTTATGATTGCCTCTCTTCAGCTCGTTTGATTGCAGCTTTAATTAACCCCAAATAGGTTGGTACTGGTTTCCAAGGACTACTTTTGAATTCGGGATGATATTGTACTCCCAAGAAAAATGGATGATCTACCAGTTCTAATGTTTCAGCAAGATCATTATAAAAACTAGTGAATCTTAGATTCCCATCTTGTAATCTATCAAAATACTGAGGATTTACTTCATATCTATGTCTGTGTCTCTCTGATATAATTTTAGTGCCATATAAATTATGAATCTTTGTATCTTCAACCACGTTAATTTCATATGCTCCCAATCTCATTGTTCCGCCCATATCTGTTATCTGGATCTGATCCTCAAGCATACAAACTACTGGATGGGGTGTATCTTCTCTCATTTCAGTAGAATGCGCAAGATCCAATCCTATTACATTTCTTGCATATTCAACTACTGCTAACTGAAATCCAAGACAGACTCCTAAGAAAGGTACATTATTATCTCTAGCAAATTTAATTGATGATATTTTTCCCTCGGTCCCTCGATCCCCGAATCCACCAGGTACTAAGATAGCATCAACATCTTCAAGTATACCAAGATTTGCAGGATCTTCTTCTAGCTCTTCAGTTGATATATGTTTCAACTCAATATTGTATCCCTCATTCCATGCTGCATGAGTTAATGCTTCATTAACTGAAATATATGAATCTGAAAGGTCAGTGTATTTTCCTGGGATCCCAATAATTAAACTCTTGTCTGCACCTTCGATTTTTGATATGATTGATTTAACAGAGTTCCAATTCGGATCTTCAAAACGCACCTGAAGGTTTTTTTCAATCAAAGTCGTTATACCTTGATTATCCAATGCCTCTGGGGCTTTGAATACAGTGTCTAAATCTGGGAGATCTAAAACTGCATTTTCTGGTACATCTCCGAAGAATGCAATCTTTGATAGAGTTTTTATCCCAACTGCTTTTTCACTTCGACATACAATTAGATTTGGTGTCAGTCCTGATGCTCGCAAATCTCTTACTGAATGTTGTGAAGGTTTAGTTTTATGTTCAGATAGATGTTTTGGAAATGGGACGTAGGTAACTAGTACAATCATTGTATCAGTTTCTGGTAAGTGATAATGAAGTTGACGAATTGCTTCAAGAAATGGTTGCCCTTCAATATCTCCTATTGTCCCTCCAACTTCTATAATCATAAAATCAGGATCAAATTCTTCTTCCAAGGTTTTAAGACGCAGCAAAATCTCATCAGTTACATGAGGAACTACTTGGACGGTCTTTCCTAAAAATTCACCCCGCCTCTCTTTCTCAATCACCGAGAGGTATATCTGCCCCGTTGTTATGTTTTGACGGCGGCTCATTGGTGTTCCTAAAAATCGTTCATAATGACCAAAATCCTCGTCCAACTCTCCTCCATCATCTGTGACATATGTTTCACCATGTTCAAATGGGCTCATTGTACCCGCATCGATATTTAAGTATGGATCAATCTTAACAATTGCAATTGATTTTCCTCTGACCTGAAGATTCTTACCTATAGCTGATGTAACGATACCTTTTCCTAATCCGGATAAAACAGAACCTAAAATGAAAATATATTTTGAGGATTTGGGCACAATGAGGGTAAAATAATATAGTATATGTTTTTTATTCTTGTAGCCTATTTGAAAGGAATAATTAGGATGGCCAAAATTTGAGATTACAGACCTCAAATTAATGATTGAACTAAGTTCTTTCTAGAGTATAAATAGAGATTCTCATTCCGTTGCAAAAGATTTTATTAAACAAAAGAAATCTTATCTTAGTGTCTGAGCTGGGGTTGGACCTAACAAGATTAATGTATGACTTCGAGGAAGAAGAAATTACTGTTTTGGCATTAAAAGATTATCCAAATCTTAGATTAGATGGAATGGGTATTCGTTTAATTAGAGGACAGGAAGCCAAAATTCCTCTATGGTTATCTGAAATTCTTGCTGATGAGAAAATAGTTAAGATAAGTGCTGATGATAGCATTTCTCCTCGAGGCTTGAAGCAATTGGTTCATCAAGAAAAGGAAGCAAGAAGTCTTAGTCAAATAGATTCACTTCTATTCAGGAGGGTCCGAAAATATATAGAAGAATTACGAATCAAAGGTACAGGAAGTGCATTTAGGAAGCTAACATCCATCGAAGGGAGTTTTAACACTTTACTGAGACTCAGGTTTCGTAAAATAATCAACTATGCAGTATCTGGGAAGTTAGATCCCAAAGATAGGAATTCACTTGCTGAGGAAGAAATGTGGTTATTCGAGGGTTTGTATGACTTATTTACTTCCTATCAAAAAAATGCAGGGATACCCTCAACAAAGGACATAGGTGAATAAGATGGCTATAGATTCTCATGATGAATTGCTTGAAGCATATCTTGATTTTTTCAAAACATTCCAAACAGATGATGGCGATTTCAAATATGTGGATAACATCAATAGGATGATTAGGGAAGGTGAAAGATCCCTTACTGTTCAATATGATGATCTTGTCCTAATGGATGATATTTATGATCTTGAAATTTCAACAACACTAACTGAGAATCCAGCTTTTACCATTGAAATTGGTTCTGAAGCATTAAGTGAACAAGTTAGAATCGAAAATCCGGACTATCATCGAGAAGTAACAGTCGATCAAGACATGTTTTCAGTTCGATTTGCTAATCCTCCAACGCCAATTCAAATAAGAGATCTGCGTGCGAATCATACAGATTCAATACGTTGGTTAGAAGGAATTGTGATTAGAACCACCGAAATTAAATCTATTATTACAGAAGCTGTATATTATTGTACAGAGCCTAATCAACACCGAAACATCATGATATTTCGGGATGGTATCTATTCTCGGCCTGATAGGTGTTTCGTGGAAACTTGTAAAGCAAAAGATTTTGTATTGGATCCGCGGGAGTCAAAAATGATCGATTGGCAGATGGTTACATTACAGGAAAAACCTGAGGCCCTACCTCCGGGCGCTTCGCCTAAATCATTACCCTGTAGATTAATTGATGATGTAGTAAATACAGTCAGACCTGGTGATAGGATACAAGTTGGAGGGTTGGTCAGAACTCGACCAACTAAAGTCGCTAAAAAGGGACAAATTCTTACATATGACATATGGATTGATGTTAATTATATTGAATCATTAACTAAAGAGGATGAGTTTGCAGATATAAGTTTGGAAGAAGAGAAAATCATTAGAGAGCTTGCCCAAGATCCAAAAATTCATGATCGGCTCCTCGAATCCGTCGCCCCAGCAATTTACGGGATGGATAAAATTAAAGAAGCAACTTTACTGATGCTCTTTGGTGGTGTGGATAAAGTCTTTCCTGATGGTTTTACAACTCGTGGACAATCCAATCTTCTACTTGTAGGAGATCCTGGTACAGCAAAATCTCAATTACTGCGTTATACTCAAGGAATTGCTCCACGAGGTTTATACACCTCGGGAAGGGGGTCATCTGCGGCAGGTCTAACAGCAGCAATAATACGCGATCCAGATACTGGTGAGATCAGTCTTGAAGCTGGAGCACTTGTATTAGCTGATCGGGGCATTTGTGTATCAGGAGATACTCAAATATTATTGGACAACGGGGATTTATGTGATATCAAAACAATAGTTGAATGTGAATTCAGACCCAATGTACTTTCATTTGACTCAGAAACTTATGAGGTGAAATCAGACGAGATTGAAGCTGTGTCATCAAGGTTTTCTAGCGATGTGTTCGAATTGAAATTTTCGACCGGAGATATGCTCAAAGTAACGAAGGAACATCCACTGCCAACATGGGATAATGGCGTAGTTTGGAAAACTGTCGAAAAGATTGTAGAAGGAGATATTGTCATTGATTTTCGATCATATCCATTGAATTCTAAGGGGAACAACATTTCACCTGACTTTGCTGAATTCCTTGGACTAATCTGTAGTGATGGTTCTCTTTCAAAAACTAAATACCAAACTCGTTTCTATACGAAATCAATAGAATTAGAAACTCGCTATCATCAATTAGTTGAATCACTTTTTCAAGTCCATTTGGGATCCTATACTGATAAACGAAGTGGTGTGAAACATCTATATATCAGTAATAAAGAAATACATACAAATTTGATTCAATTGGGAATTCCCAATGTCAATAAATCCAAGACAGAAATCAGAATTCCATTACTATTTTCACAAAGTAATGAAACTATCAAATCCTTTTTTGTCGGACTGATTAATGGCGACGGTTCAATCTCAAATCGGATAGGCGGAGGAATCATTGATATTATTGTCGGAAATAAGAAATCAGCTGAATTTTATCAACAATTGCTTAGAAGAATTGGTTGCATATCAAGAATCTCCAGTATTACACAGAAGGGAGGAGGAGTTGTTCCGATTGGAAATTATCAAAACTATAAGTTAAGTATCACAGGCATAGATAATATTAAGAAGCTTAAACATGAAAATCTTACTTCCTATAAACTTCAAAACCTTGAACAAATTATAAATCGCCGTGATTTGAGTGAGAAAATTTACAAAATTGATGCTCTTATTAGGGATATTTCTGATAAATTACCTCACAGTAAGAAGCGAATCTTATACAAGAGTAGTGTACGTAAAAGCACGCTTGTAAAACAAGGTTTAACGAGAGTTGTACTGAAAAAGGTAGTTAAAGAATTGGCCAATGTCCCAGAAATTAATAACTTACATTCATTTAAGGAACTTCAAAAAATTCTTGAAAATCACTTATACTTTATGAAACTTGTATCTAAAACAAAAACCCATCCTCAAAAAGTGTACAATATTCAAGTTTCAGACAACCAAACTTACTTTGCAAATTTTATCCCAGTTCATAATTGCATGATAGATGAATTTGATAAAATGAACGAAAACGATAGATCTGCAATACATGAGGGAATGGAACAACATACGATTAGTATTGCTAAGGCAGGTATTGTAGCGACACTTAACGCAAGAACGGGTGTATTCGCAGCCGCAAATCCTAAATTCGGTAGATATGAACCTCATCGCACATTTTCCGAAAATGTTAATTTATCTCCGGCTATTCTGTCTCGATTTGATTTGGTTTTTATTATAAGAGATGAGCCAGAAATCGAGAAGGATCAAATTCTAGCGAATCACATTCTCAAGCTACATCAATTTCACGGAACATCTCAAACAGTTGTGGCTCCAATAACAGAAGAGATGTTGAAGAAATATATTGCCTTTGCAAAAACACACTATAACCCAACCTTAACTGAAGAAGCCACAGAAGTCATTGAGTCGTTTTATGTAAATATGCGGTCATCAGTTGGAAGGTCTAACGATGGTGATAACAGAAACAGGGTTACAATTACAGCTAGACAGCTGGAAGGAATTATCAGAATGGCCGAAGCTAGGGCTAGAGCTGGTCTTAGAAATACTGTGACCAAACATGATGCATTAAAAGCAATTGAATTGATGAACTACAGCCTCAGTCAAATTGCAATTGATCCAACAACAGGAGAAGCAGATATTGATGGATTCTATTCTGGACAAACCAGTTCGAAAAGATCCAAGCTGACCAAATTATTATCAATTGTTGACTTCCTCTATCGTGATGCTGGTGGGAAACCATTTGAGGAAGAATTGTTACTTGCTGAAGCAGAAAACGAAGGAATCACACGTGAGTACACCAAAGGTGTAGTTCAACAAATGTTGCGAGATGGGCAATTGTATCAACCTAAAACCGGTTGGATTAAACGACCTGATTCTTGAAAACTGAAAATCAGTTTCAAAGAAGTCATCCTCATGTTTTTAAATGAATTAAAGATAATTGAAATAAATAAGGTGTGAAATCTCTTGAAAATTGAAGATCTAGAAATAAATGAGCAATTATTGAAATATTTTCTAGATAAAGGATTAACGGAACTGTATCTACCTCAAGCAGAAGCAGTAGAGAGAGGCATAATGGAAGGTAAAAATTTTGTAGTAGCCATCCCAACTGCTTCAGGAAAAACGCTTCTCGCAATTCTTGCGATGTTTTCATCCCTGTATCGCCATTCAGGAACAAAAGCAGTATACCTAGCACCGCTAAGAGCTCTCGCAGGCGAGAAATATCAAGAATTATCCGAAATTGCAAAAGTTCTTGGTTTCAAAGCTGGTATCTCAACTGGTGATTTAGACGGTACCACAGCATGGCTTGGCAAAAGTGATATCATAATCCTTACCAATGAGAAATTCGACTCTCTAATCAGACATCAAGTATCTTGGTTAAACGATATCTCAGTTATTGTTTCTGACGAAGTCCATTTAATCAATGATTATAGCAGAGGTCCGGTTCTTGAGGTAGTATTATCATTGGTTCGAAGGAATATCCCCAATTGCCAAATAATTGCATTATCCGCAACCATTGAAAATTCTAATGAAATAGCTGATTGGTTGAATGCCCAACTTGTAACATCAGATTGGCGACCAATTAAACTTCAAGAAGGAGTTTGGTATAATGGTGAGATCTTTTTATCTGATGGAAAAATAATCTCCGGGGGGAAAGCAAGAGACAAAACCGGTTATATTTCACTGTCTGAAGAAATAGTGGAACAGGGTGGTCAAACTCTTGTATTTGCCAATACTCGAAAGAGTGCAGTTACATCTGCTGTCAACGTATCTAAGAAAATGAAAAATTTACTGAAAGAAGATACAATTGCCAAATTAGCAAAAATCGCTGACGAAATTAGATCTGTCGGTGAGAAAACTGATCTTAGAGAACAACTAGCCAATATTATAGAGAATGGAGTCGCATTTCATCATGCAGGGTTAATATCTGCTCATCGAAAGATTGTTGAAGATTCATTCAGAGAACGTTTAATCAAAGTAATAGCTTCGACACCATCTCTTGCAGCTGGAGTAAATCTTCCAGGTCGACGGGTAATCATTAGGAGTTTATCTCGTTATTCCAAAGGTTTTGGAAGTGCTCTGATACCGGTATTAGAATACAAGCAAATGTGTTTTCCTCACAACACAAGAATATCTTTGTCAGATGGAACGGAAAAACAAATAAATGATATCCAAGTAGGGGATAAGCTGTTTGGGTTCGATGAATCCATTAAATCTGTTGTTGAGGATGTAGTTATTCGAATATTCAGTAGAAAGATCAATGAAGAATTTGTAAAAATTGAAACGAAGATTGGTACAACTTTAACTGGAACTTCAAATCATGAATTACTCACTCAAGATGGCTGGAAAAGCCTTCAGAATATAACTGAGAATGATTTTTTGGTGCAAGCAGAAAAATATAACGTACTAAATAAATATCAACTTCATATGTTGGAGTTACTTCCTGAAAATTCTACATATATCGTTGAGGGTGGTCAGCTTCTAAAAGAATTAAAAGAAAAATCCGGATTTTCGAATATTGAGATCGAAAAATTAACAGGTTTATCTCGGAAATCTTTTTCTAAGTATGCTAATAATAAAAAATCGATAAAATTTTCAGTATTACGCAAAATTGCTTCTGAAATTGGACTAGATCTAAATTACTTTTACGATAAGATATCCAATGTCAAAAGTGCTTATGGTAATAAATTCAAGATTAATTATATTTCTAAAGATTTGATGTGGTTGATCGGTTTTATCATAACAGACGGAAATCTACAACTCCGTAATGACAGGCGCACAGACAGTATTTACAAGAAAATTAGGATATATAATAAACGAATTATTTTGTTGGATAAATGCGTTATAATATTTAATAAGTATGGAATCGAAGTTACAATTAAAAAGGATAAAAGAAAGGAAGTCCATTTTATTGAATTTGGTAATTCACTGTTTGCTGATTTTTTTAATAAAATTGGTATACCTTGGAATAACAAATCTGACAAAATTCGTCTCCCTGAATTTTTCTTTAAATTCCCAGAAGATTATAAATGGTCATTCTTGAGCGGAGTCTTTGATGGAGATGGGAATTTCAATCAAACTATTACCAAAAAAGGAAAAGTACAACGAATTCTATTTTCCACTGCAAGTAATGATTTTGCTTATCAGATCCAGAGATTACTTATTCATTGTGGGATTTTGTCATATGTCTCGAGAAAGAGTAACACAAAGTCAATCAAAATAAGAGGATCACTTGCTCATTTCAAAAAAGATGTATATTATGTAATATTTAGAAAGAAAAAGTATATTGAATTATTCCGGAAAATGGGTTCATTCATTAAATACTCCATTCCTAAAATGGATGTTCGATGTGAGAGCACTCGAGATGAGATCAAAGGACTAGATTTAATTAAAATTAAACAAATCACTAAATTCAAAGATTCAAATGAAGTATTCAATTTACAGACTAAGCGTACTAACACTTATTTTGCCAGCAATTTACTGGTCCATAACTGTGGTAGGGCTGGTCGTCCACAATATGATCCTTGGGGGCAAGCCCTCGTAATTGCTAAAAATCGAAATGAAGTTGATGAAATCTTAGAACGTTATGTTAGATCACCATCAGAGGATATCTACTCTCAGTTGGGTAACGAAAGAGCATTACGTATGCATCTTCTTTCATTTGTTGCATCTGAATATGTGGATAGCATTGATAGTGCTCTTGAGATGTTTGGTGATACTTTCTATGGTTTTCAAAACGAAGGAGATATGGAATTCCTCCAAAATGAGGTCCGAAAGGCCGCAGAATTGCTAATCAATGCAAAATTGATCAGCAAAAAAGAACCTTATATTGTAACTCCTTTCGGAAGGAAAACTGTAGAGCTCTACTTAGATCCATTAACTGCTGATAAAATTAAAGTTGGTCTTGATAAATCAAAAAAGGAAAAGGACCTAGTCGATATACTCTACTTGCAATTAATTGCGAGTACACCCGATATGCGGTCATATAGCATCAGACAGAAGGATTTTGATATTCTCTATGATTTAGCCTCGGAATATACGGAAGAATGGTTGGATAATCCTGACGATTACACAAATGAGTACAGCTATGACTTATTTTTCACTACTTTGAAAACAGCATACGTGATTGACTTATGGCTTAATGAAGCTTCTGAGAATGATATATTTGAAAAAATGGGAGTGACATCTGGTGATTTACAGTCTATGTTAGGGTCAACAACATGGTTAATACACAGTGCGATTGAAATATCCAAATTATTTGATTGGGAGGATCACGTTAATCGACTAAAATTAATTAATAAGAGATTAAGTTATGGTATTAGTTTAGAGTTGTTACCTTTGGTTGATATATCTGGTATTGGTAGAGTAAGAGCTCGTGCATTATTTGATGCTGGTTACAAAACCATAGATAGCATTCTCTCTGAAGATGTAGAAATTCTCGGCAAAGTACCTAGTTTCGGTCCACGGTTAGCTCAAAATTTGAAAGAAGCAATAAAGGGTGGTGGAGCGCTTATTATACCTAAATTAAAAAAGAAAAAGGATGAGGTAAAACAAGAGTCATTATCTTCATTTTTCGATTAATGTTTATCGAACATAAGTTTTGTATAACCTTTTGAAACGATATTTTTAAGGTATAAATCCGAAACTCCTTTGTAGATGGTTGCAAAACAAAAAATTCTTGGAGTAATTGTTGGTATAATCATCATTAATGTTGTTCTCATGCAACTTAGTGATCGATTACCCGATAACGAGGGGGATGATAATTATCCAAACGAGGGAGATGACACCTCCTCTGATGGTCATTTAAATATTACATTTCATGTAACTATTCCTGCACGCACTCCAGATCTTGATTCAATCATTCTCCATGTCGGTTTGAATTTATCGCAGATGCAAAGAATTAATGATACTTACTATCAACTTGAAATCGACCCACATGATTACGACTTGAACTCCGGTGCTTCGATTGAATATGGGTATTCACGAGGTGGATTTCAACCTTTTGCCGAAGAACTATGGATAGTTTTCGAATCTTGGCCCCACCGAGTGATTGTTGGCGAGGTATCAGAAACTAATGATATTGTGGAAGAGTGGAAATGGTTTCCTAATGAATCGATAGACGAAATAGATATACCATCACAAGCTGGGAATATATCAGTTGTACCAAGAGATGAATTTTGGAAAGGAGTTCAATTAATAGATTTCTGGACAGATGAATGGGAGTTTCAATATGATTCTACTATCGACCGACTGAAAAGACTAGGTTACGAGTGGATCACACTAGCTCCCCCATGGGACATCAAAAGTTTTGATCCACCGATAATAACTGATACTGAGGTGGATGTACCTGCCTATCCAGAAGAAAAACTTAGAAACCATATTAAAATCTTTAAAGATGCTGGCTTTAAGGTAATGTTACGGATTCAGGTTTGTTGTAGTACTGGGGATGTGTCAGAGAAGGATGCTACATGGTGGACTCAATGGTTTGATCAATACAACGCATTTATGCAATTTCATGCTGATATTTCAAGAGAAGAGGGAGTAGATGCATTGCTTTTTGGTACATCGTTATTTGCTTGGGAACTGCCATTAAATTCCGAAACAAACGTTACATCCAATGCAGCTGTTCAGTGGCAGAGATTAATTGCAACTGCCAGAACATCAAATAGTCTAATAGGGTATGATTTATTTCCATTTGGAGCTGCGCAATTAGAAGGATCGACTTCAGCATTAGCTTGGCCTGCTACCGATATTGATTTTTTTGATGATTTAGACTTTCTCGGTATATCTTTTTGGGGGGATATTACCAATAATACAAACCCAACTCAAGTGGAAATAAACATAGGTACTCAAAGAATATTCGATCATTTAGAATATACTCATGATCAATTAAATTTGCCAATGGTATTTTCAGGTGTTGCTTATGCAAGTAGAGAAGGAAGCTTTCTTGAAAAAGGAGCCGAGACATATTTCATATGGGAAGACCCCACAAATATTATTGATGAATATAATTCGACTCAACAAGCAATGATTTATGAAAGTATTATGCAACAAGTTGCACAGAGAGATTTTGTTAAAGGATTATTTCCATTTGGTTACTGGTATGTAGATGCTCCACTAACTGTAGATGATATGTCTATCAGAGATAAAATGGCTGAGAGAATTTTAGTAAATTGGTTTCAATATTTTCCAAATTCTACATCTACTGAATTGACACTGACAACTTATAATCCTGATTTATTAATGATAAAGAGTAATATCGGGAAAAAGGAGATCTCAATTCTACAAGATAATATAATAGTTACATACTCTACCAAACGTGATTACTTGAGGCAATTGTTTTAGAACCATAAATTTAGCATTTCAATATGTTTCGTGGAGAACCTCTTGCACTTTGGACCATGATGTTAGGTTTTCTAAGCTTCATAATGGTACAAATTTTAGGATTAGTACTCACAGGAGTTTTTGATTGGGATCTTTCTTTGGTTACACAAGCTCATTTTTTCCTAGCATATTTTGGTTGGATTGGTTTGATTATGTTAGGTGCTCAATTACAATTTTTTAGAGCAATAACTGGATTGCGAAAATATGGTCCTGTCTATTTACGATATCTTTACATTTTATTTTTGATTTCAGGGCTGTCCTTGATTGTTCAAAGCTCATTTAATCGTGATTCTTCAGCTGTAGGATTAGGTTTTTCTATTTATTTTGTTGGGATCTTAATCCACACTTACTGGATAGTAAAACAAAGCGGATCAAAATATTTCAAATTCCCATTGGATTATTTCTTTGTGTCAAATTTATTCCTCTTAGTATCAGTTTTCTTACTCATTTTATCTTTTTATGCCAATGAATACTATCTCCTAAGCTTAAGTTCGATTAGGCATATACTGTCCGTTGGTTGGATTTCATTGACTTTGCAAGGGGCGATGGTAAGAATATTACCAATGTTTGTAGGAAAAAGCATCGATCGTAGTTCAAAGATTTATCTGAAACATCATTTTATGTACAGTTCAGTTACTTCGACTTTGTTTATTCTTGGATTCATATCGGACATCGATCTTATCATCGTATTTACTGGTATAGCTTGGATGATATCTTGGGTTTGGACCTTTGTAATTCTTAAAAGAAGTATATTGAAAGAAAATCTTGAATACAAACAAACCCTATTGTTTTTTGTACCTGGTATGATTTGGTCGATTGTGGGTGCATTTTTTGGATTATATGTTCAGTTTCAAGGACACTTCGACAATTCAACAAATTTAAGAGCTATACATATTCATATGTCTTTATTATTAGGTTTGACCATGATTATGCTCGGAGCATTTCATAGAATTACCACATTTCAAATTTATACCCTGTTGTATGCTGGAAAAAGGGATAATTCTATTTCTTTGAAACAAATGCTCAAACTAAAACGAGTTACAGCCTCGGCACTATTTTTTAACATCTCAGTAATATACATGGTTTTTGGGTTTCTTGATAATAATTATGATCATGTGGGGACAGGTGGTATTCTTATTCTAATATCGACAATACTGTATAGCACTATAATTTTTCAAAATTTTATTCATTATCAGGTAAACAAAAAATCAGCCATCCCGTTTTGGCTGAAACCAACTGAGGTTTCAAGTGATTAATTTGTCAAGATCAGATCGGTTTTCTGAGCCATCCATTTGATCATCTCCCTCGCACCAATTCTAATTTTATCAAGCACACCATCTTTAAGAGGTCCTTCTACCTCTTCAACTTGTCCCAATAACCAATTAGGATATATATTTGCAATCGATGTTGTTTCATGTAGCAGATTGTAATAACCTTCAATTCTAGATGAAACTTTGTTAACATCCCTCATATGGGTTACAAAGCCGGCACCAAAATCGATTTTCTTACCACTTTTCATCAAATTCTTGTGAAGCTTCTTCAACCACTTTTTGGACCCTCTACTTATTCGAAACATTCGTACTGCAGTGCCAACAATAATGAGATCTGGTGGATTTTCAGCAATCAATTTGGGTGATATTTTTTTAATATGTCCAATAGTAACATCTGCTTCTTTTAACGATTCAGCAAATGTTTCGGCAACTATTTTTCCATTGCCAAATTTTGAGTCGTGAACAATACATACTTTCATTGTTGAATCATCTCCGATTTGTACATAACCACTCTAGTTTCAGCTAAGGTATCCGTCGCTTTCTGAATTGACTCATCACCTTTCCTAATTAGCCATCCAAGAATAAATTCTAAAGGTAGAAATTCAGTATTATATTTTGCAATATTTCTAACAATTGCTTGTTTCCAACCAATCCTTATACCTGATATATCCATAACATGAATTCCTAATAATCTTTTGCCAATAGTCTGTCCATATAATCTCTCTGGGATTATATAATATGAGAAACCAATAATAAAAATGCTACTCGAATATAATATTAACAATATCATGATGGTGATTTCAGATGTGTTGAATTCACTCCAGTCTCTCTCAAGATCGTATTCAGCATCTGCAAGATATAATGGAATACCCACGAAAATTAAAAGGAAAACCCAAATAATTCCAGTATCAATCATGTAAGCTGTTATTCTTCGCTTCCACGTTGCAAATTCATAATCAAATTGAGTCGTCTTGAGTAAGTTTTTTGCCGTCATTTGAGGGTCTCCAAAGGTCTTATCTAGTGATTGGTTGGTTTCTATGGCTTCTTCCAATTCTGGCCTTAATTCTCTTAACAATTGTTCTTTCTGCTCACCGGAAAAGGGTAAATAGGAGCTGACCCGATCCAAGTATATTTTGATTTCATGTTCCTGCATATTCATATTTTTTCCTCCTGAATGATTGAGAGTATCATTGTTAGGAAATCAAAAATTTCCTTTTGTAATGTCTCTAAGTAGTTTTCTCCCGATTCAGTTAGTTTGTAGATAGTTCTGTTTTGTTCTATAGATTTTGTTGATGTGATTAATCCCTGTTTCTTCATACCACTAAGTAATGGGTATATATTAGATCCTGCAATATTAATCGCACCCAGAGTTTTGGCATTGATTTCTCTTGTTAAGCTATACGGATAATTTTCTTTTTGCTTAAGAGAAAGAAGGATCATTGGTTTTGCAAAACCCTTTTTGAACTCTATGGACCATCTTTCTAACAAATCTGGGTTAATTATACTATCCATCTTACTATTATAGATACTATGAATCTATATATACATTCTCATATTAATTAATTGAAATTGCAAAAATAATTCCATCGATTATCTGTGCTGTAATTCTTAATGTATCATCAATTTCTGATGTGACAACTTGAATCCATTCTACAATAGTTAAGATATATTCTTGACTAAAAACGATGGTTTGATTTTCCGTACCAAATAAACCCTCCATGACATAAATTGTATTGCCCTGCTCAACATAAGAAAATTTTTGAGATATGGTAAAATCATTTGCTTCATCTATTAAGGTAGTATTTCCATCTTGAGTTAAGGCTAAATACCTTGAAATTGCCTTGTCCATTGTTCCAGCAATATCTACTACACTCTCCGATTTAGCAAATTCGATAACAGTACGAGTCCCAGTTTTATCTGATGGATCTGATATTGCAATACCACCAAATCTGCTATCACCAAGCTGAAGTGTAACTACATACGCATAATCTGCAAGTGTAGAAACATTTGAACCTATAGGATATAATATTGGTAGAAGTGTTTTGTAACCATGTGTAGAAGTGCCAACAACATCTATTACTGCTTGATCTACATGATCATGGGCAGAATTGGTATCAATGTAGTTGAAATCTTCCCAATTATAATAGAATAATCCTGAAGAATTAGCCTTTATTGCACCTCTAAGGATACTGTTACTACTATCCGTACTATCCAACAAAGTATATTGTACGTAACCCCCAGTATCAGGATCAACAACAACTCTAACATCATCGTCAATACCCATCCTTCTAGAGGATCTCGCCCATGGTAGAGCTGAAGCACTCCATGAGGTTTCATGATCATTTACAATAGATTTCCCCCATGCACCTATATTCGTTTCTAACCAGGTCTCTGAGTACATTTGAATTTGAGCATGAGTTGGAACCTCATCTCTCTGATCCGCACCATATTCCTTCACCACATCTCCTTTATTGTTAATTATAAGCACCCCTCCATCAATCCACATATCTTGGGTGATTAACCCACCATTCTCGTCACCGAGAAGGACATGGTCTCTAATATGAAATGGTACAATTAATTCCATTTGCCCAGTGTCATCATTCATTGAATAATACGCATTATCACT
>JAAFKL010000009.1 GCA_021399405.1 Candidatus Heimdallarchaeota archaeon | reverse complement strand
TTAACTTTGGTAGATTTGATACCTCTTAATTCCTCGGTTATTGAATTACCAGATGAGTACCATGCGGGAAGGGCTGCTGTCGAAATTGAGAGTAATATGCCCAGCATGAAAGCACCAACGATTACGGATTGATTGATAGATGCCGACGCATTCTCTGCACCAGGCATCTCAAAGATATCGTTAACTATACCTTGCATCCAATCGCCATATGGTAGGCCCACAAGGAGTCCTAAGGCGGATCCAAGCACTCCTACAATTGCTGATTCAACCAAAAATATTCTGAATATGGATCCCCTTGATGTACCCATGGCACGTAAAACGGCTGTCTGATAGGCCCTATCCTCGAAGTTCATAGATTGCGTGTTAATTATTAGTAGTAGAGCCGTCAAGTTGAGCATAAATACGAATAGATTGAGTACGCCAATGATACCTGCAATGTTGTCTTTTATGTTATCTGCTGCAACTATTCGCTCACTGTATACAATGGAAAGAGGTCGATCCTCTTTGAGTAACTCATCTAATGCATCAATTGCATCTTGAAGCATCTCTTTGCCTGGGAAAGTTTTCTCGTCAATATCAAGGTCGTTGATATCTCTTGAGAGTTCTCCCCCATTTTCAACTGTTTTGAAAGCCAGTTTAATGACTGTGACATGATCCTGATACTCAGCAATTAATCTTTCCTGGATCTGTTCAATGTTTACTACAATTCTTGGTACAGGTCTGAAAACATTCTCCCTTCCACGACCCAGTTGGGCATCATAGATATCGACTATCTCCACATTAAAAGGAACTGATTCACCCAATCCATTGTCTATTGATGTTTGGATTATATCACCCTCATCAACACCAAGTTCAACTGCTAATTCCTCGCTGATGATAACTTTGTCATCATCAAGGACCGTCAGATCAATTACCCTACCAGCCTGATCATAATAATTTCCAAATTCTGGATCATCGGTCTCGATGCCGAAAATCTGTACTGAGGGGACAATTTTACCCTCTGAATAGACAACCACGCCCCCAATTTCTATTCCTGTGGTAATTGCCTCTATATCATTTAACCTGGCATCATCAGAAGCCATAACAAGTTCTGTGACATTAGCTGGAAAAAATTCAGTAGCTGGTTCTACGATAGCCAAATCTGTATCTGCGGCTACGTTCCACCATCCACTACTAAAAGCCCCGTAAATTCCATTACTGGCAGCTCCAACTCCCACGAGGAGGGTAACTGCAAGTGTAACTGATAAAACAGTAAGCATATTTTTCTGCTTTCTCCTGCTTATCGATTTTAGTGCGTATTTTATTACAAACATTTTATCAAACCTTAGTTCAATCAAATCTCTTAAATTTCCTGAAATTAACCCCTGTCGGGAGAGAATTCCATTTTGTTACCCTTGAAGGGATAACAATGCTTTAAGACTTAATATAATAAATAGTGACTGATTCCTTATAAGGTTTTTTCTTGCACTCGAATTATCTTGCAAAATTTCAATAAATTTGTTACTCATATAAAGGTAACACTTATTCATATTTAAGGATTGACGATTGAAGTACACCTATTAGGAGAAATTGGTATAAAAAATATTAATGCTAGAAAGGATTAATAATTAATTATCTTTGAATTATCCTAATGGATATTCCCGGGAAAGCGACAAGGAAAATTGTACTATTAGGTGATGCTAGTAAATCTGAGATCATGAGGACTTTTAGTGATAAAGTATTCATACAGGATCACCTCGCAACTCTGGGAGCAGATTTTGCAGTAAAGCATGTTACAACACCTGGGGGAAAGGAATTAGAACTTCAATTATGGAATATTTCAAATTCTCCCCAATTTTTTGACCTTAGGAAGAGATTTTATAACGGTGCCAAAGCCGCATTGCTAGTTTTTGATGCATCTCATCCAGAATCATTTTATTCCTTATCAGAGTTAATCAGTGATCTAATTGAAACATCCCCCATTCCAATTGCACTAATAGGTAATCTTAGCCATTTTCAGGATGGAGTAGGAGTATTCAAGGAAAATATTCAGACCTTCTTAAAAGAATTAACAAAGCTATCTATGCTCGAAGTACCCTATATCGAGGTAGATATTGAAACACGGCAGGGAGAGACAGAAATTAATCTATTTTTGAAGAATATTGAGCACTACCAATCCCTGCTTACTGATTTCGCATCAAATGAACGACAACAACTTCTTCTTGCCAAATCGTTATACGACAAGGTTAAGCAAGAAAAATTAAAGGATCCAAAATTGGATGATATCATAAAGTACATGGAAATCAACATTGAATTGATTAATACCGAATTTCATGATCCATTGGATCAAAATAATTCTGAAATTTAATCATAGACGGCTCATTTGTGCAGAACTTCCAATCATTGATAAACCATAACCATAAAAAATAAGTAATGCTATTCCACAATTTAAGCTAATTTCTTAGCATTGGTAATATTATGAGTAAGATCCTTAAGGAATGGAATCTGCCCCTTCCATCTTATTTTTCTACAAATTCTTTGAATATCTTTTACAATTCTTCAAGTTCCTATAGTGCTAATAGTTCTTTTTGGATTCTTATTATTTTAATGAATATTCCTAGGAAAACAATTAGGCAAATTGTGTTATTGGGGTATGAGTGAATTTTTGAAATGTTCAGGATTTATTGATATCAGTCTTTCTATTAAAAATATTATTTGTGCCGAATTCTAAATCACCTAGGGTAGATTTTTAATTTTTATTAAAACCATCAATTAAATTATTTAAGAAAAATACTGGAGGATTCATAGAATTGAGATTAGTCATTTATTGGGTAATAACTATTATAATTTTTGCTAGTTCATCATCTGCTTTTAATCTAGCTGAGACTAGCCAAATGGGTGAAAATGAAGCCTTGGAAACAAATGGAGTACTTTCCGTGCCCACAACCACAGTATATGATCATTATGCTGATGGTCAAATTGTTGAGCATGATAGCACACTTGAAGCAGCTGACAGCAACAGTGCTCATCCAATTACCAAGGATGAATTTCAATTTATAGATCTTGAAGAATTTGTGGTCTTACCATATCAGCCAGGATATGATCCTAAGGTATATGAGGATGCAGGGGAAGATTTCAATCAAACACACAGCATTCCGGAAGATCTAAATCGTTACTGGGATGATAATGTTGATTTTCAAAAGGGTCTCAGCTATGATCTCGCTCTTGGAGATATAGATGGTGATGGATATGATGAGATAATTATGGTTGATTATGACTCTTTGTTAATTATTTACGATGATGCTGCCCATAATTATGCATTACTGGGCAAATACAGTGTTCGCGATACTGCACCATATCAAAGCATTACCACTGGAGATGTGGATGGTGATGGAATTGATGAGATACTTCATACAATTTACCAAATAGGTGCATTTGAGGCAGGTTTGGGTATTGGTTATTCTGTGTATTTAGGTGTTTACAAGTTTCTTCCCACTTGGACATGTATTGCCTATCGAACTGTGGTATATGGGCACAATTTATTGGGGACGGAAAAGTTTGGCATGGAACCAGAAATAGCCACTGGTGATTTTGACGGTGATGGAAGGGATGAAATTGCTGTTGCCTTCACTTTTGATAATTCTAATATGTTTTATGATGATATTTGGATTTTGGATGATTATCAAAATGATTTCGTACGAATTTGGAAATCCTATATTTTTGAATACCTCTCAGACAATGATTGTTATCCAACTATGGATATAGATCTCACAACAGGGGATTTTGATGGAGATGGGCTAGACGAGATTGCATATGCAGCCTCAGTTTTGATAACTGGAACGGGATATCGCGCTCAATTAGCTATTATTGACAATGATTTCACTTTTGAGTT
>JAAFKL010000378.1 GCA_021399405.1 Candidatus Heimdallarchaeota archaeon | reverse complement strand
GGTACAACTTTCAAGGATAAAACTGTATCAATTTCAGGAGCAGGTAATGTAGCTCAATATTCAACCGAAAAGCTTATGGAATTAGGTGCTAAAGTTGTCACCCTCAGTGATTCTGGTGGATATATTTACGACAAAGATGGTGTAGATGAAGACAAATGGAAATTTGTAATGGATCTGAAAAATAATCGTCGTGGTAGAATCAAAGAATATGCAGACAAGTTTGGAGCTGAATTTCATGCAGGTAAAAGACCATGGGAAGTAAAAGTAGATGTTGCTTTACCAAGTGCCACTCAAAATGAGTTAGATGGCAATGAAGCTAAGATGTTAATAGACAATGGTGTTATGGCTGTCGGTGAGGGTGCAAATATGCCCTGTACACCTGACGCAGTAGACGCATTTGTTGCTGCTGGAGTAGGATTCGGTCCTGCAAAAGCTGCAAATGCAGGTGGTGTCGCCACATCGGGTCTTGAAATGTCACAAAATAGCTTGAGACTTAAATGGTCATTCGAAGAGACTAACACTAGACTACATGAAATAATGGTCAATATATACAACGCATCAAAGTCAGCTGCTTCAAAGTATGGTGTCGAAGGTAATCTGGTCGCTGGTGCGAATATTGCTGGATTTGTCAAGATAGCTGATGCTATGGTAGCTCAAGGTCATTGGGCATAGAACTATTAACATTAATACACATAAAAAACGAAATTAATATTCTCACTCATAAAAGTAAATCTGTTAAATATCCCCAACTGCAAATGGAATACTCTATTTAGTTGGTTATTTTGATATGATTATGAAAAACTATCGAGATGAAATTAAAAAATTTTCGCTATCATTTATTGAGATGGAGATTGGTGAAATCATAATGAAGGAAATAAATGACTATGCCATACACCGAGAAAAGATCAGTCATCCATTAAGTGCTCAAGACATCGAAGAAATAGGAATTTATCTAATTGAAGAGGCGAAAAGGCATTACGGTAAATTGTTTGGAAAGCTACGGAAGTTTGAAAATTTAAATTGAATTAAGTTGGATCATCGTTTTTACTGAAAGTGTAAATTTTAGAAGAAAGGATTATCATGATCAGTTGTGCAATGTTTTAGTCAGATAACATACCGTTAGTAAGGGTTGAGATGAAAATTGTCTATTAATCATCGAATGTGAATTAAGTTTATTTTATCTTTAATTATTAACAATAAATGGATTACAACGAGAGGGATGCATTCTTCAATCTCATGATTAAAGCTATCAATGATGTTTCAGGTAATTGGGACGAACTCAAGCTTCAAGATTTTATTGAAATTTTTTTTGAGGAGGATGCTGTCTGGATTCCAGCTACATACCATCCGGAAAACAACTTTAAAGGCCACCAGGAGGTGATGAATTACTGGATGAGGACAACTAATGCGTTCCCAGATTTTCATATGAAAATTTTGGATTCAATTCATAATCTGAATAAATCATGGATGTACTTAGACTCATATGGGACTCATCTAGGGGATTTTCTTACAATAAAAGCGACCGGGAATAAAATTAATTATGAGCAAATTGTAATATTTACCTTTGGACAAAATTCAAAAATTAAAGAAGTTAAGATGTTAAACGATAGCCTAGCAATCTTTCAACAAATAGGACAGGCAATTATTAAAAATGATAATCAATTACAAATTAACCAATACCTTAATTCTTTAAGATCTATTGGGTTACTTCCCCAAAATGAATAAACTTTTTTGAAGGATAGTCTTAGCGTATAGTACGGACTACACGTAATTATATTTAGAAATCGAGATCGGAAAATGCCTCACTAATAGATTCTGCTACATGATTAACGATCGATAAAGGATCAAATTCTCTCCCATCAATACGGATTCCTTTGTCTTCATTGACTTCGACAACACTTTTTCCATCTTGAATTACTGTAATTCCATATTCATCACTGATTAAAACAAGTGTTTCTTCCTCGCGATCCAAGACAAAAATACCTTGATTACTGATCCGGACACTATTTGTGTTTGATTGAACTTGAATCATCTCAGGATTTTGTGACAAGAAAATAACTCCATTTTCATTTTTATCATGCATTTCTTTGTATCGTTTCTCAAATTTATAATTGGAGCCTAAAAATGTATCAAATTTGCTTTGATATTCAGTGATATCTAAGTCGATTAATTCTCCAGCTGTAAATTCAGCTAATTTAGAATACTGATCTATGATTAATGTTTGTTTTAAATCATCAGTGAAAGATTCACCTCTCATCCCATTTTTTGTGTGGAGTGTGAAATCAGAAGTAATTTTTAAATTCCCATCGATAAACCATCCAAATTTTAGTTCTTGATTTTCATCGCTTATATCAATAACCTCGTAGAATATCTCACCTTGCGAAATAACTTTTATATTGTCATCCAGCCATTCTTGAGATTCAGGAATAAGAATACCTTTCCCAGATAGTTTTAATTTGTATCCACTTAGCATTATTGTTCATCTCCTTCAAACTCTGATAATTCCTCAGAAGGAGATTCAGCAACTGTATCATTAGATTTTTCATTATCTGTGACTGATTCATCTTCTTCTAAATTAACCTCATAATTCATATCATTGGCAACTTGATCGGATTCATCTTGATTTTCCTCAATATGTGATTCCTTTTCTTCAAATTTGTATCTTCGATACAACATTTCTGCAAGTTTTAGTGCTTCTACACCTAATTGGGTAATTAAATATCTGCCTCGTGTTGCTTCTTGGTATACATATTTTGATGAAAGTAATGAGTCCATATGATGTTTGAATGTTCCACCCTTGACTCCTGTTTTATCAGATAAATCCCCTTGATATGCTGGACCGTCTTCAAGCAATTTTAGTAATTTAATTCTTCTGGGATCTGACAATGCACTAGTCATTTTTGTGCCAATTTCATAGAATTCTTCAAGTTCTTCTTCATTTAACTTGTTCAGATGGATAACACGATCCGAGGTGTTATTTGTCGGAAAATCACGACTAAATTTTTTGGCTTTTTTACCCATTTTACGCATGGTTTTCCTGAATTCTTTCTCACTGCGTCGCATATCTTTCTCTGCCTGCCGGTGTGCTTTTCTTGCGAAATCATGTTCCATTTTGTGAATGCCCCGTGTCGCACCTTCCATACTTCGTTTTATATTATCTGAAACACCTTTCATTACTGAAGATAAATAATTATTGAGCGTAGAGTCAATACCATCCATATTTATATCCATTTCGTCAAATTTGTGATCAAAATCTTGATTCAGTTTAAATGAAAATCCTCTATGATCATCATCATCATCATCGTCGTAATCTTCATCATCGGTATACTCAGCTTGTTCTGAGCCTCGTTTTTCCTTTAGCATTTCTTTTAATTCTTGCATTTCTTCTTTAATTTTCGAAAGCTCATCTTCGATTGTATTTTTCTTTTCATTATCTTGATTTTCGTCTGACATAATAACACTCCTCAATTTACTTTATTTTATTCCTCATGTTATCCTGTTTAACATTCGAACATATTCGTATGAAGTCATTAGACTCATTGTTTTCTTTGTAACAAAACCTGCGTCAAAAGGTAAATTATCATTTACCTTACTATCAGGCAAATCTACAAAGTTTTGTATGATTTTTTTTGTGTTTTTCCTTTTGAAATATCTAAATTTTTTGATTGAAACTGCCATTTTATTTTTCTCCTGTACGTTAAAAAATCCGTTACACATTTTTCCTCTTTTTTTCGGAGGGATGTAATTACAGATTTCTTTCCAAATTAATATTGTACTGTAAGTTATATAAAGTTTATTACACCCAGTAGATTAATCATGCCCTAGAGCGGTTCAAATCCACCCTAACACATGTACTACAGTATGATTGCATAATTAATAATTAATTGTAATTATTAAGTTGATTAAGTTCGTGTGTCCCAAATATGATTGATAATTACTTGTAATGCTTGCTCATCATCACTTGCATCTACAATCGGAATATCATTTGACTGAGCTTGCTCAATTAAATAATCCTGAATTTCACGTATTTCCTTAAAATGTTCTGAGTATGTGGTTGCCCTTTCAGATTTTTTACTTTCTCTTCGAGCAAGTCTAGAGCGATGTGCCTCTTCATCTTTTAACACCATTTGGAATTCAATCACTGCGTCGTGTTTGATCATTTTCTTCTTGATCAATCCAGGTACGAGATGAACGCCTTCTATAATTAGAATCTCGCCATCATCTATTGTTTGCTCAATAGCAGCCTCTACGCCTACAGTTACAGATCTAGCTTGTTCCTCAAATCCGACAAGAGATTGAGATAATGCAGGTAGGAAAGAAGTGTCTAATTTTGTATAGGCAGTATATGATGAAGTATGTAACGAGGGCATCAAATTTTCTGAAATTGTAACCCTCATAACTTCGCGAATCAAATCAGTACCCAATAAGGATTTAATATTCATTCTGGTGGCCATCATCTGTGCAAGAGTTGATTTACCAATTCCAGTAACACCACCAAGAAGAATGATCATCGGTTTCATAGCTTCAAAATCATCTGCCATGATAGGTATTCTTGCAGCTAACTTTGGATTTCTTTCATTATACCACTGCGTTGTAATATTCATAATTTCTTGGGATGTTAAAAGATCCTTTCCTTGACTTGCTACAATTAAAGATATTGAGTAGGCGTCGTTGTAAGCTTTGTCATGTGGTAACCCGATTGATAAGAGTGCATCAGACAAGTATCCTACTGAAAATGGTATATCTCCCTTTGTGGTTTGAACTTTTACTGTGCTTTTCTTTTCCCCTTTCACCAAAAAAATCACTTACTCTAATCTATAATATAGTCTAATTCGTTAAACTTTATTGATTGTAATTTGAATTTAGGTTAAATGGATATAAGAGATAATGAACCAGTCATTGATCTGGCTAAATACATTATCGTAGAAGGTCCAGGTTATGAATATACCTTTTCTAGGGGATTGTTAGCCCATTCACTTGAACTCCGTGGTTTACCTCTAGATGAAGCATATAGAGTTGCCAAAAAAGTACAGATTCTTTTAAAATCAAAAGGGATTAAAAAAATCTCAGAAAACACCTTACGAGAATATGTAAAAACTATGTCACTTCACTTTTTTGGTGAAGAAATTGCCCAAAATTATGATTTAATTGAGGAATGGCATGGGTCATCGGTTCCTATTATTATCCTGATATCCGGTGCGAGGGGAACGGGTACATCTCAAGTTGGTGAACTAGTAGCAAAAAAACTAGGAATTCCTAGGATTGTATCAACTAACATTATTGCGACAATATTGAAGAAAATGATTAGCAAAGATCTTGCTCCTGAACTTCACTCCAAAAGCTATTCAGCTTACGAAAATTTACGGCCAATGTATTCTGTATTATATGATAAAGTCTTAATCGGTTTTGAGGAACATTCTAGATTTGTTGCTGAAGCAGTCGAAGCTCTTGTCAGAAGGGCATTGAGAGAAGGTTTGTCAATGGTTGTCAGAGGTGAACATCTAATTCCTAGATTTTTATCTTCTGAGTTAATTGATCATCCCAATATTGTTTATATCACATTGCAAGTCAAAGAGGTGAATGAGCATATTGAACGTTACAAGGGATATTATGAAGGAGAACTTCAAGATAGAAAAATGGAATTCTTTCCTGCTATTAGAAAAATTCACGATTATTTAATCGAAGAAGCAAAAAATCGAGACAACATTATTTTAAAGTGTGGCGACCTACATGATGTTGTATCACACATAAACAATATCTTGCTAGAAAGATTACAAGAAATGTTTCCTGGTGCAAAAGATAAAGATTCATATCTTTCACTAGATTGGGATGATATTCACTCCTAAGTTAAACTGTAGAAGGCGAATAATTCAAGGAATATACCAAAAATAATGAAAACAAGAGTTTTTTGAGCTTGGCGATTATATGTTTGGGCTTTAATCTCTTTTAGTTCATAGCCAATTTCCTTCACGGAAGCATCCAATGCACTCATCAAAGTTTTAACTTCAATAGGTACTTCTTTTACAGCGTCATTATCAATACTTTCTGCAAGTTCTAACCAAAGCTCTAAAGATTGTAAATCAACGGGATCTAGAACCGATTTATGTGCTTCTAAATTTGCCTTTAGTTTAGCTAATTTAACAGAATTCATGGTTGGAATAAAATGTGTTTCTCTGATTAATGTACGAGATTTATTTGGAGTATATGCAGTATCACTGAGTGCATAGACATTTAGTCCAAATTCAATCGGATTTTTAATGCGATACTCAATCCGTACTGATTTTCCATCAATAATTCGATACACCCCAAAATCCAAATCATCGATGGAAGCAGTCTCGGAATATTTCACATTATCAATTACGATTGCAACTGAATTTGGCATCAAAGCTTGATACATCCGTTGAGTGTTTACATCAGTACCTGACATAAATGAACTCATACCTGGATGAGTATGCCACCAACCGACAATTACTTTATTATCATCTCTTTCACGAATTTCAATTGCGGCCATAGCCAATTCTTCTTCACTTATTTCGACATGGACTGCATTGCCAGATTGTTTTCCAACACGTATTTCGTCAATATGAACAATACCATCAATTTCCTCACCTATCAATAATCCCGCAGTTTCTTTTCCTGGATTACTAAGGTCATATTTTATCATCTCTGCCATTGCTGAAAGAGATATATGTACATCGGAAGAATTAGAACTCATATTGTCAATGAATAAACAATTTTCTACAATAAAAGGACTACTCAATACTTTTGGGGAATTGGAAGGCATTTTCCAATTGTAAAACATATTTTGCGAAATTTAGACGAGTTAAAGCCTCAGGTGATTTTAAATTTCCCCCTCGATTTATGACCATATCTAAGGCATCCATTAATGCCCACTGCCCAAGAAAGAATGGTAATGCACACCCGTCGGGGTAAATTTGCTTCCAATTGGGACCTCCCATTTCATGCATTTTACTTTGATATCCAACAAAGAACTCGTGTATATCCTTCAAACCAGTATTAACATGATGTTTTTCTTCAAATTCTTGAAATAATTGATAACCAAAGAAAGTTCCAATATCTTCTAACCTATCGAAACTACCTTTTTGCATGAACTCAGGGTCAATAATATAAACTTTAGATATTTCACTGTTAATCGTTCTTATCATAACATTGGATTGATGATAATCACTGAATGGATCACATCCCGAATGGGCATTTTCCAACATTTGATAATAATAGCCCATACCATTTGAAATCTGTTGTTCAAATCCTGTTTCTGCTAATTGTGCACCTATCATTCTTTGTAGGTCCCTATATAGGGTCTTATCAACAGGTCGAACTTCCGAGCCATGTATGGTTGCTAGTAATCTCCCGGCCTCCCATGCTTTCTTTTCGATTTCAATTTCATCATAGTTTGTAGCTTGAATACCTTCGTAAATAATTAGAACTGGATCTTTTGTTGAAGCGAAAATAACTCTTGGTATTCCAAATTCAGGTGCTGCTCGAAATTTAATTTCTAACATCATGGCATTGCGAATCTCAGTTATTGCTGAATTTGTATTTTCAAAAAATTTTAATGCAACTGTCTCTGTGGCTTCGCCATACTCGGTTTTGTAATAAATGTTTGAAATTAATACTCTGCCTGATGCGCCAGCACGTTCAGTTGTTTGTGTTGCCGTGAATTCTAATTGATTAATTTTGGCCCGAAATTTTCTCTGTGCCATCTCATAGAAATGATTTTTCAGAATTGGAAGCATTGTTTGAACAGTTTGTTCTAATTCTGATGAATCGGTCATTCAAAGGCTCCCTACAGTATTCTGCAGTTGATATACTTTTATCCAATTATTAGATAATAAATAGATATTCAATCAAAAAAGAATTATTTCAACCTAAACAAAACAGTTTAGGTAAATTTAGCGATCTAGAGTAATTTAAAGCAAAATTATTTGTTTAGTGTATCAAAGATCTTGTATCGTTTTTTTGACATCCACAAGCGTGCGTTTTAATCTAAGAATAAGTGATTCCTCATCTTTAGACACATATTCATCAAAACTCGCAGTAGTCTCTGCATCATTACAGATTCTATCAACTAGAGAGACCATATCTGATTTTTCTGTCGATGTAATGATATTATCTTCGAATGCTTCTTCTAAGGTATCATACAAATTATCAATATCATAGTTAATTGAATTGAGGATCATCCTTTCTTCAGAACTAATTTGACCATCGCTGAGTGCTTTGGAAAGTAAACTCTGCTTTAATCTCTCAAGTTTTTCTTGTATGTGTTCTTTGGTTGCCATTGATAAGTTCAAATCTATTCAAAATGTAATAATAAAAAAGTAAAGCGAATGAGTTTACAAGTTATGGTAAGAAAATATTGTCTATTTATTAAATAGTTTCACTAAACCCTTGTTCAGATTATTGAATTAGTATTCCTTTCTTACTAACAATTCTACCATCTTTTATTACAGATTCGATATTATCTTTGTTTGCAATTACATCCACATCTACTAATGGATCTTTGGAGAGTATGAGAAAATCCGCAAATTTGTCCTTGGTAATAGAACCTACCTGTTCCTCTAACTTAATTGCCTCTGCAGCGTTAATAGTTGCCATTTTTAATGCTTCAGCCGGAGTAACACCTATATTTTTTACCATTAATGATAATTCAGTAGGAGAATGACAGTGATCTCTTCCTACAGGAGCATCTGTACCGAGTGCGATTTTGATACCCATATCATACGCTAGTTTATGTGCTTCAGATCGCTTTGCTAATACGGTACGTCCTTTCTGGATGATTTCAGGAACCAATTTTTTAATGAGATCTGGATCCTCTAATAAAAATTGAGGGCTGTGTGTTGCAACCAAATATGTATTCTTCTTTTTCATTAATTTTAATGTCTCTTCAGTTGGCATCGAACAGTGTTCAATAGATCTGACCCCGGCTAAGGTTGCTTGATATATTCCTTCATTTCCATGAGCATGGGCAGCGACATGCATACCTAACCTTTCTGCTTCATCTACCATTGCTTTTAGTTCCTCTTGAGTCCAGAGAGACCGATCGAGTTGGGATTCCATCCCATGCAAAACTCCTCCAGTGGTCGTGGTTTTAATAAAATCAGATCCACTGCGTTTTCTTTCCCGGACTGCATGCTTTACTCCATCAGGTCCACTTATTACTTCATGTTTTCTTTGAATTTCTAAGTATTCATCAGGGCCCATTTCTTCTTGATTACCCCATTGCATCAGAAAATTTTGTGCAACCAGTAACCGAGGTCCTGGAAACATATTTTGATCGAATGCTCTTCTAAGAGATGCACCCCATGCTTCACCCCCACAGTCTCGTAAAGTGGTGAATCCATACTTAATATATTCTTGGCTTGACTTTAAGGCAATGTATGAATACATTGGATTTTTTACTCT
>JAAFKL010000008.1 GCA_021399405.1 Candidatus Heimdallarchaeota archaeon | reverse complement strand
TTAACTTTGGTAGATTTGATACCTCTTAATTCCTCGGTTATTGAATTACCAGATGAGTACCATGCGGGAAGGGCTGCTGTCGAGATTGAGAGTAATATGCCCAGCATGAAAGCACCAACGATTACAGATTGCGAAAGATTGGCGGAGGCGGAAGAAGCGTTTGGCATATCGAAAATCTCATTAACGACCCCCTGCATCCAGTCCCCGTATGGCAAGCCAACAAGTAAGCCCACAGCTGATCCAACAACACCAACAAGTGCTGATTCAATCAAAAATATCCTGAATATAGATCCTCTTGAGGTTCCCATGGCCCGAAGCACTGCTGTCTGATAGGCACGGTCATCAAAATTCATGGCCTGTACATTTATGATTAGTAACAATGCTGTGAGATTAAGCATGAAAACAAATAGGTTGAGTACGCCTATAATGCCAGCAATGTTGTCTTTTATGTTATCTGCTGCGGATATTCTTTCACTGTACACAATTGATAGGGGCCTGTCTTCTTGGAGTAAATCCTCCAGCGCCTCAACAGCCTCTTCAAGCATCTCTCTACCCACAAAAGTTTTCTCATCAATATCGAGATCTTCTAAATCCCTACTCAATTCTCCTCCATTCTCAACTGTTAGAAAAGCCAACCTGATTACAGTCACATGGTCCTGTAATTCAGCAATTAGTCGCGATTGGATCTGCTCTAAATTGATGATTATTCTCGGGACTGCTCTGAAAACATTCTCTCTTCCACGGCCAAGTTGAGCATCATAGATTTCAACAATCTCAACATGAAGTGGTATTGATTCACCAAGCCCATTGTCAACACTTGTCTGGATCTCATCACCCACCTTTACATCTAGTTCTATGGATAATTCCTTGCTTATTATTACCTTATCACCTTCAAGAACAGACAGATCAATGACTTTTCCATCAAGATCATAGTAATTCCCGAATTCAGGATCATCTGTTTCAATCCCAAATATCTGGGTGCCAGGTACAATTTTACCCTCGCTGTACACCACAGAACCGTAAATCTCTATTGCTGTGGTTGTAGCAATCAGATCATCTAACCTGGCATCATCAGATGCAGTTATCATATCTGTAATGTTGGCTGGAAAGAAATCGGTGGCTGGTTCAGAAATTGAGATATCAGTATCAGCTGAGATATCCCACCATGCTGATGCGAAGGCCCCGTAAATTCCATTACTGGCAGCTCCAACTCCTACTAGAAGAGTCACTGCAAGTGTGACTGATAATACAGTGAGCATATTTTTCTGCTTTCTCCTGCTTATCGATTTCAATGCGTATTTTATTGCAAACATTTTTTTTATCAAACCTTAGTTCAATCAAATCTCTTAAATTTTTAGTAACTAACCCCTGTCGGGAGAGAATTCCTATTTGTTACCCTTCAAAGGATAACAATGCTTTAAGACTTAATATAATAAATAGTGACTGATTATTAATAAAGGTTTTTCTTGCACTCGAATATTCTAGTAAAATATTAGCAAATTTGTTACTCATATAAAGGTAACACTTTTTCATATTTAAGGATTAATACTTGGAATACACCTATTAGGAGAAATTGGTATAAAAAATATTAAAACTAGAAAGTATTAATAATGACATATCTTTGAATTGTACTAATGGATAATCCTGGGAAAGCAATAAGGAAAATTGTACTATTAGGTGATGCTAGTAAATCTGAGATCATGAGGACTTTTAGCGATAAAGTATTCATAGAGGATCATCTCTCAACCCTAGGTGCAAACTTCTCAGTAAAGTATGTAACAACACCTATGGGAAAGGAATTAGAACTTCAAATATGGGATATTTCAAATTCTCTCGAGTTTTTTGACCTTAGGAAGAGATTTTACAATGGTGCCAAAGCAGCAATACTGGTTTTTGATGTTTCACGTCCAGACTCTTTGCAAATTTTATTTGAGTTAGTCAGTGACTTAATTAAAACTACTCCCACTCCAATTGCATTAGTTGGTAATTTTAGCCAAATTCAAGATGATGCTGTCCATGTACTTCAGCAAGATGTCAAAGACTATGCAGATGAATTGACAAAGTTGACTTTACTGGAGGTACCCTATATCGAGGTAGATATTAAAACAAGAAAGGGAGAGAAGGAAGTTAATAAATTTTTACAGAATATTGAGAACTACCAATCTCTTCTTATGGATTTCACATCAAATGAACGGCAACAGCTTCTTCTTGCTAAATCATTATATGATAAGGTAAAACAGGATAAATTAGACAATCCAAATTTAGATGATGTTATCAAGTACATGGAAATCAATATTGATTTGATCAATACTGAGTTTAATAACTCCTTGGATCCTTATGAATTACCCTAATATTCTCATCAATGCAAAATTTCCTATCTTTGGTAATTCGATATCATAATAAAAATGTATCATTTTACTTCTCCCAAAACTAGAATTTGAATAAGGATTGAAAATTATTACTAATTAATGCAAGATACTCTGTTGCTGGATGTTATTGATTCATCAAAAAATGAAGAAGGAGCATACAGAATACAGGGCAGTGATCATAAAAGCAGACAGAACATATTTTAAAGTCTTTGTCTACAATTATTCTACCAGGGCACACCATATCATTTTCGACTTATTACTACCTTTCAATCTTATTTTAGGAATTCCTTTTTATTACATTTTTATTCCAAACGGATGGATTTGGCAATACATTATCCTTGGATTTATTGTATTTTTAATTGTGATTAAAATACTCTTTGCAGTGAAAATTAAACCAAAAGAAAGGAATCTAAAAGAATTGGTTAACACCAATGATTTCCGAAGTAAGGAAACCTATCATGTGGAATACAGTGGAGAAACTAAAATACAGGAAATTGAAAACAAAAAGGAAATCAAATTCGTGGGCACCTTATGGTTGAAATCAAGTTCAAATAAATCTATATCAGATTTATATCAAAATTATACTCCTAGCTCTCTAAATTATCATGAAACAAGTATTTTGCCCACCCTCAATCAAAAATACAAATCTCATGGTTTGTGTTTAATCACCAATGATGATGAAATAAAAGTAATAGTCCCAGAAACTGTTTATAGTAATCGACTAGGAGCTACGAGGAATTTTAACATATATAGGAGAACAAAAGAATTTTTGATCCCTCATTATCCTCACCTGCGAATGGATAAGGTTGCATTATTTGAGGATGGGACAATCATCGGACCTTAATCATGTCTATTGGACCATGCCTAGATCTAAGTGATAAAATCTTGTTATTTTATAATTCTAACTATTAAATCATAATACATTAAACTCTCAAATACTGGGATTGTATACCCTGATAATGATACTAATGACAATTACCACAAATCACGGTTTTTATATTTTAATAAATACCTAAAAAATCGATAAGGAAAATTGTGTTATTGGGGTATGAGTAAATTTTTGAAATAATCCGGATTTATTGATATCCGTCTTTCTATTAAAAATATTATTTGCACCGAATTATATATCACCTAGGGTAGATTTTTAATTTTTATTAAAACCATCAATTAAATTAATTAAGAAAAATACCGGAGGATTCATAGAATTGAGGTTAGCCATTTATTGCATAGTAACCATTATACTTTTTGCTAGTTCTTCATCTGCTTTTAATCTAGCTGAGACTAGCCAAATAGGTGAAAATGTAGCCCTGGAAACAAAGGGAGTACTTTCCATGCCCACCACAACTGTATATGATCTTTATGCAGATGATCAAATTGTTGAGCAAGGTAGCACACTAGAAACGGCTGACAGTGATAGTACTCATCCACTTACCAAAGATGAGTTTCAATTTGCTGATCTGGAAGAATTTGTGGTGTTACCATATACGCCAGAACTTGATCTTGCGGTATATGAGGATGCATCGAATGATTTCAACCTAACACAAAACATTCCGGTAGATCTAAATCGTTACGATAGTGGTGCTATTACTTTTGAATTTGGTCACGGTTATGATCTCGCTCTTGGAGATATAGATGGTGATGGATATGATGAAATAATGGTGGTTGATCGTACCCCTTTGTTAACAATTTTTGATGATGCTGCCCATAATTACACATCTCTGGGTAATTACAGTGTTTCCGATAATGAACCATTTCAAAGCATTGCCACGGGAGATGTGGATGGCGATGGAATTGATGAGATACTTCATGTAAATTTCGAAATAGGTGATTATGAAGTAGGTCTTGGTGTTAGAACTAATGTGTATTTGAGTGTATACAAGTTTCATCCCACTTGGACATGTCTTTCCAATCTAACTGTGGTATCTGGGCACATTTTAGAAGATACAAATAGATATGGCATGGAACCAGAAATAGCCACAGGTGATTTTGATGGTGATGGAAGGGATGAAATTGCAGTTGTCTTCACTTTTGATAATTCTAGTCCTTTATATCAAGATATTTGGGTCTTGGATGATTATCAAAATGATTTCGCACAAATTTGGACTTCCCATATTTTTACTTATCTCTCATCCAATAATTATTATCCAACTATGGATATAGATATTGCAACAGGGGATTTTGATGGGGATGGAAGGGATGAGATTGCATATTCAGCCGCAATTAGGGATTGGGGATATTATGGTCAATTAGCTATTATTGACAATGATTTCACTTTTGAGCTTTTTGATTTAATACATGCCCCAGAGGACTTATATGTCTATAAAACACCAGTTGCAGCTGGAGATCTAGATGGAGACGGGCGAGATGAGGTAGTTATGGGTACTGCCTATGGGGGCGTTCCAGCTTCAGGGGATATACATATCTATGAATATTTGCCAGAGGATGATAGTTATGAGTTAAATACCTCAATTGGTGCCAGCTTTTTAGATACCTGGCTAGACGTAGGTGACGTTGATTGTGACGGACTGGATGAAATAGTTGGTTCTGGTCGGCATTATACCGGTGTAATTGATGATGCAAAGCATTCCTATGAAGTGATGGGATCAAATACAGATGTTGGTGGTGTGGTACGCATTGGGGATTTGGACGGCGACGGAGTTCGCATAAAATATACAGGAGAATCGTGGAATAACACACCGTCTCCTGGTGTTGTGGCTGTTATAGCTGCACCTCCTGTTTATGATGGAATAGATCAGAATTA
>JAAFKL010000377.1 GCA_021399405.1 Candidatus Heimdallarchaeota archaeon | reverse complement strand
TCATCACCTTATGGCTAAATGTATTAATACCATAAATCTCTTTCAAATTCATATTGGGATCACTCTGTGTATATGATATTTACTTTCTAACTACAATGAGCATGTATCATATATAATATTTTCCATTATTTTACTGGAAAAAATCGGAAATTGATCAAAAAAGAGATTCAAAGCATTAAATTCGGAATTACTATCAAATAAATAGGTAACATTTCAGATGATATTAGAAATAATTTTTGCTATTTCTTTTACTTCATAATCTCCAAATTGTGATTTAGGTGAGAATCCCAAATTATCACAGACAATCTTACCCATGAAATTCCGGTAAATAGTTTTCTCGGAAATAGGTTTCTTACTGATAAGAGAGTTTAATTTTTTTGTTTCTTTGATAATTGTTGATCTAAATTCCGATTTGAAGGCCAAATAATGTCCTAAATCCATATTATTTATTGAGGAGAATATCTTTCCCCATATTTCTTCTTTTTGCTTACTTACCCTTAACACCTCTTTGATCAACTTATTCCTGAACTTGACAAGAGTGGGGTTTGTTTTAGCTGATTTAACCACCAATAATTGAATATTATCCTGAGAAAAATCAATTAAAGAAAACAAATTCTCAAAATATTCTCCCTCAGCAATAACTATTCTCTTAACTAACGGACGGCTTATAGAATTCAATCTCCCAGTGTCAGTTTTCAATATTTTATGAATCTCTTCATATACATCCTCAGAAATTCCAATCCTGCCCAATTTAAGTATATTTTCCAGAGCATTTTGAAGTGCCAAACTTCCATACACAAAAGATCTTTCCGAACATTGGTTAATTGCAACAGAAATATCTCCTCCCTTTACATACCCCGATTGTGAGAATTTAGAAAGAACATCCCAAGGAAGTACGTTAGATACGATTTTCACCCCTTGGAGAACAAGATTTACAACTTGATCCGGTTGGAGTATATGCTTAGGTGTCACTGATTTGGAGTACTCACCATTAAACCTCATTTTACTATCAGATAGGGTGTAGTCATAGGGTTGGAGTTGTTTGTACTGCATTGAATCTGTAGTAAGATTTAATTTTATGCTCTCATCCAAGGCATAGTATTTATCGGTTGTTTTTTGATGAATATTAAGTTTCCATTGTACTATGACTCCATCTGTATCAAGTAGAATATCGGGTATGCGTTGTCTAGTTCGTTCCACCCACTTTCCACTGATTTTACCAGTTTCTAACCATTTAAAGAATTTACGATGTCTTGTAAACTCATTACGGGTGACATAATCCCTCTCACTTTCTTTAATCTCATTAAAGACAAATCTAACTGCAGGATTTGCTTCAAGTAATTTTGTTGAAGGATGGGCCAATTCCTTGTATAAAGACAGTTTATACTTCACTTTTTCATTGTTACTCTGTATGCAATATACCAAAAATTCATCTATATAATCAATCGAAAATGAATAATTAGTCATATCCTTTTGTTTTTTACTTATCCAGTTATTCAGCTTCCCAAGTGATGTCCCAGTGAAATTGATTTTTCTCTTTATTCTGTTGAAAGCCTCTGATACTTCCGCCTCATAATCAAAATTATTAGGGACTGTTTGCTTAATTTGATCAATCATTTCTGGTTGGAAACGATAAAGTATTTCTGTCATAGCGATAAAATTGGATAACTCTCTTATTTTCACTGAAGAGGTATTTATGTCAATGAAAGGGAGATTGTACTCTAGTTGTTTTGCTATGTCTGAAATAAAATATGCTAATTCTAATTGTTTAATTAGATTGGTAGAATTAATCTTTGAATATACAGTAATTACATTTTTTAAGAATTTTTCCTTAATATGAGAAGAAATTTTGCCCCTGAAATCTTCTTTTGATAAACTATCAGGTATCTCAAGGATGTTATTCAGTTTAAGAAAAAATAGATATGGTTTATCCGTTTTCAACTCAATATCAATCAACTGTTTTATTGCTTGGAGAAGGGGTTCATTCCTCTTTCCTGTGTAGTACGCTTTAATTGATTCAATTAAACTTAGATCTTCCAACTCTATTTCATTGTTATCGATTTTTTCCTCCATTTTCTTAGATTTGATCTCATTAAGTAATTTATCAACACCACCATATATTTTATTTAATCTGGATTGATTCTGCACAACTTTACCAAAAAGATAATCAGGAAGTAACAGGAATAACTTCCCAAAATGCTTACAAAAGGAACGTCTCCGATTGAAATCAGGACAGCTGTGAGCAGCATGATTCTTCTTGAAATCTATAATCACTATATATGGTGAGGAAGATGATCCTTGAATTATGAGATAAGCGATCAGTGGATCCTCATTTATGACTTCAAACTCCTTTATTGATGATTTGGATATTTTCTTTGCCCTAACCATCCTAGAACGCTCCACTAAACGACTGGGACTCATGTTCTGGACAAAACCTCACTTACAATTTCCGGAAATGCCTTCCAATTACTTACTGTGACAAGTTGGGTATTAGTGTCATCTAATAAATTTTGGATATTTCCCATGCTGTACGCATTGCCAGGAAGGATCATTACATTGGTGGCACCCATCTCAGAGATAGCCTTCAAGTGTTTCTTACTGGCATTGAAATCGCCTATCATGGCATCAGTCACCATGATAAACATCTTATCCTGACTTACTGCTTGAAGAAATTGATTCTCGGCCCATTCAATAGCTCTCTGCATTTGTGTGCCTCCTCGAGCAGTCAGTTCTAATATCTCATCAACTACCTCGTCAATCTCGATAGGATCATTTATTTCACATAGAACATGAGTTGATGACTCAAACAGAGCTACCCCCAGTTCATCACGTGCAAATGCCATGAGTAACATAGCAGCTGCCAAAGATGCACTGGCCAAGGGAACTCCAGACATAGATCCACTGATATCAATTAAGAAGATAACGCACCTCCTTCCAGTGACTGTCTTTCTGACTATAAAATCTTCTGCGACCACATCATTGATGTTTTTACCCAGTGCGAGTATATTATCGAGGGACTCATCAATATCAATGGTATCAAGATCATCGCCCAGAATATAAGGACGGATAGAACCCTCAGGTAATGGTCCTGCTTCTGATGATCCGATAAGAGCTGCTGATTTTGCCTTTGCTAAATCAATCATCACTCGCTTAGCTGCATCCTTGACAATCTGTCTAATTTTGGGGGGTAATTTTTTACCTAATTTAAACCACTCAAATAAGAGATTCTCTCCACCACCGGCACCCAATGCCCTTTCAAACAGGTTTGCCCCCTCATCAGTATTTGGGATTTGCTGTGAGACAGAAAGCAGATCTCTTTGTGCCAGTGCTCCAAGAGCCCCTTCTTGGTCATTCTCGATAGATAATTTGGTCAAAGAGTTAAACTGAGGAGTTGTGATCTCAAATTTATTGAGCAGATGATCAACTCTCTCAAAACTGGGATCCTCAGTGGGTATGATCTCCTTGAGATACTCAAAATAGTTACCTAGTAATCTAGCAATTTCATTTGGGCTCAAACCTAGTTCCAACCCTTTTTCCCTTATCTGTTTATAGGGTGGCACATTTCCAAGTTCTCTACTTCTATCGGTCACCTGTTCCAGATCCTCATAGCTCTTGGATACTGAAGCCATAGTTTTGAGCATATTTGTCATTTGTTTTTTGGAGTAATTTTGGGCATATGAATTATTTATCATTTCATATATCTCAGAAACGTCATCTAGTAAATTATTCATGGATGAAAAATCATTCTCTCCATCTAATCTTTCCTCCAGTGTCTCTTCGAAGAGTTCCATCCACTCGGAATTGTTAATGGGATTGTCCATAAGATCCTCCAATGGAATTGCCGTCACTTCATTTTCAAACTTGTTCATTACAATTTCAGACATGTTTGTAAAGAATTGATTATCAAATTGATGTGATTTTTTTATAAGTTCCAAAATATCTTTTTCATACTGCTCCTTTGTTTTATCTAGAATTTTCTCAAGCTTCTCCCGGTCAAATTCCTGTTCATCGTATAGGTTGGGATACTCAAGAAAGTCATCTATAGTATTTGCAATATCACGAATCAATTTCTCAAACTGATTAATGATAAAACCCAATAAAGGGGCATAATAATTCTCAGATACAGATAGTCTGTTGAGAAGCAACCTGTACTCATTCATAATGGAGTATCCTTGCGATACTTGAAATTGGGATAGATGATCGATTACATCTTGGAATTCTCCTTCTACTTCTTTGCGATCCTTTAACCTTGTTGCAAGAAGGAGGTTAGACATGATTTCAACGAATTTTTCAAATGTTAGATTTGCTATTTCATCACTGTAATCTAATATCTGAGCATATGTCAACCCCTTTGAATCAATATTGGGAATAAATTGCAATAATAGATGCTTGGCCACCCGAAACATACTTTCTTGAGAGGAGATGTTGTGAGTGATAATTCCTGCCCTCCCTCCGATAATCTCAAAAGCTATTCTTCTTCTTGCGATTTCCAGTAATTCCTTATCTGATGACTCATTTTGATCTTTTCCAGATTTACTTTGCATTTTTGATTCAGAGGAAAACAATTCTTCTTCGGTTTTCTCTGCAAATTCCAGCACCTTAAGATCTTTTTTCACATCCACAGATTTCTCTAAATTTAAGAAATTTAAAATATCCTGTAATAATAATTTTGACGCAGTGAGATCTGGAGATTTTTCAATTTTCACGTCATCTTTTTGTTTACTCTTTGTTTTATAAACAATTTCTGATTGATCAATTGTCTCCTCTCCGTATATAATTTTTAGAGCAATATACTCTGCATATTTTTGTGCCTCTGGAGGGGTCGTTATGACGGAGATTTTAATAAGATCCTCGGCTTTCAGAGCAGATCTCAATCTGAGGATACGTGTAGTACCCAGAGATGCAATAGCTATAGACTGTCTTGATGTGAACATAGCCTTTTTTACAGCCGGAAACTCAAATGCAAATTTCCGAGCGGTGTCCACAAACTCTTGTGCGAATTCTACTAAATCAAACAATTTCTCACCTCTAAGAACTCTTTACCACTTGATTAATGATTTTCTTGACTGTTACCTCTGCATCAACACCAGGTCGTGGTTTTATGCCCCCAGCAAGAACTTTCATGGCAATGTTCTTGAATTCTCCATTGGAAAGGTCGTTATTGTTTTCTATTCTCCTTCCTGCCAGCTTTGCTATGGCGATTGCAGATCGGATAGATGCTGGACGCTCAATCTCTCGGTTTTTCCTTGTTGCTTCGACTAACTGGTGGGTGAGATCAAGATAGTCCGATGATAAGCGTGTCTGAGGTAGATTGTTTTGGATTATCTCCATTTCAACTGCTCTGGATGGATAATCTAGTTTGATCCATATCTTAATCCTATCTTTTAGAGCCTCCGAGATACGATGAGTTCCAGCCATATCACTAGGATTTGCTGCACAGATCATGAAAAAGTCTTCATGTGCGCGAATACGTCCCAATCGCTGCAGCATTAGGCTCCTCTCCTCAAGTGGTTCCAAAAAACTATTCTGGGTGTATTCTGTGGCCCTGTTTAGTTCATTGGCCAGAAATATACCACCTGTAATCATAGTCTTAGTCAGTGGACCAGGAAGGAAAGATTCCTTGACAAAACCCCTCTTCAGAGTTTCTGAGGGATCAAAAGCACCTGTCAGGTGAACTGGTTTGATTGATTCATCCATGGTGAGCCATTCAAATGTCCTCCCACGAGAGGAGGCAAAACTTCTGGCTAGCATCGTCTTACCTGTACCGGGAGGACCAATTAGCATTGGTGTGAGATGACATGCCTCTGCATCTTCCAGTAGCTCCAAGGCTTCTTTGTACTGACCCTTAGCTACAAGCTTGGCCTCAGGTGTTTGATCGGTGATAAATGATTTTTCTAATAATTCAAAAAAATCTTCTTCCTTTTCAATTTTCAATGGGGCTACTTTTTTAGTAGGTCTTTTCTTTGTAATGTTTTTCTTAGTTTTTATAGTCTTCTTTCCCATGTTTCCAACTCCATTTTGTATTATAGTGGAGATTCGGTGTGACTTAATAAATACTATCCACACTCTAATTTCAAAGTGAAAATAATATACATATTATAAATTAATACTACTGAATATAATTTTCCAAATCTGATAAAGAAAGATATTTTGTAATATCTTCAATTACCTAGGCATTCTTCAATATTTTTCTATGACCTAAATCAACTGAAATTCTAATTTGTACTTGAGGATATTTCCCTTCAAAGAGTAAACAATCCTCAAAACTAATAATTCTATCATCGTTATCATGGAACATTAGCATACGTGGGAGGTTCAATGTCAGATTTATTAGGGAAACCTCATCTAATGACCTGCCAACCCATTTTTCGAATTCAAGAAAAAGCAATTGGTAAAGCCATATTTATTTTCTCTACCGTAGAGGGGGCATTGATACTTGCGAGGGCATACAATATAGATTACTTCAAAATGGTTATAGACCAAATAAAATCTGATCTGAACAGAGAATAAAGAATTGTATAGATCAGAAAGAATTATTAGAATATTAATGAAGCTAAGGTTATGGATGAATTTAATCAAGCCAATATGGAACGATGGAACATATTGGCCAAAGCACATTATGGATCTGAATATTATGGGGTTAAGGAATTCTTAGAGGGCAAATCATCTCTTTTTCCCATTGAGGAGAAAGAATTACCAGACATTACTGGAAAGTCACTCCTTCATCTTCAGTGTCATTTTGGAATGGATACACTCTCTCTGGCAAGGAAGGGAGCTGTAGT
>JAAFKL010000376.1 GCA_021399405.1 Candidatus Heimdallarchaeota archaeon | reverse complement strand
GTATAATTTGATAACTAGGGTCTTCTATCCCTTTAATCCGGTGCAGGATACAAGTGGGTGGAAAGGTTCGCTAACTTGCTGGAAGATATCCATCAATGATTTCCAACCAGTTGTGTCACCGAGTTACCATTTACCTCCAAGTGTTCATACGACATTTGTGGCCAAGGGTTTTGTGATTTGCAGCTTCGTTCCACGACCACTCGAATCCCCAGACGTGTTAAGAATCCCATTCTACCATTCCAACATTGAATATGAAGAAATGATATTTTACCACGATGGAGAATTCTTCAGCAGACACGGTATAGATGTTGGTAATATGACTTATCACCCACCCGGTATCTATCATGGCCCCCAACCTCAGGCATTTGATAAAGTTCAAAACAACCCTGCAGTTACCCATACAAACGAAAAAGCTGTTATGATCGATACCCGTCAACCAATGAAGGTCACAGAAGCCGCAAAAGCTGTTGAAAACCCAGATTACATGAAATCATGGAGTGAAGATGGAGACAACATTACTTCAATTGGTTAAAGTTTGTTATAAGTATAGATTGATTGATTGATTGAATTTCAAATATAAATTATAATGATTAAATTTGTTTTACATGGCAAAGAAACCACGTGATAAGAGCGAAAATTTAGATAGCCAGGCTACTCCATATACTGCTATGCCAGAAACTGCTAATCCTGCAATGGTAATTCCAGCCATAGCTAGTCCCCCTCTCACTAATAATGATTTTGCTCGAATTTTCATAATTGCTTTTCCCCCATTTGCTTTGAAACTTAGGGCTGCAATTCTATTTGCTTGTACATGATAGGGCTTGACACCTTGAGCTGCAAAACCATTTGCTTGTACATGATAGGGCTTGACACCTTGAGCAGCAAAACCATTTGCTTTGAAACCTTGAGCAGCCAATCTGTTTATCTTAACACCATTTGCTTTGAACCTATAGGGTAGCTTAGATTTTAATGAAATCCCCATAATTCTGGCTTTTAAAACCAGAGATGATTGAACCTTGTTGGCCATAATGCGGGCAGAACGGAAAGCCATTATTGATTTAGCCTTTAATGCGACTAATTTTTGTACACGAGCGGATAAGATTTTTGTTTTAGTTACCATAATTTTTACCTCAGATACTGAGCAATAATAAGTTGTAGCTGATCATTCAGTTACAATTTATTAGTCAGTATATTACTAACCACATACATAATATATAAATGTTTTGATTATTCGAAAACTATTTGTTTATTAATCCTCTGCAACTCTTGTATTCTAATAATGTTAACTGTAAATAAGATGTCTATCTAGTCTTTGCTGATATTTCAATCATCATCAGTTTTGTATTTTTACGCGATATTTTTAATTTAAAAATAATCTAAAAATTTAGTACCCAATGAAATTATTTGTTTTTCTTTGTATTTATATCACAATTTCAATGTTTACAATTCTTCCAAATGCTACTATTCAACCCATCAAGGATAATCAAGACTCAATATTAGGATTGGATAACAATCTGTACAAACAATATTCAAATGAATTTCTTGTTTTAACTCTTAATCTTCATACCTATCAAGAATCTAATCAAGACGAGAAAATTAATATGATAGTTGATGTTATTGGTAATCTAGAAATAGATTTAATCGCTTTTCAAGAAGCCGCACAGTATAAAGAATCTAATACACTTTATTCAGATATTAAAGCAGATAATATCGTGTATATCATTGCAGAAAGGTTGAAAACACAATTTAACATGACTTATTATTTTGAGTGGGATTGGTCACACTATGGTTGGCAAGTTTGGGAAGAGGGTGTTGCAATTCTGTCTAAATATCCCATAAATCATTCATCTAGTTTATATGTTTCCTCAGCAACAAGTACTTCTAATATCCAATCCCGGAAAATAATCTCTAGCCAGGTAACAATTCCGAATATTGGTGATATAAATTTGATATCAGCTCATCTCTCATGGAGGTTATCTGAAACAAGTGAGGAGCAAAATAATCAAATCAAATCAACAAAAAATCATGTGACTGATTTTGAGAACAGTTTTTCAGGGTACTCGATTGTAGCAGGGGATTTCAATGGAAATCCTGTTGATGATCCGCCTTGGAATGAAGGGTACAACACTATGATTCAAGGTGGTTATTATGTTGATTCATATTTGGAGGTCGTACCAAACGCAAATACTAAACCTCGGGATGCGATTCATGATACTGTTAAAGGTACATTTCCTGGTAGGATCGATTACATTTTCAGAAAAAATGTTACACAAATTCGGTCTCTTGCATCACAAATTATCTTTACACCTGATGTTGTGGGATTAGTTTCTGATCACTATGGTGTTATTACAAAATTTTCTAATGATACATCAGAGGCTGTGAAAATTTTTACAGATGTTACAAGTACCGTATCAACAACAATTTCTTTGCCTACCTCGACTGCAAGTTCAATTGAACCTTCAACTTCATCTACAAGGGGTTCTTCAGAGTCTATTTCAGATTCAAGTAAAACTTCATTTTGGTTTCCCATTTTAGCAATTTTTATATTCCCGGCTTTTGATTCCTTAAGGCGCATTATTAGGAAATGATTTGTAATCTTCTTTAGAACATTTTTTTTTATTTATTCAATTTCTGGGAATATTCTAAATTCTTGGCTATTCCCTAAATCTTAATCATCTCCTTTCTAAACTCAATTTGAGAAGGATCAGGCTCAAAAAAGTGCAGTAAATTATTGAAACCAACTCTTGCAGAGACTGGTAGCTTCATCCGGGAGGATGATGCTACTGTCAATGCACTTTTCAGTTGAACTAGACGTTTTATTCGATTTAAAACATGATTTTCATTATGCATACCTCGATTTGGAATGACTAGCTTGAACTCACTGTTCAAGCTCTCAATTCGATTAGAAACTATACTTTTATTGCTAAAGACCATGAATGTAACCCACAAAATTCGACTTATCACCTCTTTTGGCGGTGTATCCACTTTTATTGATGCAGGTTGAAGCCAATCAACCTGCATAAAATTAAGATTGTGTCCAAATTGAAATGCTCTTCCACTTTTTATTGCGGATTTAGATCCTCTTTTCTTCTTATTCACTTTTTTCTTGTATTTACCCTTCCCGGTTCCATTTTTCTGACCCTTCTTCCTTCCTCTCTTCCTTTTTGCAACATTCACTTTGTATGATTTGGTGATCGCATAGCCAATTTGTGGCGATTGCTGAAGTAGAGCTTGGTAATCAAGCTCTACTACATTTTCAAAGATCAAATGTGTTCCTTTAGGTGTGAATTCAGTAATTCTAGCCCGTTCCCAGGGATGTGTATGAAATTGTTGTATTAGGTATGCTCGTTTGTGAAACGAGCGTACCGCTGTTGCATATGGCTTTGCACCATCTCCAATAACTATCTTCCAGTTTGGCATGTATTGACCCACTTGAGTCAATACGTCTTTGATCTCATCTGAATCTCTCTTCCTACCAAATTTCCAACCCAAAACCTGACCATTGTAATCTATGGCTAGAATCAACGCCCAGGATTTCTTTCCTACCTTGAAAAATGTCTCATCAATCCAAATCACATCTTCCAGCATGGCTGGGAGTTGTAAGCTCTTAAATCGTATACTATCCCTTTTAATTCTTGAAATCACAGCATCCACATATTTTTCACTCTGATTTATCAGATTACTAAGAGTGGAGGCAGAGAGGTTGTACCTCTCTGCTAAGTGTGTTCCTGGTACACTTCCAGCAAAAACTAGAAGTAATATTCTCTGAATAATAATTTCAGACAATTTCTTCATCAACCATGAAGTATGTGCATAGAAGGTCCTTCTATGCACTTTACATTTGTAAAATTGGACTGGAAAAGTAAAGTTATTATCAAAACCGTTGGCTTTGATTTCTTTGCACCCAGAAACTGGGCAAAGAATATTGAACTGTATCGATTGTTTGAAATGGGGTTCCAAGGATTGATTTTCAGGCACATGTGCCTGAAGAGATAGGTTTGCACAATATTTTTTCATGTTGTAATTTAAAAATATAGTAAACCTATTTCAACCTCTTGAGCCTTGAGGACAAATAATTTTATACTTCACGCGCAACATGAAAAACTAGAAAATAGCTAAATTCTATCTGAAAACTGATTTTATTACTTAGATAACGCGCTAATTAATTAGCCTAGAAAAATAAAATTTCCCAAAATTATTAAATTTAATTTATGCTATGCCAGTTGTTAGTCTATCAATTGAGAATGAATTATTACATAAATTCACTGATATAATTGAACGTGAAGGTTTTAAAAGTAAATCAGAAGCATTCAGGCTTGCCTTACATGATTTTGTTTTAAAATATCAATTCAGTTTATCGGAAGGAAACGAACTAGTTGAAATGATTATAGGGTTTTCATATATTGAATCATTGAAGATGCGAAATATATTAACTGCCCTACAACACGAATACAAAATTGAAATTAAGGAAACTCTTCATAGGCATATTTTTAATAATATATGTTTTGATTTAGTATTCTTACATGGGATTAGACAAGAACTCCAGCCATTGGTAAATAGAATAAGAGCAACTAAAGGGATCGAATCATTTTATGTGTCTACCGTAAATCGGGAAAATCCTGCATCTGATTCCTCTGTACGTATTGAATATAACGATATGTAATATCCATTTGCAAAAAATATATACCTAATTATGAGTTCTTTATGATATCTCTAATCATGTTTTCGATATTAATAAGCCTATCCATAAAACAAATATTACAACAATGAGCCGATCAATCGCTCAAGACCTTGTTGTGTTAATTCTTGTGGTACAACCATAAAATGATGAGTTAGGGGGTGATTGCAATCTAAACTAATTGTTACCCATCCTTAAATAACAATTAACTAACCAGTACTCGCGAAAGCTGATATGAAACCAAATTACATAATTATTTAAATTTCTCTCATTAGTTGCATTTCAGAAGCAATGATATGAATCAACAAACATAAATATTTATATCTATCAATACATATTGATACATGTCTATATAGTAGATAGGTATTATAATGGTTGAAAATGAACAAAAGGTTTTACCTGAAAAATTTAGATTATGGTGGGGGTTGGATCGGAAAAAAATAAAATGGTATCCTCAAATTGATACCGAGAAATGCGTTGGTTGCGGGTTGTGTGCTACTGGATGTGGCCGCAATGTTTATGATTTTGATTTTGAGATTAAACTCCCAGTAATCGCTAGACCAAATCAATGTATGGTAGGATGTTCTACCTGCTCAGTTAATTGTCCATTTGATGCAATTACCTTTCCTCCCAAAGAATACGTAAGAGAAATAATCAGAAATGAGAAAATAATTTTAAAATCGAGAAAAAAATTAAAAGAATTACATAAAAAAGAAATTACTGTATCTCCATAACTTACTCATCATGATAAAAAATAAAGGATCACTCTGAATTTGGTAATATAATTTAATCATGCATCGATATATTTTATGTGTATCAATATATGTATATCCGATCGATATAAATGCTGTGTATAGCACGAGATAGAGTTCTGATTTTATAATTATTAATTTTCTATTAACAGCATTTGCGTTCACGTTTAACTAGTGCACTTGCTTTCTTCAACGTAACCTCAATGTATTTATCAAACTCTTGATTTTCTTGACGATTGATTTCATTTAGGATAAAAAATTCGATATCTTGGTTGGTTTGGGATTGATTAGGATTTATTATTTCAGGAAAACTAATATTTGAGACCAAAAAACCCATATTCTCTAGACAATCTTGGATTGATTTTCTATTGTTTATCATTAATCCATTGGAGATATCTTCTTTGTTTTCTAATTTACAGATTTCCCAATTTATAATTAATTGTATCAAATGATCCTTGTACAAGTTTGATGCAATACTTAGGCAATGAATCGATTGTTCCAAATTATTTTGTTCTCGATAGATCAAACCTTTTTTGAACCAAATATTTCCTTTTAACTCTGATGACTTTTTTATTTTATTTAGGGAAATAATGGCTTCATCATGAAAACCTAATTTCCATGAAGTGTGAGCTTTATAATACCAATCTTGAGCTGATTGTGGATTTTGCTCGAGAATTTGTTCAAACACTTCCCTAGCTTCATCATACTTACCTGATTTATACAATCGTAATGCTCGATATCTTTTTTCCAGTGTTTCCAACATTAATTACATCACCTGATTAAAGGATTGAAGTTAGTATAAACCAATACCCTCACCTAAATATAAACCGAATATTACTCCTGCAATTGTTGTGAGAAAGGCTACCAACAATACATATACCGAATTTTTCTTGTCCCCAAGATATTTTCTTGTTACTAGTATCGACTGTAACGATAATTCAGGGTCTGCTAATAAATAAGCTAATAATGGTCCTTTTGACAT
>JAAFKL010000375.1 GCA_021399405.1 Candidatus Heimdallarchaeota archaeon | reverse complement strand
TCCCTCACAGTTGATTACAATGATCTTGTCCTGATAGATGATACTCACGAGCTTGATCTGGCTAGTACACTCATGGAGAACCCCTACTTCATGTTAGCAACAGGATCAGAGGCATTGGGTCTTCATGTCAAAAGTGAAAACCTGGAATTTTATAGAGAAGTAATTTTGGAAAGAGATCATTATTATCTTCGTTTCCATGAAACACCAAGTGTAATAAAAATAAGGGATATCCGATCATCTCATGTGGATTCTCTCAAATGGATGGATGGCATAGTCATCAGAACCACTGAAATCAGATCAATTATTACTAGAGCTTTCTACGTGTGTAACGAGGGGCATGAATTGGAGGTTACCTTTACCGATGGTATTTATTTCAAACCTGATCGTTGTATAAATGATACTTGCAAATCCAAGGAATTTGCTCTTGATCAACACCGATCTAAGTTAATAGATTGGCAATATGTTACTGTGCAGGAAAAGCCAGAAGATCTACCACCTGGTGCATCTCCCAAGTCAATCGTATGTAGATTGACCGATGACATAGTAAATGCTGTCAGACCGGGGGACAGGGTGGTTATGGGTGGTATTGTTAGAACCAAACCACACAAACAAATCAAAAAAGGGCAAGTATTGACTTTTGATACTTGGATAGATATCAATCACCTAGAGTCACTAACCAAGGATGATGAGTTCTTAAATATCACCCCTGAAGAGGAGAAGCTCTTCATTGATATATCCAATGATCCCAAGATACATGAAAGAATTATCAGTTCAATTGCACCTGCCATCTATGGATATGATGAGATTAAAGAGGCTGCAATGCTTCTTCTCTTTTCAGGTGTAACAAAAACATTTCCCGACGGCTTCACAACAAGGGGGCAACCCAATATATTGCTGGTAGGCGATCCGGGCGTGGCAAAATCGCAGATGCTGAGATATGTACAGAGTATAGCTCCGAGGGGGATTTTCACGAGTGGTAAGGGATCTAGTGCAGCAGGTCTCACAGCAGCAATTGTTAGAGATCCAGATACTGGAGAGGTAACTTTGGAAGCAGGGGCACTTGTTCTAGCGGATAGAGGCATTTGTTTGGCAGGGAATACAGAAATTCTCTCTGCAAATGGTGAATTGCTAACAATAGAATCAATTGTAGAAAGCAAAGAAAAATTTGATGTCAAATCTTTCTCTGATGAAACCTTTGAGGTTCATAATAATTCTATTATTGCAACCTCCAAAAGGTATTCAGAAGATGTTTATGAGATATTATTGTCTACAGCAGAAAAAATAACCATCACCAAAGAACATCCTCTCCCCACATGGGATAATGGTGTGGTCTGGAAGACAGTTGATGATATAGAGGAAAATGATGTCATTATCGATTTTAGAAATTACCACCTAAAGAATAGTTCCAACTACATGTATGAAGATATCTCAATTAATGAAGAATTCGCCGAAATATTAGGTTTGATTTTGACAGATGGTTCACTCTCCAAAAATAAATATAATGTAATTTTCTATTCCAAGTCTGACCATCTACTTCAGCGTTATAGGGATCTAGCTTTAAGAGTTTTTAATATTGAACCGAATGAGTTTGTTGATAAAAGGAATGGAGTAACCAAACTGTATTTTGGAAATAAATCTATTCATTCTATGTTAATAGATCTTGGTATACCAAATGAAAATAAATCAAAAAGCAAATGCATCATCCCTAGCATTCTTCATGCACCCCCAAATATCATTCAATCATTTATCTCGGGGGTTATAAATGGTGATGGATCTGTATCAAATAGAAAAGGTGGGGGCATAATAGATATTGTAGTTGGCAATTTAGAAACTGCACACTTTTATCGTAAAATCTTAAGAAAAATTGGTTGTATCGCAAGAGTTCATGAGGTAGAACAAAAAGGTGGAGGCGTCGTTCCAATTGGATCTTATCAATCATTTAAAGTTTCAATTACAGGGATTTCTAATATTAAAAAAATAAAAAATTCTAAATTGTTAAGTTACAAGAAAGAGAATCATGAAAAAATATTGTCCAGAAGAAATAATTCAGGTAGATTGTATAAAATAGATATTTTGATAAATAAAATCTCCTCCCAGCTTGTACATACTCAAAAGAGCATTTTGTATGGCAATAATGTGAAATTGAGTCAATTGAAAACTATGGGTGTAAATAGAAAAAATATCATTCAAAGTTTAAATGATCTAAGTGATATTACTTCAATAACTATCCTTCCGGAATACAAATTATTAAAGAAGATCATTGAACAAGATATTCATTTTTCTAAGGTTATATCTAAACAAAAAGCAGAACCACAAATGGTTTACAATATAGAAATTGAAGGTGATCAGACTTATTTTGCAAATTTCATTCCGGTACACAATTGTCTTATAGACGAATTTGATAAGATGAATGAGAATGACAGATCAGCAATCCATGAGGCTATGGAACAGCACCAAGTAAGTATTGCTAAAGCAGGAATTGTTGCCACTCTCAATGCGAGAACTGGAGTGATGGCAGCTGCAAATCCCAAATATGGTAGATATGAACCCAACAGAACTTTTAATGAGAATGTCAATCTCAGTGCACCAATTCTTTCTCGATTTGACTTGGTTTTCATCCTAAGAGACGAACCCGAGGAGGATAACGACAGTGTAATTGCTAGTCATATCTTAAATCTGCATAGATATCACGGTAATACTGATATCCTAAAACCCCCATTAACAGTTGATGAATTGAAAAAATACATCGCTTATGCAAAGAAAAATTACCATCCGGTTCTTTCAGAAGAAGCATCTGAGTTGATAGAGAATTTTTATGTGAGCATGAGGTCAACCTATGGCAAAAGTTCTAATGGAACAAAACAGGGTGATAGGGTGACCATAACAGCCAGACAACTAGAAGGTATTATCAGATTATCAGAAGCCAG
>JAAFKL010000374.1 GCA_021399405.1 Candidatus Heimdallarchaeota archaeon | reverse complement strand
TAGTAACTTTATGACCGCAGTCATAGCAAAATTTTACGTATGATGGCATGTGCTTGCCACAATCTTGACATAGTGCATTCATATTTGTGTCAAGTAAAATATCGTTTCCAAAATATAAAAGGAGTCGTGTAATGCAAACTACAAATGTACAGAATTCGCTCAAAAATATACACAGATTAATAAAATCAACATTTATTCAATAAACTAAAATAAATCTGAATAAATGCTTTGATAAATCATATAATTATGAAGCATACATTCAAAAACATCTTGTACAAATGTGCAGTACTGAATCCAATTCGTTGATTTACCAAAATATGTACAATTATCCAAAATCATGCACGAATTATATAAAAACACCCAATAATAAATAAATAATAACGCTATAGTACGAATAAAAATTGAAAACTGTTCTATTTCTGCAAGATTTCCATAATCAAGCAATCATATTATGACCCAATAATGAAATAAGTGTATAGCCAGAAAATGATTTATTGATTTTCTGCTTAATTCAAAACAGATATCCTCAAATCATACATTAAGATGAAAATTTTAATTTGAAAATAGAAATAAAATACTTAAATTAACAATCATTTGTTTTTATCTACACAAATTTCCGAATACCTTGTTTAATCGTTTTTACTTTTAAGAATTTAAAAATATATATTAATTATACTTTATTGTAATTTCAATTCAATTATTTATTCAAGATTTTTTCTATATTATAGAATTTTTTCATTCCCGATAATGTGATATGAGTGCCCAATTGCACTATTCTTGATTATTAAATTCTGCATGATCAGATACTGCCCTGTCCTTTGACCTTGATATTTACAGTCTTTTGTCTACAAATCAATTATAAATATAAAATACATTTTATTATACAAACAACCAATTTAGTTTAGTAATCTAAGTCTTGTCTACACATTATTTCATATGTTTCGAAAATATGTAGATTATCTAAACAATGAGCTTTCTTTAACAGCAAAGGTTCGAAGTTTATCTCTTCTTAAGTTCTCTTGATTCAGTTGCGGGGTCAACTTCAGTTAGTTCAACTGTAAAACTATCACCTTGACTAATTGAGTCCAACACATCTAGATTCGATGTAACATTACCAAAAACTGTGTGATTTTTGTCAAGATGTGCAGTTTGTTGTCTACTTAATACAACAAAAAATTGAGACCCTCCAGTATTTCTTCCTGCATGGGCCATAGATAGCATTCCTTTATCATGATATTGTTTTTCCGCATCAACTTCACAATTAATATTGTAACCAGGACCACCTCGACCAGTATAAGTAGGATCTCCTCCTTGAAGTACAAATCCTGGTAACACACGATGGAACTTACCCTCTTTGTAACCTTTGTAATTTTCTTGAGTTAATTGTACAAAATTCTTAACTGTGTTCGGGGTTTCATTATCAAATAATTCAAAGAGAAAATCTCCCTTATCTGTTTTGATTACTCCTTTTGTAGGCATAAATTGGTCTAGTGATCTCTCTTTTTTTATTGCTTTGATAGAGGCTTAAATTTCAATTCGGATTTTTTTTGTTTTACTTTTATCATTTTAGATTTATAATTAATTAATCACATTTTTTGTCTACATCTAGAAATAATTTACAAAAATGGGAGAGGACCATGCCTTCTCTCCGTCTTCTTGTTGAATTTTTACAAAATATGGTGTTCTTTTAGAGTTAGGATTTTCATCTCCAAAACTAAATTTGACATGTGTTGGAATTGGTGAAATAGGTAGTTTAAATACTTCAAAAACTTTCTCTACTTCCCCTAATTCAGTAATTATGGGACTTGATAGATCATTTAATTTAAATTCAGTTGAATATTCTTCTGTCTCAAATGTAATGCGAGAATTCTGATTCCCTTCAATTTCAAGAACTAATCCATCATAATCACCTGCGGTGGTGGATATGAATGATACAGAATTTGAACTTGATTTTGTTATTCCTTCCCATGGTAAGTCAAATGCCATTTCTGCGATATTAGTAAATGATCCATTCTCAATAGAAATTGTTCCAGACCAGGAATTATTTCTCCTTCGATTTTTTACTCTAGCACCTGTCCATCTGACGCAGATCTTATTCTCAGAAAGCTCACCATTTGACGTCTGATGCTTATGCAGCAACTCACTGCCTCGATATAACTCGACATATTCTATACCTGCTGTTCCAACAACATTGACATCAAATACAGGTTTTTTATTAATGGTAATCTCATCACCCATTATAGAATCAAAGCAGCAAAACTCAAGAATTATCCTAGTCCCTGTGGTTGCATAAACATGTCTTTTCTTATAAGCATCCCATAATGATTCACGAGTTAATTCCTTGGCATATACTGCAGTTAAACCTGATTTTACTGCCTCAATATATGACGCTGGTACACTGTTTCCTGGACGCCCAGAGTGAGTATCACTACTCGCAATGAAACCAACTTTGAGATCTCGATCAATTGCGTCTTGTGCAAACCAATGAAAATGCCCGTGTACTGATACAATTTCAATAAATGGTGTTAGATTTTCATCCATCACATCAAGAGAGCCCTTTCGTCCTCCAATATGAGGAATGATCATTACGTCATCTCGTCCTTCAAACTCTTTGTACAATTCAGATACAGGATACCTATCTGTATCAAGATCTGATAGATCATCAATTAACGCGTGAGAGCAGCGATGAATGGGTTCATTGTCATTTAGATAGTATACATTATGATCTCCTCCCGCTCCAGGATTTCCTGACCATTCATATCCTAAATAAGTTACAAACTTTCCAGGTTCATGGAAGTCTATTGTAACTCCTTGCAGTTTTTTCCATATTGCCTTGGTTACTTGAAATGCATTTGCAGCATGGGAAATAAAGTCGATTGCAGCAACGTCACGTCCAAATGTGAAATATTCTTCCATGGTGCCACTACCTACAGTTTCTCCAGTTTGGCCATGTAAGTCACCCCAAAATAATTTCTCTTCTCCAATTTCATTTTTCACCACAATTGGATTAGTTAAGAAGGAAAAGCCGTTTTCCTCATCAGTTAATTTCAAACGATAAATACCAGTCTCATCAAAAGTAATATCTTCGAGCTTGATTGCCCCATTAACTGATTTATTGAAATCTATTTTTTTAATTTCGGTATCCCCAAGAAAAACGCTTACGGTTCCATTATACCCTGTAGCATGGTTTCTCCACTTATCAGAAGCGCGGACTAGTAGCCACGTGGATGACTTCACCGTTACTTCAGATCCTAGAATCCCAAATAGTTCTGTTGCAGGTCCGGGTATTATATCAAGAAAAGGTGAATCGGGTAATCTTTCGTATTTATTTGTTCCAAATGGATCAAATAGCAACTTACACTCAATTCCTTTTTCTAGATAAGTCTGAGCTCGTAATCCAATACTTCCTTGACTTTGATCACCCATTGTAATAATCACAGTATCGCCATCAATCAAGTAACCATCCATGAATTTGAGTGTAATACAAGGCATAAATGGTCTGATATATCCATTTCCCTCATATTTGGGTTTGATTACAATATCACTTGAACTTATAATCGTAGTATAATTTTCTTCTTTTGGATCATCAAATTGGGGTATTCCAAATGAGTTTGTAACAGGCCATGCAAGCTTGATGTGTCCACCATCATCAATTCCAAATTCTCCAATTGTTACTCGAAATTTTAATTCAGTATAATCTCCTGCTACAATTTGAGATGGTGACAACAATTCAACTGATCCAAACTTAGTACGAATAAAATCAGGGGTGTAAGTGGTCATAAAAAATTTGTATATGGAATCTATATTTATTATTAGGAGAGGCTTATTAATATTGACATTTTTTCACATTATTCTAGTGTTAGCACTATTGAAAATCGCGTGAATACGACATGATTTATTCCCTGTTTATTGTTTACTAATCACTCAATAATTTCTGATTTGAATAATAAAACGTTTAATTATCTAATTTTTTGCCAAATTTACTGGAGAATTTTGCTACATTTTTATAATTTTTAGGTTATAGGTAATTAGGAGCTGTTTCGATGTTATTTGCGAAGCAGATTATTGGGAAACCGATGAAAATCGCTGATAAATATCTTAGAATTGTAATGTTAGGCTCTTTTTTGCTTATTCTAATGATAAGCAGTCCGTTTTCGAATCAGTCCAAAATTTCACGAGATACAATAGAGGTAGAAAATCCTCAAGACAATAATGTTGTTAGCGTTCCCTCAAATCAAGAATATTCAAGTCTTCATTTAAATGAGTTGACCCCCCCTGAAATAAAATCCAGTCAAGCTGACGTATCAATCAACGAAGGAGATCCTTTACAAATAAGATGGGATATTGATGATGCATTTCCGGATAAATATGTTATTTATAGAAATGCTACAGAGGTGGCCAATGGTCCTTATGCTCAGCCTAGTACGGTTTATCATATTAATACAAGTCTAGGTCCTGGTGTATATAATTATACAATATTTGCAAATGATACATCAGCTAATAGTGTTACTGATACCGCATATATTACTATTCTAGATATTACTCCTCCAATTCTTGTTGATACAGGAAATTTCAATATAACAGAATCTTCAACTGGAAATGAAATCCCATGGACTGCTACTGAACTGAATCCATCACATTATATCATATACAGAAATCAAACTCAAGTGAAAACTGGATTGTGGAATAGTAGCGGTGAAACTATCATGTATAATATCGATTATCTTTCGGTGGGTGTATACAATTTTACAATTGAAATGTACGATAGTTCTAATAATAATGGAACTGATTACGTTATAATTCAGGTTACGGATGAAGCTTCGCCTGTTGTGTTATCATCAATTGTCCCACTAAGATTTTCGGAATTTGATGTTGGGATAAATCTTATAGTTAATGTAACAGATAGCCACCCTGATAATTATTTAATATATCAAAATGGAATTGCGGAACCCGTACAAAATGGAACATGGACAAATGGGACGTTAATCATTTACAATCTTGATTATCTTGCAATAGGAAATTATACATTTAGTATTCTATTGTTTGATGAGTATTTTAACAATATTCAAATCGATATCGATGTAGAAATTTACAAAGTAATTTTTGTTGAAAGTTTAGCACCACAATTTTCAATTGCTACACAGGTGCGTGAAGGAGATTATGAAACAATCCAATCTAATTGGTTAGATTTCCAAAATAATCCGATAACCAATGGTAATATTACCCTCACACTCTATCAAGATCAGTTATTAGTTGATCAAATATATTATTTGAATCATACAAATACACTCGGAGCTTTTGATTTGGTTCTAAATTATACTGGTTTACCTGTTTCAGATTATCGATGGGAGATTCTATTTGAAGGTATAGAATATATTTCCCAAACGCTGAAATTTAATTTTACAGTTCTTCCTCATATTTACGATATAATTGTATCTGATATGGGCGATTTAAATCAAGGCAAAGAGTATGAAATTGAGATTAGTGTGATCTATGCCAATAGTCAATCAAGTCTAAGGTTAAATTCACTTGTCGAGAACACAGGAGTGGCAAGTGATGTTGAGGTTAATTTCAATATGCTTGTTACATTGATTGATGGTGGACAATCCACAATAAGTCAATCTGGATCATCCAACGTTGATGGCAAAATTATTTTTACACTATCTATTTTTGAAACCTCATTAATTGCTTCAATAGACAGTATTACTTTAGAAACAGTGGATAATCAATTTAGTAATCCAACGTCAGTTAATCTACCTGTTGAGGAATTTCCAGTAATTATTACAACTGGAACCCAAACAACTAGTACAACAACATCTTCATCAATTAGTTCTAATTCAGATACTGAAAGTACATCGAATGGTAATCAAGGTAATGAATCACAAATACTTGAAGACTATTTATTTATTATTCTTGGTGGGATATTGGGGTTATTTTTCGTAATTTTCCTCATTGGAAAGATGCGAAAGTCCAAACGGCTACAAATTGAAGATGAACAAAGTGTATATAATCTATCTCTTGCTGAAGTAAAAGGGATTTCAACCATACAACTGGTATTACTCACTTCAAAAACAGGTTTACCTCTTTATGAAAGAAAATTCAAAACCATGGGTGTTGATACTGTCTTATTATCTGGTGTTACTAGCGCAATTTCTTCAATTCTTTCCGAAGCAAGCGATCAACAAATATTTGGTTTGGAGATTATGGAAAGTAGCGGTCTTTCTATTACATCACATAAATCCAATTACTCAAGTTTAATTTTCATTTCTTCAACTAGTATCCCCATGATAGTCTTGAGTCAAATGATTGAAGCTCATGAAACCATTGAGAAGAAATACGGAGAAAAACTAGTCTCAGATGGTTCCACGGCTATACCCGAAGAAGAAATCAATAAAATTTTTAGAGATCATCAATTAAAACTAGACCTTTCAAGTGATATTGAAATTGATTTAGTTGCTTTAGAAAAGTTCCACACCAGTGGAAAGGCCAAAAATGGAGTAAAATCATTAGCAGGAGTTCTTTTGGATATTGATATTAATGAACTTGAAATGCAGGATGTGGGGCGTTTAATAGAAATTTACGAAGAAGAGGGTTTTGAAAGCAATTATGCAGCGAATTTCATTCTATATGCTTACAAAGAAGGATTGATTAAATCTAAGATTAAATGATAAAAAATCGAATAAGATTTCACGTATAGTGTGAACTCTATCCGCAATTTCAATTTTTATTTTAATATCTACTTTTGGATCTTACTAATAATCACTCTATCAATTCTATTCCCATGGGTTTTTGCAATAGTAAATTCCAAAATATCATCTTGTACATTATTACCTACTTGAAGTAATTTTCCTTCACTCAACTCAAGAATATATCGAGCCAAAGTAGATGCACTATCTGAAGTGATTTCTAATTCGTAGTTTGAGTTTAAGGCTTCATTCAAGATTTCGATTGTGACTAAACCATCTGCATGAATAACATCATCGATAACCTGCACTTCAATATTTGAATCCTCATCAAACTCATCATCTATTGGTCCGACGATGTATTCTAAAATATCTTCAATCGTTACGATTCCTTCTACGGATCCATACTCATTTACAGTTACAGCAACTTGAGTTTTTTGGATTTGCATCTCCTTTAATAGATCATCCAATGGTTTTCTCTCTGTAGTTATTATAACTGGCCTCAGTATGTTTTCAATTTCGAATTCGGAGTTTCCACCATCGAGAGTATATCCAATTAAATCTTTAATATGAACAAAACCTTTGATATCATCTAGTGTATCTCCATAAATCGGAATCCTGCTGAATCCGGCCTCTTTTGATAGTTTTAAAATCTCTTTGGGAGTGGTATTTATTGGTAATGCTTTAACATCTGTTCTAGGTGTGAAAATCGAAGTTACATTCCTATCTGTGAAATTCAGAATATTGAATATTAATTTAGATTCATATTGTTCAAGTTCACCTTTTTCGATTGATTCTCCAATAATTACCTTAAGCTCATTCTCAGTATACACCTGATGATGTGTGTCCGGTGCTGGAGATACCCCTACCATTCTTAACAGACCATTTGATGTCCAGACAAAGAATTTAAGTAATGGATTAGTCATAACTATGAACCAATGTAAGGGTTCAGCACAAACCATTGCTGTTCTCTCTGCGAATTGTATAGATATAGATTTCGGGGCAAGTTCACCGATTACAACATGCAGGAATGTTACAATGAGATATCCCATCACGAATGCTGATCCATCAATTATTCGACTCTCAGTGTTAATTCCTATCCCGGTAATATCACTGAAACCACCCAATGTTTCCAGAATAATTGCATGAAAGAATTTTTCACCCACAAACCCAAGACCTATTGAAGCCAAAGTGATACCTAATTGTGTTGAAGAAAGCGACCGATCTAAATCATCAATAATACTTTTGACACGAAGTGCTCTTTTTGATCCTGAAGCGATCAATGTCTCCATTTGTGTTGGTCGTACCTTCACAAATGCAAATTCAGAAGCTACAAAAAAACCATTTATTAGTACTAGGGAGACTATTAATAAAAATTGAGTTATTGAAATATCAGACATTTCTTCTGAAATTCATTCCTGGGTTACTACCAATAAGTAGCGATTTATCCCATTGTAGATTTCTAGATATCAACTATAAAATTATCTATTGGTTATACGATTTGAAGAAGTATCTAAGATTAATATTTTTCAATTATTTTCTCTAATTTGATTGTGTAGGGATGTTGGAAATATATGTTGAGTAAATTATGCCTCATAATGATTCGAATCATTTTATAGAAATCTATTAAACTCTGTATAATAACGATTTACTTACTCCGATGTTCGGTATCATATGTCTTATAACTTTGTTGAATTCAGATGGATTAGGATCGATCTTTTAGTGCGCACTATCGATTCGGTGAATAATTGATGTTACGATCAAGAAATATTGAACCTTTTACTGCAGATGAGAAATGGGTCCTTCTCAATAGTATGTTCAGTGAATTAGGACTCGTACGACAGCATTTAGAC
>JAAFKL010000373.1 GCA_021399405.1 Candidatus Heimdallarchaeota archaeon | reverse complement strand
TGTAATTTCAAGTACTTCCGATAAATTGTGACAAAGAAGCGCTTCACCAATACTAAAGGTGATTTATTATGAAATTGCAACAAGATAAAGATTTAGCTTCAATGTACGTGGGGATTGATATTTCAAAGAAGAATATTGACGTTTGTCAAATGTATGTAGATGGAAAGGTTATGAACAAATTTAGGATTACATCAGATCTGGTTGGATTTAAACAACTAATCAAGTCGATTCCCAAAAATGAAGATCCTCTTTTTGCGATGGAGAGTACAGGTCCATTTTCAGGGAATCTGGAGAATTATTTGAAGAGTAAGGGTTACAAATTATGCAATGGATTTGAGCTTTCTCGTCTTAGGGAAGCTTTTGCATACAAAATAAAGAATGATGACATGGATGCCTGGGTGTTGGCACAGGCAGCCAGATTGAATGTGCTCAAACATTCTTCCACTGAATCTGAATACACTTATCTTAGAGATGTTTTGGAGAGGTATTATGATTTAAAGGATCGTAAAACTTCCATAGTAAATCAACTTCATGCAAATCTAGTGGTAACCTTTCCTGAAATGGATGAGATGTTTTATAGTATTGCCTCTAATGCGAGTATTGCAATACTTGAGCATTATCAAACAGCAGAGCAATTTTTGTCAGCTAGCAATACAAAAATAAGAGAAATTGTATTAGGAAATAAAGGTAAAATGTCAATTTCTAAGATAGAGAAAATGAAAAAATTGTGCAAGGAAAGTGTAGCCTGGAAGACAGGAAGGTTTGCCAGGGAAATTATCAAATCACAGATAAGGGAAATTCAAATAATTATGAAAGAGATAATTACTCATCTGAATTTACTGGATGAATATGTTGATTTGACTTTTCCAAAGGAAATTAAACTTCTAAGATCAGTGCCAGGTGTGGGAAAAATCACTGCTACCTACATGCTTGCAGTAATGGGAGATCCCAATAGATTTGATCCAGACAAGGATGGTAATGGTGCGAAACGTATTAGTTCATTTGTCGGTTTCTCTGTGATAGAGTACAGTTCTGGAGCAAGAAAAAGCAAATATGGTCTGAATAAAAGGGGGAATTCAAAATTACGTGGTTTATTGTACATGGCTGCTCTTTCAGCGATTCAACAAGATCACGACATTGCAAAGACATATACCCGGAAAAGAGAAAGGTCAAGTGGCAAAAAAGCCATAGTCTCCATTGGGCATCTATTGCTTAGAAGAGGGTATGGGGTGCTTAAAACAGGGAAGATGTATAATCCAGCCATTCCCATGGCTGGGTGATCAGAAAGACTCTGGGAATTTTGGTGGAATTTAAATTTTTTAGGAGAGTGAGAATGCAAAGTTTGATAATTAACCGAAGATTTATTTTTCATCATGCCTGATTATTAATTTAATTAAATTGAACATAAATCAGTTCCATCTATCTCCATTACACTTGAACTAGTGGGCCAGATGAGTAAAGATAGGTAAGCAATCATTCCACGCTGCAATCCATCTATGTATGTTGCAAAAAATACTGCAGAGTAAAGACTGTTTGAATCAATATTATACACTGTATATGAAGAGTTCATCGTATGAGATCCCCCATCCGAATTTGCCTCCCAATACTGGGCATCTGCAAGTCCACATATATCCCCTGGAAAACCCTCCCATAACTTATATCCTACGGTAACAGGATCATCGCCACCTGATCCGGGATATTGTTGTGCATAAAGATAGTTGAACCTAATATATGATGAAGTCCAAGTTATGCTTCCATGATCCAAAATGATTTCGTTATCTGGATTTGCATAGAGATCAGAAATAGAATATCCTGATACTGCCACTATTTGTCCTATAAAAAGGATTATGATTAAAAAAGAAAAGATAAATTTTATTTTAATAATTTTCACATCCATTAAATGACCCCTACGAATACGTTATATAAATTATTGGCTGATTATTGAAATATTCGAGGATTTCCTATATTTTATATATTATTTTTACGTAAAGCATTTTAGTAAAAATTATCAATAAAACCTTCTAATATATTCTTTTATTAGTAGTAACTAATTAAATTGGGAAGAAATTGGAAATATTCAACTAGATATTGATTATATTAATAATACCAATTGTCTATAAGCTATTATGAAGAAAAAATCTTTTTCTTTGATCATATTTTTCCTGTTATTGATATCAGCAAGTGCAGTAGAAGAGCCAGATTATACTGAGGTGGGATTTAAAATTGGGGAGGTATACAATTTCATTGTCAAAGAAAATAATTACACTTTTTCTAAATATACCGTCCCAACCGACGAAACATTCAACATGACAGTAAAATCACTACCAGAAGAGGGATTTCGAGTATCTCAGATAGATTTCCAATATAAAAATATAACCGTGTCTCAACCGATGAGTGCAAATAAGTTATCAGAGTATTTTATATACAATAACTGGGAATACTGGACAGAGATATGGTATCGCAATCAAACAGATCTCAATACGACTTATATTAAATCTGTGAGTTCTAATGATACAACTTTCACTTTTAAAGGGTCGAGTGAAAGTGCGACCGAAGTCAGTAACTGGTATTATTTGTTTGATCTAAATGGGGTTATTATCATTGAGAAATTTACTGAAAATGGAGTAATGATAAAACATATTGAGAGAGTATTCCCCAAGGCAAGTAGCACTGAAATGACACCTACTTCATATATTGTTACATCTAATGGCGAGACTATAACAGAGGCAACTATAATTGATCCACTCCCTTTTTCATTATCATATTTATACTTTCTATTTCTACCCATTCTTTTAAAATTTAAATCTAGATTAGCATAATTAAATCAATCTAAAGCAAATGAAAAGGTAATTGGTGGAGGATTGAGTTGCAAAATGAGCTGACCAATTATTGCTTAGAAGTGGGTATGGGGGCTTAAAACCGAGAAGAGAGATAATCCAGCCATTCCCATGGCTGGGTGACCAGAGGCCCCCATTATTTCGGGTGGATTGAAATCAAAATTAGGAGAGTGATAATACAAAATAATAATAATCAGCCGATAAATTTACTTACGATTTTTAGTATTCTCTTACCACAAGTGAATTTGATATTATTATTTTATCAGATAATTTTTTATCGTTGAATATAACCGAGTGGTCAACATATATTGTCCCTGCGTATCTGAACAACTGTTCATGATCAGATGGTACAATCCTGGCATTTTTTATGTGAATCCTGGAGAAAGGTGTTCTTGCAAATTTATCAGGGACGACGAACAGGGGATTACTGTTATCCTGCCCATAATGTAACTCACCATCAAATTCAAGTACAGGTCCATCTTCATCATTTCGGATATATTTCTTGTAATCCAGCACTGTTGGTTTTTCTAGCATGTAATCACTCTGGACTCATTTGGTATTTAAAGAAAACCAGAATGCCCGTGATATCGAAAATAAATAGGATACGTCTATAATACATCTTGAAGAAAATTACGTAATTTTCAGATGATTAAAGGATCCATCGGCGATTATTTGAATTATAGTAATATAAAAAACTGAAGAAAAATTCACTAAAATTTTAATTTCTAAGTACTTATTCTATACTGCAGCTTCAACTTTAGGAATTAACTTTATTTTTGTGATTAACCTATATAAGAAGTAACCAAAAATACCGGCATTTATAGCAATTACTGCCCAGTATACGTACCTACCTGTCTCGGGTGATCCCAAACCAATGACAAATTTCATTTTCATATCCGGATGACCGAGGCCACAGAAAATATGACAGAAACCTGAATACGTTACATCCTCATTTGGGAGGTCACCCTCCCAGAAAACTGGTGCCCCAAACTTACTTCCCACTTCCGGTCGGTTAGTGGCGATTAAAATATCAAGTTCATTTAGTGCAAATCCATGTTGTACATCACTGGAAACCACAGATAACTTGAGATGGCCTTTTTTCTCAAATGTACCAATTCTGTGTTTGTAGTGTGCGATTTCCATGGCTTCATCAGTGGACTTACCCTCAGCTTCCAACTCGGCAACCTGAACCATATCGTATGCCACAAATTCCCATTGTGATGCCTCAATTCTCACCTCATAATCACCATCTTCGTTGGTGTGCAGAAGTTCTGCTGGGTCCGCTCCTTCCGCAGACACGGGAATGCTCCCCATGGTTAATAATACCATAAAAAAGAATGTTACAAGTAATGGTCTCGCAATCTTCATATCAGTCACTTTCAATAATTGTATTCAAAAAATATCAGTTTTAAACTTAACTTTTCTGAAAAGTCCGATAGTAAGATTGTTCTCGCAATCCCGAAACAAAAAATATACCTCATTCAATCCAATTTGATACCGTACAGAGCAATCTGGGCAAATTCCTTCCATCTACTAACTTTTTTAGGTGTGCATCCCAGCTGGGCAGCGATATCATCTTCATCCATGAAGGGTAATTGACTAACTTTGGTAATTTTTACTGTTGCCAAATCTCTTTCTGCTGCTGGACCAATACCCTTGATGAGTGAGGGTGGTCCAGTAATACTAATATCAGCTATTATCTCTAGTTTATCTTTTGGAGTGTTGGCTGTATTAAGAATTTTAGTTGCCTTGGTTTTCTCTTCCGAGCTGACAGGTTCTAAGATGAGATCCTTTTCTATTATATTGCCAAATATCTCGATCTGAGCATGCTCAATCCATCTGGCCACCTTAGAAAAATTAACATTGATTTTCTCTGATATTAATTTGGGATCTGATTTGGCCATTGCCAGTGCAGTTTTGATATTTACTGCATATAATTTTTCTTCAGTCACCTTGCCTATTCCGTGGATTTTAGATGGTGGGCCGGCTGCATATTGTTTCTCAACAATGGGAGGGAATTCAAATTCAGGTTCCAGTTCTTCTGCAATCACCTCAACTTTCTTCTCTTTTCTTGCCAGGCATTCAAAGAATTCTTCATATCTATCGGGTTTGATATCCACAACATTGCCAAATATTGCTAGCTGTGCATTTTGCACCCAAGTAGTTACTGATTTTATTCCCTTGGCAATCAACTGGGACAAATCTTGGGGATCCGCAAGTGCCACCTGAATAGCTGAGCTAACTGCATTGCTAGCAAGTAATTTCTCTGAAGCAGGTCCAATACCTTTGATCACCGAGGTACTACCAAAGATATCAAAGGTTGCAATGACTTCTGGGAAATCACATTTGCCTTCTA
>JAAFKL010000066.1 GCA_021399405.1 Candidatus Heimdallarchaeota archaeon | reverse complement strand
TAACATTAGTTTAGATCTTGACCAACGAATGCAGCAAAAAGCATTGAGTACGCTTGGAAAATCATTCCAATATCTTAAACACACAGAGGATGCGATAACTAGTTTTGAACAAAGTTTGCAAATCTTGTTAAATAACAAAGATAGAAAGGATATTAATGAAATCACTTACAACTACTATAATCTTGTAATATTATATAATAGAACAAGTAATTTAGAGCAAGCAAAGAATATATTATTTGATTTTTCTAATATAGGGCAATACAGAAATAATCCAAATATCAAAGCTATGTTAATAATTTCGCATATTGATACAGAATATTATTCTGGAAACCTAGTAGTTAATCCAAATAGAGTTCTGAGATTGATAAAAATGGTAATTGATGAAAAATTGACTAATGAGGTCAAGGAAGCAGCTCTTTTACAACTATTTAGACTGGATCTTTCATTAAAGGATGAATATATTTTCAATACTCTTATAGATAGTAAAAAATTACTTGTTTATATAAAAAAAGTACATAAGATTACATTTGTGAGTTACCTAATTGTAAAACAAATGATAAACCCACAAAATTATTTAGATTTAGGCGATCTAATCGAGATTTTAATTTCCTTAAGAGAAATGACAGATTTAAATGATGATATCAAAATAATTTCCAAATTTCTAAACGCACTGGATCAACCATCTTATCACGATTTAATTGAGGTAACTATGGAAATATTAAATGAGAATTTAGCATCGCATCACTTTGAATTAGAGATTTAAAGAATAATTAATTTGAATTATTGTAATTTATGGAGCTAAACAACCAGCACCTTCTGGTTCGCCAAATCCTCCTGGGCATCCAGAGGCAAGACTTAGAGTGATTCCCATAATAACAGGGAATAGTAGTATGGTCATTTTCAACATTAGGTTTTTGACGTTTTTAATGGTCATGCAATATTATACATTATTTTAGTATTTCAACTCAGATAGGATTTCAAGGATGATTACGGCTAAAATATTATCCAACCATATTATATGAGATCAGGTTCGGATTTCTCGAATAATTCCCAATTTTTTTAGTTCTACAACAGCCTTACTTACTTCATCCTTACCAAAATACAATAATTCCACCTCCTCAATTATTTCCTCTGTAACCTGGAAATTATTATCGTCAACCAATAATTTTTCTACCTTATCATAACTCGTTGAAGGTAGAAATTTTAGTTTATTAGCTGCCACATTCAGGTACTCTAAATTCTCTCCGTTTAGAGGTAGCTCTTCAAGTTGATTATCTGAAAATGGTTAGATTATTTAAGTAAATAATTTATGTCTTGTAAGAGTATTTCACCATAGGGCGTAATTTTGTAAACTTTGTTTCGTCCATCTGATAATGAATTTGATGGTTTCACCAACTCTAACTCTTCAAGCTTCAGTAAATTTCGATACAATGTACTTCGAGGAATATTAAGTGCAATACTTATCTCAGATGGCATATTATTTTCAATCGGATTTCTCATAATAAATAAACATATCAAAATTGCATCCAAACCTAAATCTCTTAATTGATTAGTAAATTTGATATTGAATAATCCATTTGATAGAACATTAGGATCTTCTAGAGATGAAACCTTTTCTGATTTGTGAAGAATATTAGAAATAATTCGTTTCGCATCTATCCATACTTTATATTGTTTATCTTGGGATTTAATGTTTATTATGATAGCAATTAGTAGAAAAAACATAAGGAGAATTGATAGGAAATCAACATCAGATACTATATACCAAATAATTTCAACGATAATTATAAAGTAGAGAAGGTACACTATTATTTGTTTATCTAATTTGGTGTTAATTTGATCTGAGATTTTTTGCATCTCTAGAATCTCAAAATACTATGAGTAAATAAATTTAATGCATTGTTTCAAATCAGAACATAAATTTTGGTAATCTCATGGGTTCCCAGATTGACACATTTCTTTACTTTTAGATACTGAAATACAGATTTATAACTATGATCAATTTATCATTAAAAAGGATAGAAATTTCTATTCTTTTATTAGCTGTGATCATCCTCCCGGTGAGTCATTTTATTGTAACTTCACAACAAACAGAATTAACTGTTGATGTCAAATTTCAATCATTCCCAGGATTGCTGGCCATTTCAGATCAACCATTTCTTCTTTCACATCATAGTTCATACTCAAATAATCATGTATTTAGTATTACTGATAACCAGAATCGCATTCATATTATAACTGGGCAGTATAACCCTCATGATGGTGAATCATGGATTACACATATGTGGAATGAAACGAATGATCTATTCAAATCTCAAAAAATAGCAATGATTTCCAATTTAAGGGGTTTACTGCAACCATTTATCTGGAATGAAGGTATTGGATTGATATATCTTAATGTCACGACTAGTGAATTTGAATTTTACCAATGGAATAACCCATTTGAAATTTACAGTATTTCACTACCTACTCCTGAAATCTTATATCCCCATCCTTCATTCAAAATATTCCCATTTGAAGATCATATATTATTAGGTGTCACAGAGCCTGTTAATAGATCGATTGATGATTCTGGTTTTTTAGTTCATCGTTATAGTATCGATGAAACTGGAATTATAAACAGCTCACATAATATTATTGATATTCAACCATCAGATTACATCATGACTGATGAAATGATATATTTCAACGAAATTCAGCATGTTGATGATGAACAGGGTGAAATTGAAAGCAGTTTCAACTATGTTTATTCATTAGATAACACGGATACTTTGGAAGAACTCGTCTCATTTCAAGGTATAAAAGGAGCTTTTTCACTATTAGATCAAGATATTTTAGTAATAGTTACTGAGCTTGACTCCAAGATTATTGACGTGGAAAATAAATCCGTTGAAATGTGGGAATATCCACCAACTGAAGAGGACAAAAGTACTTTTCCACCAGTTGATAGATTCTATCAAAATGGGAATACATTTTACATTCAAGCATATAATCATAAAAAATACGAAAGGTTATGGGTAATAGAACCGATGAAACGAGAGTATCAATTTATGAAACAAGCATTATGGGGTGATCACAAGGATGGAGTTGGATTTGCACGAATTGGAGATAAAGTTTTATCTGGCTTGACAAGACCTTTAGATCAATCTGAAATGCTTGACATGAAAATAATTAATACAGATAGGGAATGGTACTCTTTGTGGTTGATTGGAGAAGACATACAACTTCCTGTCTATTGTTCTCCTGAATTGGTATTTGAAACAATAACGACAAATGATCTTCCATTCCCTTTTGGAAACATAGGGCTATTGATATTTACATTTGTATTTTATAGAAAACGATTAAATTCCTATATTAGATGAACATGATTTGATCAATTAATCTGAGGTCATTTTATTCAAACAACAATTTCATTCACTTTTGAAACATTATCAAGTGTTGCATGAAATGAAAGAAGCTTGATCTAGCTAATATTAATATAATTTCACCAATCCATCATCCTTATCACAAGAACTAACTCAACATCTGTAATTCAGATCTCAGGGAAATACTCATGGAGTTGCTCTGTTGGTTTCTCCACAGCACTCCATTCCATATCAAATGCCTCAAATATAGGGAGAAATGCCTTCTCTAGTGCAGTCAAATACTTACCGACATCTACCTCTGACATCCGCACATAATCAACTAATATAACATTACATTCCCTCTTTTTCCCCATCTGGAGTATCTTGAACTTGTTTGTCTGCACAATTACATCTAAATATGACCTTATTTCTCATGAGGACGAGCAGTAGAACGGCTTTAGAAATTGGTTTTAGTTGTAAATTCTCATATCTCTTTAATTAATAAGGGAATATCATCATTTGGATTGCCAACCATCGGACTTTCTACAACTTGGTTACTACCGCGTATGTGATAATGATGTGGTCTGGTGTTTACCGACCATCTATCATCATAATTATCAAACCGTTTCCTGTCATATTTTGAGTTAGAGTAAATTATTGAATAGGAATATTGATGATGATCATTGTAAACCACATAAATTTCAATACCATTACTTAATAAAATCTTAAGTTCCTTACCCACCTTATTATATTTTAATTCAGATACATCATTAGGTATCATCCTTGAGAATAAATTATTATAGCCACAACTATTTTCTCTCTTCCATTCAAATAAAATCAACCTAAAGTAAACTTTTCAACTCTTTCAACTCATCTGCATAGTTCCCAACTAATATTGCATCATGTTCTGCTTC
>JAAFKL010000372.1 GCA_021399405.1 Candidatus Heimdallarchaeota archaeon | reverse complement strand
GTGGACAGAAGGATGCTGGAGATCGGTGTCTATGTCTTCACGGAGCTGGGCGAGAGAAAGGCGAAGGAGATCGCGAGAGAGATACTGGAAAGCTGGTTGGAGAATTAATCCAACCAGCTTATTTTTTTATAACATTCGCTATTCTAAGTGTCCATTGAAAAGGGGTCACTCCAATTGTGTTTGGCTAGACAATTCTCCTCTTGGCTGCCAATCCATCACGTTTATGACAGATACAATTATGCTTTTTTTCAGGAGTGATATCAATCATAAAGCCATTAACCAATTCTATTTGGGTTTGAGTCCCATAATCATCCCCGAAAACACCAATTAAATTTAGTAATTTTTGCACTCCCAAACTTGCTGCAAGCGTGGTGAGAGATATTACACTTGGCTGCTTTTCTATATTTTCATAATATCCTTCCTCTGCAAGCTTTTGCTTCTCATCCTGTGGGAGTGATTCTTGTAAAATAAGTTTACCATCAAGGACACCAGTACACCAGAGACAGGCGGTTTCTGGAAGAACTGATTGAATCTTTACTATTGATTGATTAATTTCAGAATCTTGAGTAAGATGAATTCTACAACCAACATCTATAAGCGGAATATAATATTGAATGGCAATATCATTAAGAACTGCTCTACTTGATAGATTATCAGTGCAAGAAAAAATCACATCTGAAATGATCATTTCAGGTAAATGACAGTCTCTAGTGATATCTTCTTTTATAGCTACAACCTCTGTTTTTGAAAATGACATTATATGTTCCTTCACAACATCCACTTTCGCTTTACCTATATCCGACATTGTTGAGCCATAGACCCTCGAGACATTCGAATCATCAATCACATCATTATCGATAAATATCAATTTTTTAATACCCATTCTAGCAAGTTGAGTAGCTACAGATGATCCAGTCCCTCCAAGACCTACAATGATTGCAGTCATGTTCTGAAGTTTCAATTGATTATCACTTCCTAGAACTTTTTCTTGACGATCGTAAGTAGGGGTAGATGTGTGTCTCTTGACCTCGGATCCAACGATTGGGAATTCTTTTAATGTTTTTCCAAGTGTTATTATGTTAGATACTTCATGCTTTTCTCCCCCATCAAAGATTATTCCATAAATCCCTTCATTGCTGAGGACCAGGCTACCCAATGGCTCCTCTGTGAGTATTTCAGATAAATTTTTAAAAATACGATCGTTTGTCAATTCATCTATCATGCTAAATTTACTTGGATGTAAAGGGTTAGGGTGAGAGTGAATAAATATCAAACAGGTATTTTCAGTATCTGCTTTAACTGCGCACTGATTTATATATGTCGATCTTGGCTTCAAGGTATTTTCAGACTGTTCCTCCCATGAATCACTATCTGGTTTTATTATTTTTGTAATAATAATGTTAGAGATTCCCGATAAGCTTCTATAACTATTACCTTGTAAAAAACATCCGTTTTCAAGCGGTGAACTACTAAACAGAAATTCAGTTAACTCCTTCATCAGAGACTCATTTATCAGTAGCTTCCACATATATCAATCTCCTTTTTCCAATCTTTGATTCACATATAACATAAATTGAATGACATCGTCTTCTGATGGATTCCATGGTTTTTTATTATAAGGGTGGTAACTAAAACGGCGCCATCGCCTCTCAAGGTAGGTTTCAAATTGTTCTGCACTTTTTGGTTGACCTCCGCTTTTCAAAGTTATTGTTTCATCAACCCAGAACATATCAAAGCCAGCATTCGGATACTGTGGTGTGGTAAATATCATCAAATCTGTTTTATCTTTGTTGTATAGACCTGTAGGAAGGCAATAATTTTTAAAAATAATATAAATTCTGTTACCTTCGTCTACTATTTCATATTCACGACCTTGCTCTTCGAATATTTTTAAGTCCTGTAGTAATTCATCGGGTATCATATTCTCAACCATACGGGGCATCTTTCAGAATTGCATTGAAGTGCTGACCGTTTTTAATCTCCACAGTCTGATCAGATTCAATTTTTTGGGAACTTTGGCCATTGATCAAAAAAAGATCATACTGAGTCGGATCATAGCCAGCTTTCTCTAGTATCTGCTTTCCTGTTAATTCATCTTCCTCTATTTTGATTTGTTTCTTGTTTACGAATATCACTTTATCATGATTTGTTCCGTTTTTCTCCTTGTCTTTTTCATCCTTATTCATACGATCACCATATAGCTAATGATTTGCCGAGTATATATTCTTGTTTACAATAGAAAGGTTAATAAAGTTAATAAGATATACAATATTAGATATGTCAAAAAACTTAAGAGTGCACATTGCACCGGTTGGATTTCAATTCCGTAGAGTAACTGAACCACTAATAAAAATGAGAGCAGATACAGTATATTTAGTTTCATACAAGAACGATGATAAAGCTAAAGAATATTATAGTAGCATTTTAAATGAGTTGAGTAAAAAATACAATCATATTAAAATCGTAGAAGTCTTTATTGATATTTGGGACTTATATGAATGTATTGAGAAATTCAGAGATATAATCAAAAATGAAGCTGGAAACACCACATATATCAATGTTTCAACGGGAACTAAAATAACTGCAATTGCAGGGATGTTATCCTGCATGATGTGGAATGCCATTCCATACTATGCCCCTGTTTCTTATATAAAATCAGAAGATGATTCTGTTTCACATAGTGAACTGGTAGGGGAGCCCATTATTCTTCCCAATTATGAAATTAACAAGCCTAGAGCAGAGTATATGTTAATTTTGCATTTAATTAAACAAAATGGTGGTAAACAGAAAAAATTCCAATTAATTCAAAAGCTTGAAGAGATTGATATAATACGCCTAAAAGATGAAAGTAAAGAGAGTTTATCAAAAGCTGCAAAGCACAGTCAATTACGTGCTCTTTTAGATCCTATGGAAAATGATTGGAAATATATTAAAATAAAATCTGCTGGTAGATTGAGCATAGTATCAATAACAGAACAAGGTGAAACCGCATTAAAGATATTCGGATTTGAAGAATAATTCAGGTAATGATTAATCTACCCAAACTCCACACCCTCATAATCCTCTTCTTGGCTACCGGGACGTATACAAATATTAAGTTGAGAAGCGAATAGACTTTATGGGGGAAGAGAGTCTAAGAAAATAATTCTTAAAATTCACCTCTCAGACCACGGAATGTATCATTCGATATAATACTTATCAACTAAACTCCACGCCCTCATATCCCTCATCCTCGGGGATTATCCTGGCCCCTTCCAGACCTTCCATGACACCTTCGATTATTTCTGCCAGCCCCATGAACGAGTCCGGGCTCATCAAGACTCTGGCCACAACGTCTTCCCCATCCCCTATCTTCATCTTGAACTCGAGGCAGAAGGCATCCTTGTGGATCCAGATATCACAGTCATTGGAATAAACTGGAGCCGACATCATTCATCCCTCCCATTAAGCTTGTCTTTGGTCTTCCGCAGGGCTCCTTCTGTGAGATCGGGGACGGCCACAGCTGCAAAGAAAGCAGTGAGCAGGTGGCCGTCCACGACTATGGCCGTGAGCAATCCGAGGATCCCGGACACCAGGAACCCGAGGTAGAGCTTGCC
>JAAFKL010000371.1 GCA_021399405.1 Candidatus Heimdallarchaeota archaeon | reverse complement strand
TTGGCAGGTTTGAAGAAAACACCACGCAAAGATGGTGCAGAACCAGAGTCGGATGAGGACGAAACAGAGAAAGCAGTTTCTGCCGAAGATATGAAAAGTCAATTACAAGCTCGATTGAAAAAGGCATTCAAGGGATAATTATTATTTTTAATTACTAACGTAAATTACTAAATTAAACTTTCAATAGATTATAGTAATTAACAATTAAAATATTAAACTAAGATATTCACAAAATCGATCATACAATATACATATTTTAGGACACGATCTAACCAATTTTCATTTTCTATCGAATAACACTTTTGATTAAAAAAAATTAATATCAATCATCAATGTTTGGAAGTTTTACACCGACAACAAATCTATGTAAGTTTGGTCTACCTTCTCTTGATGAAGCGTTAGGTGGTGGATTGGCCCGAGGATCTACTTTTGTAGTAGAACAAACCATAGGTGCTGATGCCGATCCCTTCATTTTAAGTTTTCTTGCTAATGGATTGCAAAGTATGGATTACACCTATCTTCTTTCAACAGAGCAAACTTTGGATCATTACAAAAAGATATTCCAAGGTTTTGGTCGTAATCCCGATATGGAATTACGAACCGGAAGATTACGTTTTATTGACGCATTTTCAGGATCATTTCAAACCGGATTATCATCTATCATAGCTATGGAAGGTGAAGATATTGGTATAGAAAAAATTGCAGATATCACTGACCCTCATGAGGTCAATGAAGCTATTCGTAGATCATTATTACATGTCCAAAAAGGACCCACTGTAGGAATAAGAGGCGCAGTAATGAGTCTTTCATCAATTATTAATACTGTAGGTAATAATAAAATGGTTTTCAGCTTTTTACAAAATAGAAGAGCCATGGATAAACTAGAGAATTCAACTACTCTAATCTCACTAAATGCAGATGCGCATGATTCAATGTTTGTCAGAGCAATTGAACATATGACTGATGGAATTTTAAGCGTTACGAGGGTAGATGACCCCAATTTCCAAGATCCCGTGCAACAGGTTGAGATTGTGATGATTAAAGGCAGAGCTGAACTAGCGGGAAGGAAGAAACGTTTCCGATTCTTAGGTGGACGGATGGAAGATCTAGACTAGAATATATGTTAAAAGAAAATATTACAGTTTCTCCTTATACCTTACATTCGATTGGGGGAAATGTGTTCCTAGTATCAGGATTCCCATTCGTTTATTTGTCTGATATCAAATCATTAGTCTTTGGGGACATACATTTTGGTCAAGAGACCGCTATAGGATTACTTGATAAATCGGATAAATCCTCATATCCTATACTTGCAGAGCATCTCTTGAATATCATTTCAGTAATTGCTGAAAAAGTTGAGATTCACAAATTAATTTTGAATGGTGATATTAAACATGAGACTAATGGTTCAAATGGTCAAGAAATACAATCTCTCAAATATTTCCTAAATGATCCGAGGATAAAATCCTTCGAGATTGTGTTGGTAAAAGGGAATCATGATAAATATCTGGAGTTGTCAATTCGCCATCTCGATCGCTCTAATATTACACTACAAGAGGTATTTTGCAGTCCACCTTATTGTATTTTTCATGGCCATGAAAATCATGACCAAGATAGCTGCGAATTTATTATTGTAAGTCATGAACATCCTGCATATAATTTTACTGGAAATAATTACGAAAAAATGAGAACTATGGCATTTGTACTACTTCGTAGCAAACGAGATAAACAAATTCTGATACTCCCACCTGCTAATTTCATTTCTTCGGGTGTTATTTATCCAATTAGAGATAACAAAAAATTCCTATCACCATTTCTTCAAAAGGAAGCTAATTTATCATTTCAACACATATTCCCCTTTTCGGATGATGTGGGACTTCTTTTACTTCCTCCATATACTTCGAATAACAGGTAACTCAATTAATCCAAATTGATTGAAAATAAACATCCCTTATCGACGCTTTGAAAAACTAAAATGAATAAGTAATATTGTGGAAACTAGTGAAGCTAAAAAGACTTTATTAGCAATTTTTGCACATTCTGATGATGAATTAGGTTGTGTAGGCACAATGGCCAACTATGCCGAAGCCGGTCACAACGTTGTATTGGCATTCTTGACCAAGGGAGAAAATGCCTCTACACTCACAGGTGATGCCAAAGAGATTATGGAAAAGCGAAAGCGACATACAGAAAGTATCGAAGCCCTCCTGGGTGTAACAGTTCGTTACCTTGATTTCATTGATTCAAATATTGAAAACACTGTTGAAAACGGATACAAAGTTGCAGAATTCCTTAAAGAAATTAAACCTGATATCATTATAACATGGAGTAAATATGACAGTGTTGGAGGTGGTCATCCAGATCATCGTAATTGTGCAGATCTGGTAAGGGATTCTATTAGTTATGCGCGTTACAAACGTAATGGAAGTAGTCTTGACCCCTTCCGTGAAAAAGTTGATTTCTACACTTATTTTAACCCCATGCAGGGAACAAACAATAGGTTAACCTATGTCGATGTTACCCACCAAACAGATAAAATTAGGGATTTCATTCAAATATACAAAGAAGCATACGGAGATTGGCCAGTAGATGACTTTAAGCAAAGTACAATGGTATCTAATGGGATGCAATCAGGAGTAAAATACGCTGAAGTGTTTGAAGTGGTTAATCAAGCTTCTCCTGTAAGTAAATTTCTAACATAAATCTATTGGATTGACATTCCTTTTTCCAACATAGTTATTGCTTCTTGATCATTAAGCTCAATCCATTTCAAAACTTCTCGTGGATGTTCTTTGGGGATTATTTGTTTGAACATTCGTTTTACTTGGTGATTTTTGTCAATCACTACTGTTCTTCGTAATGGAGTCCCGTTTTCTCCCATGATGTTCAAGAACCTACTCAAAATCAAATCTTGATCTATCAATATTGGAAATTGAATATTGTTCTCTGATATGTATTTTTCGACTAATTCCTGTGAATCAACTGTGGAAATTATTATCTCCCAGTTTATATTTTTGAATTCTGAATAAATTTCTTGGAGGTGCTTAAGTTCTATTTGCGAGGTTACATCAGTAAAAATTGGAACGGAGAAAAATACAATCCCTTCATTATTACTCGATATATCAGAAATGGTTTCTCCTGATAATACTTCTAAATTAAGAACTTCTACATTTAGCACGTTTTACACTACTATATTTTATTAATAAATAGCGTTAAATTGACAATGGGGGTTTGAATTAAGAAATCAATTCTACTTGAATTTCACAAGGTTTTCAATTCTTCTAAAGCTTGCAACAGTCCACTTTTTCCTTTGAAATGTTTGTTATTAATTTTTACTCTGTAATATTCATCTATACTTTCTTCTTTTAATTGTGTCAATGCCTTTTTGTCATTAAATGCTGCTAGAGCAAAAATGGTTATTGTCTTAATTTCAATACTGTCATTATATTTAGATAAATTTTCATAAACTTCTTTTATTTTAGGTACAGCTTCGGAATATTTCCAGATTGTACAAGCTTCAATCATATTACATAGTGTGAGAACATGATTCTCTGTTTCAATTAATTCTGCTAATCGTTTTGCATTTTGAATAGTATTGGCATGTATCATCGATTTGACTACTGTCGCTCGAATCTTTTCGTCATTATTATCAAGTAAATCCAATAATAGATCTGTGACTAGTTCGCTTTTTATTTTACCTAATATATTGATCGCATAAATTCTTACATATTGATCTGGGTGTGACAACGCGGCTTTCTTTATCTCTTCAAATCCATGTTCCTTCATTATCTCAAAGTATGATTGAATTGCCATTTGTTGCACTGTAGACGCCTCATCTTCATATGCAACTTTTAGGATGATTGGTGCTTCTTCTTCAGTACCAATCTCACCGATTTCATTAGCAGCTTTCACTCTATCATTTGCATCAATTGAAAATAAACGATCTAAAACATCCTTCAACGATCCTGCTGACATATATTTGAATCAAGATTAATACTGATAAATGACTTATGATTTGTTAGATTGGAATTAATACAGAGGTGCAGTGATTTCTAATTTCTTGACCAATTCTTTATATCTATTTCGAATAGTTACTTCGGTGACACCTGCAATATCAGCAATACCTTGTTGAGTTAGTTGCTGGTTATGCAATATCCCTGCAATGTAAATACTGGCTGCTGCTAAAGATACTGGATCCTTACCCATAGCTAATCTTTCACTTTTTGCACGAAGTACGATCTCTCTTGCTTCTTGAGATACAACTCCACTCAATCCCAGCTCAGAGGCAAATCTGACTACATAATTAATCGGATCAGCTAATGGGATCTTCAATTTCAATTCAGAAATAAGTAATCTGTAAGCTCTACCCAATTCTTTCTTGCTAATTCGTGAATGATTTGCAATCTCATCTAAGGTTCTAGGAAGGTGACGTTGTCTAGCTGCAGCATATGTTGCGGCAGAAATCATTTCTTCAATAGAACGACCTCTAATTAAATTGGCTTGCAGTGCTTTTCGATAAATAATTGAAGCAGTCTCTTTTACTGTTCGGGGCAGTGTCATTTGACTTGCCAATCGATCAAGTTCACGCATTGCCTTTGTCAGATTTCGATCCGTGGAAGAATGAATACGACTTCTAGCATTCCACTTTCTTAATCTGTGGAATCGATTACGCTGTGTGGCTGATAATTTCTGACCGAAAACGTCTCTGTCTTCAGTACCTATCTGAGTGGACAAACCCTTATCATGAATTGTATATGTTGTGGGTGCTCCGACTCTCGATCTACTATCTCTTTCGGCAGAATTATATGCTCTCCATTCTGGGGAGTCGTCGATTAATAGTGAATCAACCACTGTACCACAGTTTCTGCATATTGTTTCTCCACGAGTTTTATCCTGTATTAGATTTTTAGATCCACATTCAGGACAGACTTGGGTATTAGCTGTGATTTTATTATTTCCATTGGATTTGTTTAAACTGCTACTCAAAAGAATCCTCCAGTTGTAACATTAAAGTCCGTGGGGTTTAAGAATTCAAAATCACTCCAGAATTCTGATTCTGGTCATGTTCTTATCCTACGGTATCAAAATGATACTTCTCTATTAACAGTAAAAGACAACCAATTATATAAAGGTTAGGTCATCATTCACCTATCACAAAGTGTAGTTCAATTATTTGAGGGGCTTTAATTTCAAGGGAATACCTTATATACCAGCTCTAATCATCGATTAAAAGCATTGGAAACTATTTATCGATTGTTAATCAACCGTTGTAGAATGATTATTCTATAATTTTAGGAACCTAAATTTAGTAATGATCTATTCATAAATGAATTATATTAGTTACCGATACAATTATTATGTTTGATATTATAATATGTTTTGATAATTTTAAATTTTGAATCACAACTTCTAATTTTTATTTTATGGTTTGTTTCAACTCCACAGTTCCGTTTTGAACCATATCTTCATCCGTTCCCTGATTTGTTGTTTTCGAACCAAATTCTCTATAACTCCCAGTTAGATCTCTTGATATTATCTTCCCAATGAATCTAAGTAGGTAACTTGGAAAGAATGCAACAATTACTAATACCAGAAATCCAGTAAACAATAGAACTGTCAGCACCTGAGTAGAGGTTATCATTTAGTCAGATATACTGATTTTAGTAAATAAGTCTTTTGTGTTTAATGTGAAATAAATTTTTGTGTTCTAATAACTATCACAAATGTCTTCAGCAAACCGAATTAGCGCTTGATCTTTTTATTTTCTAGTTTGAATTAACCCTACTGTGCCAATTTGAACCATGTCTTCATCCATTCCCTGATCTTTTGTTGTAGAGCCAAATCCTTTATATTTCGTTTCTAAATCCCTTGATATCAACTTCCCAATGAATCTAAGTAGGTAACTTGGAAAGAATGCGATAATTACCAAGATTAGGAATCCACTAAACAATAAAGCTGTCAACAGCTGAGTAGAGGTTATCATCAAATATACTATGGCGATTTGAGTAAATAAATATATTGGCTAACATTTTTGACACGAAATTAATTGTGGATTCAAATCTATAAAACGCTAATCAGGCTCGCATTTTATTTTGAAATTTATTCTAATCCTTCTGTAGCGATTCTTTTTGCTAAATTAACATAACTAGCTATATTGATGCCCTTCGTAAAAATTTGGCTATTTGGGTCATAAGAGCCAATCGTTTCATATTCCTTCAAAAGTAGTTGTAACAATGTTTCGGCATGATTTATTTCTAAATTAACTGTTTTTGAAATCAAACTCATTTTTATGGGTGAACCATCTTTAGAAATTTCAATTAGTGAAAGTAATTGATCCCAAGGAGCAAACCAATCCATCCTCTCTTTCACCAAACCTTCAAGTTCAATCAATTCTTTGTCTATAATTACCAGGTAATTGTTGAATTTATGTTGATACATTTCTACTTCAGTAACACTTATACCCGTAATATTCTTATCAATCTGGTTCCCGGTTTCTAGTAAAGTTTGACTTAATGATAAATTGGGCAGTAGTTCACTCTTATCACTCCGGAGATTAGATATTGCATTATTTGCGATTTCAATATTAATTGATCGATCTTTCGAACTAGTTGAGTTAATCACGTTCTCTTTTATCAGCTCGAAGTCTCTTTCCCCAGCAGAATTTATTTTTGAAATTAAAATTTCCCAAGCATCCTTTAACTGGCCAATTTTTGTGTACCCAGCAGTATTAACAATGTTTCTCATTGAAATCGAATGAAAACCTGCTTTTCGAGCAGAGTTTAATTCGTGAATTGAACTGAAACCCTTGCCTTTTGATTTAAATTGGTGCCAAACACCATTAAATCCTTGTGACTTAGCTGAATTTCGTTTCTTAATATACAACAATGATATTGTGATTGGAATTAAAATAAGAACCATTCCAATGATAATTATTTCAGGTAAATTCGAGTCATGGGGATCCAATCCCAAATTATATTCCCAATAATTTTTCACACCATCACCATCAGGATCTTGGTTCGAATCATCATATGTTGCATTAAGCCCATTTCTTAATTCCCACCCATCATCCATCCCATCGGAGTCCGTGTCCTTTTTCATAGGGTTGAAACCAAGTAAATATTCATCTAAGTTTGTTATTCCATCATTATCTAAATCTTTGTCAGAGTCATAAATAGTTGGATCAAGATTGTTCTTGACTTCATAAAGGTCCGGTATATTATCTCCATCCGTATCTGAACTGTAAGGATTTGTATTTGCTTCAAATTCCTCTAAATTATTTAGACCATCCTCATCTGGATCTGATTTAGAATCATCTATCTTGAAATTTAATTGGTGTGTAAGCTCCCAACCATCCGTAATTCCATCTCCATCCGTATCCGCATTCTCAGCATCCGAATTTAATTTGAATTCAATTTCATTTGCAAGACCATCTTCATCATCATCTCCACGGGGGTCAGTAGCTACAGTACTTACTGTACTCCATTGAATTTCGCCACTTGACGAATATTTCACTAAATATCCATTTATTCGTTGATTAGGGTATTCATAATCGTATGGCGCCCCCATTTTTTCGAAATCTGATGATTCAGTTGATCCAGCTGCTATTATGTTACCTGTATCATCATACCTCACCAGGGGTCGTTCTTCTTTTTCATTTCCTCCTAAATATGTACTGAAAACAAATTCACCATTTTCATCAAATGAAGTAACAAAACTATCTTGGAATGTGTCTGTTGGATTATTTGATTCAATTTTGTCGTCTGTAGGATTTAACAATTTAAAATCGTTCGAAAAGGTTACACCCCCAAGAACGACATTACCATCCAAATTGAAATCTACACTTAAGACTTGATCCCTATCGCTTCCTCCCAAAAAGGAACTAAGGTAAGTTGATCCATTGTTATGCATTAGCGTTACAACGCCATCTCTTTTTACAAGCGAACTTCCGAGCTCAAATTGAGCGTGGTTGCTCTGAAATGCGTTGACATTTGGAAAATCGTTCGAAGAGGTCCATCCAGCTACTGCAATTTGATCATTTGATCCTATGGCTAAAGAATTAAGCACATCTGTACTTGAACCTCCAATATATTTACTGTAAATATTTTTCCCATCCGAATTGAATTTTGCTAAATAACCATCTCCAGCATCCCCGTTATTTGATAATGGGATGTAACTATTGTTCAACTTGTTGGGTAAATCAACTGATAGGGTTGACGAAGTTATGAATATATTGTCAGAAGAATCAATCCGTAGTTCCAAATCTTCAACAATATCAATGTCCGAACCACCGTATAAAGTACTCCAAATTAGATTTCCTATTGAATCGAATTTCATTATGGCCACATCTGACTCGCCTTTCAGTACTGAATCATCAGTAGTCGGGAACCCTGGGCATTGATTGATAAGCGCAACTACATAATTATTATTAGAATCGACATCAATACCATCGACATATGATTTTTCAGAATCGATAGAACAACTATTGTCCTCTAAGTAAGTGCTCCAAAAAATAGTTCCTCCGTTTTCACCACTAATTTTCATTAGAAATCCACTACTCTGTCCAGTTAAATCAGTATCAAAACTATTAGCTTCACCAAGAGTCAGTGAAGATCTATTTGAAATAAGACCACCAATGAGTATATTATCGTCTTTATCAATTGCCAAGGCAAAATCAGTATCTAGATCTTCTATATGATAAAATTGTGTCCATATCCAAATTCCATCTAGTGTAAATTTTGAAATAAATAATTGATTGATTGTTTGAAAATTAGCATCTCGATTAATTTCTTGCACGGTTGAACCAGTAAGAATTACATTTGACTTTGAGTCAATTTTTACGTCGTCAATTGAAATAGTGAAATCGGCGAAAAAATGAGACGATAGTGTAAGACTACTAGGATCTACATCTTCGACTACAATAAAATTGGTACTCCCTTGGTGTTGAATTATAATCAGAATTGTGACCAGAAGGAGAAATAATTTATTTTTTTTAAAAAAACGCAAAACCCTGTCAAGATTACCAGTTTAGATTTTCTTTTAGATCGTTTTGGCAGATTAAATTTTGTTTGAGTATAAATCGAAAATATCGCTCGAATTGTTCCACTGAATTTTTAATTTTTACGCATAGGTGCAGCTAAGCGCAATTATTTTCCATACACAAGTTTAGGTCCTAAAATTTCAGGATATTCATCCATTAATTTCTTACGTACTTCATAGCATGCGTGACACTCATCAACGTACTCTTCTTTTATTTCAAGATTTAAACTTTCAATTAATTTGGAAGGACCTCCAGTATTCAATGGCCCACATATAGGATTGTCAGTGGGATTATAATTTTCAATGATTTCAGATAATGGAGTCTCCCAGCAATTCCCAATAATTAGCCCTTGGCAAATTTGGACGTTACCATATGAGTCGATATGGACTCGTGTCGGATTTACCAAATCTTCATAGGGGCAAGTTTTGAATTCTTTCCAATGTTTTGTGGGTAGTCCCTCTACTAACTTATCCGCTGCTCTCCCTCTAAACATAACGTCTCCGGTTACAATCGGCATTGCTTTTTCATATTCAGCTTTTCTACTTTCAGTAACTCTGGGTGGATCAATTGTAGATTCACCAACATCGAGTTTCGCTCGTCTACCAGATTCAACCGCAATTTTGGCAAAATTTTCTACATCCTCCCCATAATGGTAGATATCATTACTGATCATTAATTGATCAACTTCCAATGATATTATGGAGTTGAGATAAAGTTCAGCATTTTCTTTTGAGGTTGCCCAGTATCCGTTGCTGCCAATCCCTACCTTATAACGCGCTTGCTTAACAATTTTAATACTCTCAGCAAGCAAAGGATAGAAAAGGAATGGTTCTCCTCCTTCAAAATGAATTAAATCTATTGTCTCAATTTTTTTTGCTTCTTCGATTAATGTCTTAATTTGATTTAAAGTAAAAGTACCTTCAGATTCTGAATTGCAATATAAGAAACAGTGGTCACATTCGTAATTGCAGTTATAAGTTAACAAGATATGTATTTGCGTTAGCATTTGGAATATGATGTAGAGTATTGAATTTTAATGAATTCATAAAACGATAGATTTTTGTTAATACTACAATTATTTTAAAATTAGTAAAAAATAAACACAAAATTTTATTTAGAATTTGGTCATCGATTATTAATTAACTAAAGTACAAATCTAGTTCCAACACTATTTTGTATATAGGCATCTGGCATTTGAGCAGCGATCCTGTGAATTGCCTTGTATCCAGTACAATGTCCAGGTACAATGAAAGATGGACTTATCATTTTCAATTCCTGGACTGTTGGTTCGATGATCGGTTCAAATATCCCACCAGTCAAATGAAAACCACCCATCACGAAATATATCTTATCAATACCAGTTAATGCAATTGCGTTTCGTATTATATTTATTATCCCAGCGTGTCCACAACCAGTTATAATGACCAAACCCTTGTTTCTTACATTAACAATCAAACATTGATCATCGCTGATAACTGGATCCGGGACCCATTCACCATTCCGTTTGGACCAATGAATAGG
>JAAFKL010000370.1 GCA_021399405.1 Candidatus Heimdallarchaeota archaeon | reverse complement strand
TTTTACTTAAACCCGTACCGTTGTCAATTACTAAGGCTCTTGTGCCAATTTCTTCGCTCATTTTTTCGTAACTCCGAGTATAATAAAAAATCGAGTTCAAAGGGGATCGATTTTTTCTCTGACAAATGTATTAGGCAACTTAAAATATTTAATATTTGTTATTACAAAATGGGAAAAATATACCGTATTGATTTACTAGATTTAACCTAGTCATATTTCAAGTCTTTTTACGTATGTACAAAACGGAATATATGTACATCAATATGATTTGTATTTACTTAAACCTGAATCATATTTCTAATAAGAACAATATTTCCTTAATTAACATGTTAACGAATACATCAGTGGGGTGGCTACAATCAAAGTTTTTGTACAAGCATCAAAATATTATTCTGCTCTCTAAAATATATTTGGATCTGAGTCCTTTAGCCTAGTCCATCTCTTGACATAATCAAAATCCGTTCTCCCTCGGTCTGTACATACAAATCTTCCATATCATCATAGGCTTTATGTCCGTTTACCCATATAGAGCCAAACAATAGCCACATTGAAACGAAAACTAACATAATAAATGCAGTAAACCTTGCTATAGCCAGATCACTAAACAATAAATGGCCATATGAAGTGTTTACTACTATCACAGAGATAAACAAACCCAAGAATGAAGTTTGTAGTCGTGAGGGATGATTAATCAAGTCAAATAATGATTCTCTGTTAAATATTTAAATCAATTGATTTCTGCGGATACAGACTCATTTAACTGGTTTTGCCATATGACTAAATTTTATATTCGTTGGAAAAAGAAAAAAATAAAGTATTTAATCCTAGCTCTCTATATATTTTTGAGAAATATTATCAATCAGCTTTTAAACAATCAAAATATAATTTTAATGCAATAAAAGGAATCATAACGTTTGAAGAAAAAACAGGTAAAACTCTCTGGTAAAGAACAGGCAAAATTGAACAAAAGACAAAAATTCTATGAGAAATTAATCCGATTAGTTGACAAAAAAGTTATTCTCTTAAAAATGAATAAGGGGATTTCATTCCCTGAATTTGATGAATTATCAATAATATTCAAGGAGGATTTCGTAAAATTTGAATCAGAAATAGATTTTGAAGTAATAAAATTTATTGAAATTGTCTATTATGAGGAAGCTCACTTCTTACGTAATGCATCAAAATCAAAATTACTGAACATATTTCGAAGAGAAACCTTTGTTGATAATGAAGGAAATGAGCGAAAAGGTCAATCGGGAGAAGATGACAGCTACAATTATACAGCAGCATTCAATTGGGGTGTTGAAATAAAAGATGCCAAGAAGTTACTTACTTTGCTTGAAAAAGAAAAGGATGAGCCCACAGTTTATGATTTAACCCCCAAAGCGGCAATAATCCCTGAACCCATTCATCGAAAATCGTGGAAACCTCCTCGAAGACGAAGATAATAGTACAACAACAATTTATTAAATAATTTATCAAATAATTTATTAAATAATTTATTAAATAATTCAATAAGATAGAATCAGTTTTCAATCAGTGGAATTCTAAAATTATCATTAATCATTAGCAAATCATGACTGTGCACTGATATATCTACGGACTATATCTTACTTGGGTTTCCTGCTATTTAAATGCAAAATTAGAAATTTCGAATAAGGTACTGATTAGTTACTTGCTAAGTCCCAAAGTATCCAAAATCTCATCAAGTTCCGCCATTAAATTTCGTACCGTTTCCAGGGTTGATCTTCTGTTGATAAAACATGCACGAATTACCGGAATCCCATGGATGGCTGTTCTTGAGAGATAGAAATTCTGTCTATCTTGCAGTGATTGCAAGATTTTATCATTTTCTTCATCACTCCCTATAAATCTAAAGCATACAACACCAAGCTTTGCTCTGTTAAGTAATTCAAAACGGGGGTGATTAGTTACCAGTTCTCTCAACATATCTGCTTTTAGGATATCTCTTGTTATCGCGTTGCTCAATCCTTCTTTACCATAACTCATTATAACAGACCATACTTTCAACCCTCGCAATTCCCTAGTTAGTGGAAAACCATAAGCACGGAAATTTCGCTGGAGAGGCAGATCATTCTCCAGTTCGGAATCAAGCAGATATTCAGCAGTCAATTCAAATGCTTTTTTCAGAATAATATGATCCCTAACAAGGACCACACCTGCTTCAAAGGGGCTGTATAACCATTTGTGGCAATCAAGAGCTATAGAGTCACAAGAAACAATTGATGAAAGTTCAGTCCCTACCTCTAATTTTGCGAGTTTGGAAAAAGCACCATAAGCACCATCCACATGTAACCATAAATTTTGTTCCTCACATACCTCTTTGATTCCCTCCAAATCATCAATTGATCCAGTATTTGTTGTTCCAGTAGTTGCCACAACCATCAACGGAATGAACTCATCACCATATTTTTTGATATCTGCTTGAATCGCTTTTTCGATTAATGATCTTGTCAGACGACAATCATCATCAGTTTGTATTTTGTGAATACTTTTTGACCCCAAACCTAATACCATAATTGCCTTTTCAATTGCATTATGGGTTTGATCTGATATGTAGATCATAGGTCTCCTAAGATTAATCAACCCATCTTCCTTGACATTGATTCCTCTTTTCTCAAGTTGATGTACCAGACCTGTATAAATTGCAGTTAGGTTTGCCATTGATCCACCAGAAGTAAAACATCCAAAAGAAGAACTTGGTAAACCTAGGAGTTGTGCAATCCATTTTACTACCAAACTCTCTATAGCTGTACCACCTGGAGATCCCTGTACGCTACCCGCAAATTGATTGAAAAATGGAGTAAGTGCCGCAATTATCATACTTTGAGGCATGGGATCTGAAGGAATATAAGCAAGAAATGAGCTTGATCCAGTCGATGGAAAATATGGGATTAATTGATCTTTGATAAAATTGAGTTGGGATGAAAGATCAATAGCTTCTGAAGGGATATCATGCTTTACAATATTGGATATTTTTGTGGAATCCCAATTTTGATGAAACGGCAAGTTATCAGTATTTTGTGAGTACTGAAACGCATTCTCAATGCCTACTTTCAGAAACTGTAGTAACTCTGAATACTCGGGATCTTTGGGGATTTTCAATTCCTCAAATCGATTTTCAATATCCGATAATTCCATTAATTGGAATTATTTTACTGAGTACTAAACATTTATTATCGGCTTAGAGTATCTCAGCATTAACTTTCATCAAAAAAAAATTGTAGATAAACTGAATATCATAAGAAAATTGCAGCAGTTCTTATTTGTTTGTTGTTTTTTGTTGATTCTCATAATTGTAGACTTTTACCTCCTTAATTAATCTATTTGAAATTGGAAGTAAGATGAATAAAAGCAATGAGAGTTCCATTAGTCGAAGTATAATACTCTCATTAATACTAGCATAAAATGATACTGTACCTCTAGAAGTATCAATTCTATCGTAGAGTGATCTTCCTCCTTCATTGCTGATCTCTGATTCCAACAACGCTAGTTTCAGACGGATCAATCCGTAGAGTGTCAGTAACATCACAAATCCAGTAAAGGTTGAGAACCATTCTCCAATAAATCCTTCATCTTTCTCCAATAAATCAGCTAGTAGAGATAATGCAAGAATCACGATCCCAACAAATAGAAAAACTTGATAGCTCCAGCTATAGATATTATCCTGTTTTGCCTCTGTAAAAACAGCTTCATCATTTGAATCTTTAATCTCTGCCTCGAAAACTGTGTTTGTATTTATGATTAACAAGTCATCAGTAAATGGATCAAAATTGCTATCGGTGGATTCAGCATCAACCGCTACTGTGATGATTGGATAAAACATCCCCAATACAAATATGGTTATTGCAAACCCTTTCACTAGGATTCGAACATCATTTGCCACAAACATAGCAGTTGATTGGATAAGATATTTTTTCATATTTAGTGTTCTTTCTTCTGCGAGTACAGGTGATTGATTTTCAAAAATTTCGAAGCGTCTAGTTGTAATATTAGGATCGAGGGATATCTAATCCATTTCTTCAATTTGATTTTGTTATGCCAATGTAATTGCTTATCTAATTTCTAAACAAAATGTAGTAAA
>JAAFKL010000065.1 GCA_021399405.1 Candidatus Heimdallarchaeota archaeon | reverse complement strand
TCTAATTTGATAAATAATACTAACGGCTCGATTTTCTGTATGAGTTCTTACGACGCAGCTATTGCAACTATAAAGGGAGAAGTCACAGGTGAGGCTTTGATCAGTGTGTGGCGTCATTATCCAGATCATGATCTTAATACAAATGATCTAGTAGAAAGCACGGTCCTGGATTACCAGAAATATCCATCAGACGTTGTTAAACTATCTCCGAATGGTAGATATTCTGTTGTAGATTTTGGTTGTAAGATTACAAAAGGAACGACCGAACCAAAAGCTTCTGGTTCAACTTCTTGTAGAGAATGCATTGTAAAATCTCCAACGGATTGGACGAAGATTGAGGAAATTGATCCTCTCGATGGACACTATGGTGAACAAATAGATTTTGTAAGCAAAGTAAGCAAAAAAATCACAGATTCTCCAATTATGATGACAGTATTTGCCCCAACCATGGTTGCGAGAAAATTATCAGCAAATCAGTTTGTTAATCATTATAGAGAATCAAAAAGCCAGGAATTACTCGATGCTCTGAAAATTATTGAAAAAGTCACAATTGAATACGCTCGAGCATGTTTGGATGTGGGTGCTAATGGATTATTCATTGCAATACAAGAAGCAGATAAAGTCAACGTAAATTCTATCGAGGAGACTCAGTCGGTTTTGGCATACAATGAAGAGTTTATACGGGTAGTTGATAATCAGGCTGAGTTTACAGTGAATCACATTCATGGGGATGATGTTTACTTTAATGAAGCTATTAATTCAATTAAAACCACAGCAATTAACTGGCATGATCAGACATCAAATATCGATATACCTGAAGCACGCAAGCACTTTAAGGGCGGATTATTTGGTGGATTGGATCCTCTGAAAGTTTTTGAAGGTTCCCAAGAATCTTTGTATGCTGACCTTATTGAATTGAAGGATAAGGTGCCTTTAATTCTGGCACCTGGTTGTGTTTTACTTCAAGGGACACCCGAGAAAAACATAAAGCAAATATTTTCAGAATATAAGAAATAATTATAGTCTTGAAATGAACCGAATTGATCTCTGTCCTCGATAAATAAGCGAATAACAATGTTCCACCAAAGCTATCGAAACAACTTTAATTTGATTGATTAATTCAAAAATATCAATGAATCCACGTTCGCTTGAAATACTGTCAAAAAGAGTCTATCGAGGGCCAAATCGTTATTCCTATGGAAGAGGGATTGCGATTGAAGTAGATATTGGAGACCTTGAAAATGAGCCTACCATGAAATTACCAGGGTTCAACGACGGTTTATTGGAATTGATTCCAACTTTACAAACCCATACTTGTTCATATGATCAAGAAGGAGGATTCCTCCGGAGATTGAAAGAAGATGAGGGCACGTGGTTGGGTCACGTTTTTGAGCATATAGCAATTGAAATTCAAAACCTTGCAGGAGTAAAAGTATCTCATGGAAAGACCCGTCAAGTAAAAGATAGAAAAGGCCGTACTGATAAAGAAAGCGTCTATCGTGTCTATTTTGAACTGAAAAATGAAGAAACAGGACTAGCAGCAACAGAATTGGCAAAGAAGGTTGTAAACTGGTTGGTTGATAACTCATCAGTTGAAGATTTTGATTATTCTAAAGAGTTAGTGGAAGTAATAGAAATTGCGGAGGAGTATTCTTTTGGTCCATCCACAGGATCTATTGTGGATGAAGCCAGAGCCCGTGGCATTCCAGCAATGAGATTAAGAAAAACCAGCAGTTTAGTGCAATTTGGATGGGGTATTAACCAAAAGAGGATCTGGGCTTCAACGTCCACTGAATCTAGATATATCGCTGTTGAAATAGCACAGGACAAAGAATTAACATTACAAATGTTGTATGATGTTGGTATCCCTGTGCCAAAAGGTGGAACTGCAAGGAGCTTGTCTCGTGCACTAGCTGAAGTCCACCGAACAGGTTATCCAGTTGTCATTAAACCCTTGAATGTTTCTCATGGACGAGGTATCTCTCTTAACGTTAAAAATGAAGCAGATCTTGAAGCTGCATATGATTTAGCTAAAGAGTATTCGAGGACAATAATTGTGGAAAAATTCCTTGAGGGAAAGGATTACCGTATTTTAGTTGTTAATGGGAAATTTGTTGCTGCAGCCAATCGGATTCCAGCACATGTGATGGGAGATGGTGTTCATACAATTCAAGAGCTGGTAGACGAAGTAAATAAAGATCCAAGGCGAGGTATCGGACACGAGAAGGTTCTAACTCAGATTAAGATAAATGAAAGTGCTATTCGCATGATGAGTGATCAGGGGTATCAACTCGACTCAATACCTGAAAAAGATAAATTTGTTCAATTGGTGAGTACTGGGAATATGTCGACAGGAGGGACCGCAATTGATGTTACAGATATAATTCATTACGATAATATCAAATTAGCAGAACGAGCTGTCAAAACTATCGGACTCGATATTGCTGGAATTGATATTATGGCTCCCGATATCAGCAAGCCAATCAAGAAATACGGCGGTGCAATTATTGAAATCAATGCAGCTCCAGGACTAAGAATGCATCTTGAACCAACAGAAGGAACAAACAGGAATGTTGCAAAACCTGTTGTCGATATGTTATTCCCCCAGAATTCAAATGGACGTATTCCATTGATATCTGTTACTGGTACAAATGGTAAAACAACAACTTCAAGGTGGATTGCACATACATTAAAATTAGCAGGCTACAAGGTCGGACTTACCACAACTGATGGTATCTATGTCGATGGTGAAGTAGAATATACAGGAGATTGCACTGGTCCTTGGTCTGCTAAAGTGGTTTTAAGAGACCCAACAGTGGATTTCGCAGTTTTAGAAACCGCTCGTGGAGGAATTCTTCGAGAAGGGCTAGGTTGGGATTTCTGTGATGTTGGCATGATTTTAAATGTAAGTGATGATCACCTAGGAAAAGGTGGTGTAGATACACTTGAAGAATTGGCCGATGTTAAAGGAGTAGTATATGATCAAGTTAAGGAAACAGGTCAAGGAATTGTAAATGCAGATGATCCGTTGGTAGTAGATCAACTTGATCGGATCGATGGAGAAGTTATTTTGGTTTCTCTTTCTCATGAAAATCGGATACTAGTTGAACATACAAAACAAGGTGGAACTGCAATTACAATCACACCTAATGGAGTGATTCAAATTATCCAAGGAGGCTCCCAAACACCTCTAATTCATCTGCGAGAAATCCCTGCGACTTTCAAGGGAAGAGCGGTGTTCAATGTTCAAAATGCCTTATTTGTAGTAGCTTCACTAACAAACTATATTTCTGTAAATGATATCAAAACCGGTTTGACTACCTTCTATACTGATCGTAATCAAACACCTGGAAGAATGAATGTTGAGCGAATCAAGGGTGGACGTGTTGTCATAGATTATGGACATAATAAGGAAGCTCTTCAAGCACAAATTCAACTCGCTGAAGGACTATGGTATGACCAAGGCAAGATCGGACGCAAAGCAATAGTAATTGGTATGCCTGGTGACAGAGGTAATTCATCAATAGCAGAGGCAATAAAGGGTATTGCTGGAAAGTATGATCGATTTTTCATTAAGGAAGATTGGAATCTACGTAGACGGAAACCAGGTGAAATTGCAAATTTAATCAAAGACACACTTATCGAGAATGGTGTTAACCTTGAAGAAATTGAGATTTTCTTTGATGAGAAAACCGAATTGGATGCGATCAAATCGATGTATGAGTGGATGAATGCAAATGATGTGATTATACTTCAAGCGGATGATATCGGAAAAGTTCAGAAATATCTTCTAAAGGAATTAGCTAAAATTCGAGTTGATGATACATCAATTCAATATTTGAGTGACCCATCGTCTGAAACGGAAGATGAAACAATCTCTTACGATTTTTCATCCCAAGTTGCGATAAAGGATAAAGAAGATTCAGATTAAACGACCTGCTCCCTCATCTTTGTGTTCATAGATTTAGGATTGCTTAAAACATATACCTAATATAGTTTTTGATTATATAACTATCGTACCAAATGCTTAAATGAAGAATAACACTACTTTATGATATGAAATATAATTTTCTTATCGTTATTTTCATACTCATATTATCAATGGGGATCAATAATAGTGGAGAACAACCTATCGAAGTCAAGGTGACTAATAATCATTCAATAATTCTTCTGATTGGGGATGGAATGGGATGGAATCAAATATTAGTTGGAGCATTAGTGGAATATGGATCAGTTGGTCAAACAATTTTTCCTAAATTATCACATGTAAATATTACTACGGAAGATGTAAACGGTATTATTACAGACTCAGCTGCTGCAGGTACTGCAATCGCAACTGGAGTAAAAACATTTGAAGGTAGAATTGCAATGGATAAAGATGGAAATAATCTAACAACTATATTGGAAGATTTTGAATCCAAGGGGTACCTAACAGGTTTAGTCACAAATGTCTGGATGCAAGATGCAACACCAGCAACATTTTCTTCCCATAATGAAAACCGAGATAATTTTGCAGAGATTGCAGCAGAAATGAGTAGTGCTGGGATTGAAATATTACTTGGTGGTGGTGCTGCAAAATTCCTTTTTGGACTTGAAATTCCAGGTATGATAGATGACGGCTATACATTTGTCGATAATGAAATTGATCTACTATCAACAAATAAACTTCCATTATTAGGGATATTTGAGGACGGTGAATTGCCATATGAGGCAACGCGAACTTCTGATGAAGATGATCCTACTCTTAGTACGATGACTTCAAAGGCTTTGGAGTTAATGGAAAATCAGAATCAACCATTTTTCTTAATGGTTGAAGGCGGTAAAATTGATAAAGCCGGACACAGCTTTAATTATCTTGAAATGATCCATGAGATGATAGAATTTGAAAAGACAATTAGAATTGTTTATGATTACATAACATCACATCCTAATGATCTTATGATTGTAACTGCCGATCACGAAACCGGAGATTTAATTGATATTACGCCACCTAATACTTTCATAGGTGAAAAAGCCCAACCGGGTGATACAACGGAAGTCAAAGCGTCGAAAAGAACTGCGAGAATCGAAGAAATTGGTCATGATCTGCAATTAGATGGACATTCTAACCAAAAAGTTATTCTTGGTACATATGGTTGTAGATCTAATTTAGTCGAGGGAAGTAAACACCTTGTCGATACTTATACAATGATGTATGAATTTTTATTGGAAAATGAAGTTGAGTCGGTAAATTGTCTTGATAGTTCACCACTTACATCTTCATCCCAATCAACGTCTACGGTAACTACTACAACTACTCCATTAATTACGACCAGTGAAAGTGACATTCCTGTAGCTTCAAGTTCATCAACTGACAATGCTTTTGTTTCACTTTTCTTCGTAATACCATTTGCCATAGTTATATTTAGAAGAAGATTATCTCAGTGAAATCAATCCATATGAAGGATCTAAAATTGGTCTAGTATTGGGTCAATCGATCTAGTTGCGATTAAGAATGAAGAAGATGCGGATTAATAAATCTGGTAAGTTGAAGATAATTTTATACTTAGAAGTAGATATCAAGTAAATTTATCAATAATAACTAAGATACCACCTAAAACTGCTAGTAATGTAGCCCCAAAGAAACCTAAGATAATTAATACAATACCGAGGATCAACTGATCTTTAATTTGAACTCGATCAATGCTAATGAAAACAGCAATTATTCCAACGACTATTGTCACGATCGAACCAACAGTCCCATCTACTGTAGTTCCATATGAACCTAACGTTTCAAGTGTTGAAATAGCGTCACCAATAATTGACATTGCGCCATTGATAATTCCAAGTATCCCACCGATTAATCCTAATATTTTGCCAATGCTTGTTAATGTTTCTGCCATAGGTGTGCATATTAAAAATCGGTTTTTTAAACTCTCTCGGGGTGAATTATTTTCAAGATGAAAGAAAATTTGAATAAACCAAAATCCCTATGCAACTCAAACATTGGGAAAATAATTTTTATGCCACTAGATTTCATCACTTCATATTAAGAATATTCATTTAATATATAGTTTTTCAGTAGTTGTAGATAATGGTTTCTCTAAAAATTATAAAATCCACCACAGAGGATTTCGGTAAGGGAATTGCAAGAGTTTCACCTATGGTTATGAAACAATACAATTATTCCTACGATGAAATAATCGAAGTCATTTCACAAAATAAGAGAACTGGGGTAAAAATTCGACCTTTTGAAGCTAACTTAAGTGATGGATTACAAACTGATGAAATGTTTAAAGATAAAATCATGTTAGATGGATTAACAAGGACTTCAATAAGTACATCAATTGATTCTGTTGTTCGAATTGACAAAACTATTTCTCAACCTGCAGAAAAAGTAAGTATCATACCCCTGAATCCAACCATTATGTCTAAATCACTTCAACCATCACAATTCAGTTCGCTCATAGGAAACCCTTTGACTGTACTGGATATAATTGCAATCAATGCTACTGAAATGTCCACCGATTTATCTTCAAATTATCCAGTTGAAGATGGAAAGTCGGAGGAACTGATTATTAATTCTGTTGAGAACGACAATAACGGTAATACACAAACACTTGTGAAACAACCCTTAACCGGCTCCGTACTTGGTGAATTCCGTTTTCTAGTACAAAGTACATACCCAACGGGTATAGTAGTTATAAATGAACAGACTGAGTTTGTTATTGGAGAAAAAATTGATCGTAGTACATTCAATTTATCATCAAATATTCTGACATACGATGATATTGGTGGGTATGGTGATATAATTAGGAGGCTCCACGAATTAGTTGTCATCCCGCTTAGAAATCCTGAATTATTTCAAAGGCTTAACATTGATTTTCCTAGGGGTATATTAATTACTGGACCTTCTGGGATCGGTAAATCATTACTTGCTCGAGTTGTTTCTATTGAATCAGGGGCATATATTGTTAATATACATGCATCTGAAATAGTAAGTGGTCAATTCGGAGAGGCTGAAAAAAGAGTCAAAAAATATTTTCGTGAGGCTATCGTAAATAAGCCAGCTGTAATTGTGATTGATGATCTTCACACAGTTGCCCCTGAACGAAATCCAATGACCACAACTGAACTTTCCCGTCGATTGACTTCTGAATTTCTTAAACAAATTGATAATATTCCTTTGGATGATCCTGTACTAATTCTTGCGACATCTAATTCACCAGAACAAGTTGACGTTGGTTTCAAGAGACCTGGTAGATTTGATCATGAAATTAGTTTAAGTCCTCCCGATAAAAATGAGAGAGAGGAAATTTTGATGGTGAAAACAAGAGGGGTACCAATCAGCTCTAGTACTGAACTTGAGGAATTAGCTGATAGAACCCGGGGGTATTCAGGTGCTGATCTAAATATGCTCGTGAAGGAAGCAGCCTTGGCATCTCTAAGAAGGATTCTACCAAGTTTAGAGGGTAGTATCATTCCTCAAAATGTATTGAATGCACTCGTCCTAAATCAGGAAGACTTCAATGAAGCCCTTAAATTTGTAAATCCTTCTGCAATAAAGGAAATATTTACTGATATTCCTAATGTAACTTGGGATGATATCGGGGGCTTAGTAAAAGTAAAATTACAAATCAAGGAATCAGTTCAATGGCCATTACAAAATCCTGAAATATTTTCTTCGATGGGTGTAAGACCACCAACAGGTGTTTTATTATTTGGACCGCCAGGGACAGGAAAAACATTACTTGCAAAAGCTATTGCCAACGAAACCAGTTCCAATTTTATTGCAGTGAAGGGTCCCGAGCTAAATTCCAAATGGTTTGGAGAAACTGAACGAGCTATTCGTGAAATCTTCAGAAAAGCCAGACAATTGAGTCCTTGCTTGATATTTTTTGATGAAATTGATTCAATGATTCGAATTAGAGGGGCGTCAAATGCTGAACCATGGATAGATCGGATGATTAACCAATTCCTAACAGAAATGGATGGTATTGATCGAAAAGGTCGTATAATTGTGGTAGGTGCTACTAATCGCCCCGAACTGATGGATCCTGCAATTCTTAGACCCGGACGTTTTGATCGTTTAATTTATGTTCCCACTCCTGATGTAGATGCCAGACGTGAAATTTTCAAGGTCCACACAAAAAACATGAAACTGAATGAGGATGTGAAAATAGATACGCTTGTGGCGAAAACAGATTACTTTGTTGGTGCTGATATTGAGAACGTTTGTAGAGAAGCAGCTATTTTATCTCTACGTGAAGATCTCAAAAATACCGAAGTTCGCCATGAACACTTCATGCTTGCTTTGGAAGAAAGTCAACCTACAATGTCAAAGCAAACCGTGGAATATTTTGATAACTTAAGTAAGAACCTTAGAGGAAATGTTACAAGAAGAGAAAATTTGAACTACAGGGATTATTTCTCGTAATCTTCAATTTATTCCCAATTAATTATATTGGAAATTTTTTCAACCGATAATGATAATTTCATGTTTTCATTTGGACTTTGTGCTCGAATTACCATGTTTAAATCAAGCTGTAAGACTTCTAATGAGTTATGATATAATATTGGGGTCAAATTGAGAATTTTTAATTTGTTATCCTCTATTGATAATTGATACATGTTAGTATTATTAGATAATGGACTTAAATCAATAGCCGTTAAGTAGTTCGAATTTAAATTCAAGATACGTAGATTGCTATTCTTTCTTAATGGCTCTAAGTCAATTAATGTTAATTCATTTTCATTAATATATACTTCTTCTAACTTATGGTTATTTTCTAAAGGCTGTAGATCAACTGTATGAATCTGATTGTCAAAAAGATATAATGATACGATATTAAGATAAGTCAACGGGGTTAAATCAACTTTAGATAATTTATTACTTGACAAAGCAATACTTCTTAGATTTGTCAGCTCTACTAATGGTGTTAGATTGATTTCTTTCAATTTATTATTATGTAGAAATAAATCAACTAATTGATAACACCCTACTAAAGGGTAGAGATCAATTTCAGTCAAATCATTATTATCAACTGTCAAATAATTTAATTTAGTACTGTGTTGTAATTGAGATAAATCAATTGTTCGGAGGAAATTAGAATTTAGCTCAAGTTCAACAATATTAGTCAAATTAGTCAAAGTTTCTATATTAACTGACCGCAATTCATTATTTTGTAAATTAAGTGTTTTAATTGGGATTTTTGCCAACGGGGAGAGATCAACAAAAACTAACGAATTATATCCTAAATTAATAGTTTCGAGGATCGAATGGTCACACAAAGGAGCCAAATCGATTGATTTTAAATTATTTTTATTTAGTTCTAAAAATTGTAAAAATTTTGATTGACTCAGCGGTGCTAAATCTATTGTTTCTAAAGAATTCCCTGAAAGATACAAACTTTTCAAGTATTGCTTATTTCTTATTGCATCAAGATTAATCGTTTTTAATTCATTATTTGACAAATCCAGTATTTGCAAATGGTATGCCTCAGTTAACGGATCTAAACTAATGCGATAAATATCATTATCTGCTAAATCTAATAATTGTAGGTTTTCACAATTAGAAATTGGGGTGAGGTCGACATGTTCTAATTTATTGTGAGAAAGAAAAATTTGTTCAAGTTTATTTTTACCATTGAATACGGTCAAATCGATATTTCTAATTGCATTTTGATTTAATGATACAATTTCAATCTTAACAGCTGAATTTAGTGGTGCTAAATTAACTTCTGACAAGTGATTTTGATGCAAGTGTAAGTATTTAAGATTCTCACTCTCGCCCAAAGGGTGTAGATCAATCTGTTCAAGGAGATTATTATTTAGATATAATCCTTCAAGATCAGTTTGACCTTCAAATAATGATAAATCAATAAATTTCAATTGATTGTCATAAACTGAAATAACTTCAATCTTTCTGCAATTTTCAAAATTGTTCAGATTCAATTCTTCAAGTTTATTCTTATTGAAATATAATTTCTTTATATTGTGATGAGATCTGAATCCTGCTGTGTCCACAGTATTCAATTGATTTGCTCCAATAGACAGGAATTCTAAATTTGTACAGTGTATCAAGTGATTTAAATTGATTTCTTCTAACTTATTTTTTGATAAATTTAAAATTTTAAGATTGTAACATCCGGATATAGATTCAAGGTTCAGATAAGCAATTTTATTTTTTTGGAGTTCCAAATTTTCTAATTTAGAGGCAAATTTCAAAAATGTCAAATCAATCATTTGTATCTGGTTTTTATGAATATGAAAACTTATCAAATTTTTTGGGTAAACCCTTTCATATTCAACCTTCTCTATATTGTTATCATAACAGTAAAAATGTTGTAGGTTATCACAACCACTAAGAAAGGATAAATCTATACTACTCAAATTATTTTGATGCAAAGCTAATACAATCAGATTACTACTTTTTGACAAGCAGTCAAGATTAATTTTAATCAATTTGTTTTTGCTAACCCCAACTTGTCTAATGGTTGATTTACTATAAATAGGGCTTAAATCAATTTCAGTAAGACAATTGTTTTCTAAAATTAAATTTTCTAATTCATTAGTTCTAACTAGTTCGCTTAGATCAATAGAAGCTAAGTTCTGATCACTTAGATCAATAGATTTGACATTGACATTATAATTCCAATTCTTTTGAACATGATCCGCTGTAATTCCTGTAATTGTAATAGATTGATTTTTGAGTGGTGGTTGAATGGTTTTCTGCGTAACAAATATCCGCTCCAACCAACTCTTCACAAATCGATTTTCACATCCACACATAAAATATTTAACAAATT
>JAAFKL010000369.1 GCA_021399405.1 Candidatus Heimdallarchaeota archaeon | reverse complement strand
TGTTATGCATAACAACATCCGATAGCCTTGAACTCTGATTTTATTGGTATTTTGGATAAATGTCTGTGGTATATTTTTCCGAAGTGGGAATGCTCAAATCACTCTGATACATGTCCATGAATACAAACATTGCAAGTACGGGCAATGTTACCAGCTTGATCAATCCACTCAATTCCAGCGATATGCCTGGTAATTGAAGCAAAAAAGACAATGTCACAAGCCAGACTGCAACAAAATTCATTGTTGTGAAGTAGAAATATTTCTTGTGAATACGGCTTAATCCACTGATAAATAAGCAGAGAGAGCTTATTGAGAAAAATATGATGAATACTTTCACATTCAATTGACCGATTCCTTCTCCAATTATGAAATAGTAAATCAGATAGACTTGGAGCCCCAAACGAGTAATAACCCAACCAAGTATCCCAATCCCTGCGATTCGTAGATATTTCGATTCATCACTGTGCTTCCTTGAGAGCTTGAGAAAACCAATTGCGAGCATTGTAAACCCGACCATATCGGCTAGAAATACCCCTATGAGTGCAACAAAGACCACTATAAAGTCGTCGACTTGATTGAAAATAACCCAAAACAGGGTCGATGTCCAAATAAATAGAAAAACAATATTCTGTATCACCAAAACCCTAGATCCTGTCTTGATCAAGTTCATCCGTTTTATATACCCCGGATCCCATCTGATCTTATCAACATACTGCCTTGTAATGCCGATATCGATTAAATTCGGGCGAATCCTATTCAGATCAATCGATTCATCTTGGTAGTGTAGCTTCAATAATTTCGTGTGAGGTAGCAGATTTGTGAGCTAACACGTCTTTTTTAACCTCTTGGAATTCTAGTTTGGTCATGTTTTTGAAGACGTAAATTGCATATATGGGTAGTAGAAGATATTTAAACAAAAATCCGTAAAAGATATACACATCAGGATACCCTCGAGCATCTAAAAAGAGAAAATAGCTTCCTATAGCGTAGAACCAGCAATAATTGTTATATGGTGAAGTTACTCTACTCAATCCACTTATGACGAACAATATCCCAAAAATTAGGAATATATAAGCTGTATTGTCAATATATGGGGTGGGTACGTAGGTTTCTGCATCTATCAGGATGCGGAATAAAACAGTAATTTGCATCATGAGACGGATAGCTACCCAAACCATCAAGGGTACAACAAATTGGAGCAGCTTCTTTCTGTTACTGGGTTGATTCTGGCTTGCTTGTATTCCAGCATATATTATGAATCCAAAGCCCAAGAGGTCTAAACTTGCTACTACAGCCAATAAAAGCAAACTAGCACTCAATTGTTCCCATTCACTTTGTATTTCAAAAATAAAGAATTTTGGCAGTATGAACACCAAAAGTAAGATATTTTGAATAACAAGGGTATAACCTCCAATTTCCATTGCTTTCATGTTTTTTAAAGAACTCATAGCCATAATATACATATATGATGTATGACTATTAAAATCCTTTCTGGGTATTCAGTCTTCTACTGCCGTATTGGGCGTTAATTCTACAAAATATCGTTGATATCGATCGATCATAACCCTAGACCCTGTCTTAATCCAGTTCATCTTCTAATTTATCCACATTTACTGCTTATTATCTTATCGATTTGCCCACCTTGAAACCCCTACTCACAATGTTTGCAATTCGAATATATATTGGTTCCACCGATAAATTCACACACTGGAGGTTTGTACTTGCAAAGCATCAAATCCCTTGATATAAATCGAGCGTAAGGCCATTATGCCAAACAACGGGGTCAGAAAAAATCTCATAAACCCACCGATGAAGAAAAACATGCTCCAGTATATGTCTCCGTCTTCACTCGCCTCTCGTATGGTGAACACCCCCCACAGGAACAAGAATGAACCCACAAGCATTACAGACGTGTACCATTGGTAGATTTTATCAAGTCCTTGCATCCCACTAATGAAGAAGGCCAGAGCTGAAACTACAAGGAAAACTGCAACAAGCTTTCCTAATTCGAATTCATCTCCAGTTGAGTCATTCCAGATCATTCCAACAATTAAAAGCATGGCTAAAACACGAAACATGATCCAATAGGAAATACTATTTACAAAGGTATGGACCTTGTGTTCTATTTTTGGGTCAAGATCTTCAAGTTCGGCAAGACCCCTGATTATCAAACTGAAGCCAATCAGATCTAATAGCAAAACAGAAGGTACTAATGAAAAATGGAAAAACCTTCTCATCTCCCAGGATCCGATTTCCTGACTAATTAAATATGTTGGAATCATTATATTTTGTAAAAGTAAGATGAGGCTACCGTTTCTAATTAAATTCATAAAACATCTAAATCCTTGTTTTTCTGAAAAACATCCAATAATTAAATTCGTTTTTTTCTTGATTTGGGTCGTATTCGTATATCGAAAGAGCTGCATTGATTGCAAAAAATGGCACTATAGCCCCTTTAATCATATATCCGGCAAGTGGTGCAAATAACATTAGTCCCACACTAATCAGATTGAGTATGATAAATGCGGTGTACCACCTGTGAATCCTTGAAATACCACTTAGTGATAATAGTAAGGTACTTATCAAAAACCATGGCACAATCAAAATGTCTACGTTTAGCCCCTCTCCCTCCGCTACTGTTAGTAAGTTTGTTTGGAATGCATATCTTACCGGGATCCAAACCCATAAGGCAAGAGCAGCGATAAGATATCTAATTTCTGCTATCTCGACCCTCCAAAGTTGGAAAAAACCAAGCCCAAGAAACATAAAACCGATAAGATCAAGCCTTAATACGACATATAAAAAATCAACTTCTACATCCTCTAGTAATATTTTTAACCACTCAAGATCAAATATTCTTTGATCTCGGAGGATAATCAAGGGTAGGATTAGAAGCAATACGGCATTTGACAAAAAGATCAGTACTGACGCTGCTTTGAGTTCCTGCATGGACGATTTCCAACTTACAAAATATCGTTGATAATCCTGTCAACCTGTTTTTTTCTGATAAAAGAAAGGATATAGCTCAATACTCGCTCTTTAACCCCTGCAATGATATCAGGGACCAAATTATCCGAGGTTCTGAGCATACTTTTGATAATGTTGATTGCACCGGTTTCAAGTGCTGAGGGGGCAGGAAGTATCTGCGCCAGGGATCGTGGAAAAAGAAAAGCGAATTGATAGTAACCGATCATCAGCCGTCGGTCTACAGCCCCTGGGTTTAATAATTTGAAGGCCATGAGCAGTGTACGATAATTCTTAGTACCTGATACTGGGAGATCGAAAACTCCCTCCTCGTATGCATGTCCCATACCAAGGGCTGAGATATAACCCAGTGCCATTTGCTGCAGGTGGGCAAAGACCTCATCACCATCCATGGCATAATCAGGAAGTGAGGCAAAATCACGAAATAGTACTGCAGGACCCATATCAGACACATGAAAAACCGCTAGTGGGATTACTCCTGGCTTCAGAAGTTCAGTGGTGACCACAGCTTGAACCCCCTCCTCTGAATTCTTATTCCCTAAAAATTCGGCCATTCTGACGCCTCTCGTACTAATTTTATATCACCCCAATCATTGAGATTGGTATGTAAATCAGATAATTCTGATCATATGTAAGTACGAACCTCGATATTTAAGGTTGTCTCGCAATCTCTGTGATATTTCATCAAAAATCACATTACGAAACATTGAAATTATTCAACGGGGGAGGTTCTAATAAGATCATTTTTTCCAAATAAATTATCTATTCTCCGTTAAAAATTATTTTTTTGAGAAAGTATTGTAATAAATTATTCTCGTGATCATATTGATAACGAGCTTCTCAAATTACAAAATTGCATTGTCTATGGTTGAATCGGCAATATTTGATAAAAGATTATTTAGTCAGACTTCCGATATCACAATTGCTTTTATATCTCCTAATACTTGAATAATTTGCAGAATTATGAATCTCAAAACCTTTATTGAGAATAAATCGTTGAAACTGAAAAACGATCTGTTCCGGCTGGCATTAATGGATAAGGAGATGTCAGGTGATGAGAGTAGACTGATCAATTCTGCCATATCCAACCTACATGAGTTGACCCAATATGTGCGTCAAGTTGAACTAGACGGCTTTATGGATGGTATTGAACAGAAAAACCTGGTATTTTTCATAGAGAAAATTGGCTCTGATTGCATGGTTATTGCAAGAGAGGATAAGGTGGTTACACCCTCTGAGAAGGTAGTTTTAACCCATATCAGAAAAACTCTGCTGGTCTTGCATGATTTTGTAATGAAGTTCAACGAGATCGATTGGGATAAGGAATTAAAATAAATTAAAATAAATTAGTTTCAGTTCTTCTCCAAGAATTCAATGATTTGGGGCAATATGAGATGTTTTTTCACATATGCTTGTTGATGGTTTGCATCAGGAATTGAGATGAAATTAACATCAGGAATTAATTTAGCCGCACGGACCGTCTCCTTGTAGAAAAGATCATTCTCACCACAAAAATATAACACTGGCATACTCATTTCTGGTAGCACTTCGGCTATTCCCTGCCAGTCCCTGGTGTCCATCGTAGCAGCTATGAGGGCTTTGGAGTCATTTTTCAGTATTCTCTCCCTAACCGCATTGGGTAGTGGCCCATATTGTTTCTCATAATTGATGACAGAAGCCTTCATACCCCCTTCCAGATCCTTTATTCGCTGATCCATATCAATCGGAATTCTTCCAAAAGGACTCATACCCCCAATAATAAGACTTCGAACCCTATCTGGTGAGTATTTGGCAAATCCGAATGCCACTCTACCACCCATTGAGTAACCCATAATATGTGCTTTACGGACCTTCACAGTGTCCATAACTGCAATTATATCCTTTACACGGTGAGTAAGGTAGTACTCATCAGGATCATGTGGTTTGTAGCTCTGCCCGTGCCCTCTCAAATCGACCAGAATGAGCTTATAATCGGTTTTCAAGCTTCTTACATAGGATAGGTCATACCAGATAAGATGATCATTCATGAAGCCATGCAAAAGCACCAATGGCTCTCCGTGACCCTCAACGGTGTAATATATTGGCTTTTCACCATTGTATGCAATGGGCACATGTTTCAAAGGCTAAAAGGGTAGAAAAATGCTTCTTCTAAGGCATTCTAAAGATATCAATTGTTAGATGGACACAATTCATCTGAATGAGGTGGATCTTTCGGTAAAATTAATGTATAATGACTCAGAAGACCAAATTATGCGTGTAGATCTGCCTGTAGTGGACGCAGAAATGATCATTGGTGAGATTAACCTGAACACCAAAAATATCAATCTAGAAGGCTCTACACCCCTAAAATTCAGTTGTGCATCCACTGCTGATTGCTGCTCGAATCTCAAAATTCCTGTTACAGACTTTGATATCAAGCGAATCGAGGATCATGGCTATGCAATTGATCAGATTGTAGAGAGTTTATCTCCACAGTTAAGGCTCCCAAAGACTGAATTTGGTAATATCGAGCGGAATTACTGGATGAAAAGTAATCCATTTACTGCCACCTGTACCTTCCTGGAGGACAACCTCTGCAAAATACACGATTTCAAGCCTTTTGGATGTCGAGTTTTTCCTTTTTCACTAAAACATATGGATACAGAGCGTGTAATTGTCAAAATTCACCCCTCCAACCTGTGTAAAACCATATCTATTTGCACCCCAGAAGAGGCAGACAATGAAACACATCTAAACAAGCTATTAACTGTTATTCTGGAAGAAGAAGCCTTTAGGGACTGGTATTTCGAGAAATACGGAAATGCCCTGTAGCTCTTTACACCCCTCAAACTCCACATAATCGATTAAATCATACATCTGACATAGTTTTAACACAATATGATTTCAAACACCTACGGTTTGTATTTGTTTAGAGGCTAGTAGTATGCATTTGGAGCACACTTTTTATCTTTCATCAATCCTTTATTATCGAAAATGAGTGTAAATAGTAAACAATGTGTGCTGTTATTATCTTCAATGTATATACATGTGTATATACAAATTGAATTGCTGTATATACAAGAATGTATACATAGTAAATCAAATATGCTCTAAATTCATCTGTTTATTCCTTATTTACATGTTTCAGGTAATTAAGATTGTTTACATTCTAATCGTTGTTTGCGAGACTAGCAATCACTAATCGCATTCACTAACAAGTCACTAACAAGTATCAAATGAAATGATAAGTAATGATATGATTAACTAAGATTGATCTATCGATTACTCTTGAAAAAATAGGGTCAGGACCCAAGTGTATACAGTAAATTTAATTGATTTTTTTGTATTTGTTGATACCAATGGTCATCCACACCTGACCATTAACTCTTTCAATGATGACTTTCACCTTCTCCTGTCCCGCAAGTGATCTGGTTACTGATCGAACAAAATAAAATTCTTCCGCAGCATTCATACCGGTCCCATCTGATGATACTGGTTGTAATGGCTTATACAATTCATCACTACCATAGACATCAACCGATAGGTATCGAATGAATAGATCCGAATTAATAATCTCAATTTCCAGCTTCTCTACGCCCCCAATACTAAGATATTTGCCCACAAATTCCTTATGATTTTCGGTTAACTGATCCACCTCTGGACTGAAGTTGAAACCAGTAATCATCTGCAGCATGTTCATGTAAATCGGGATAGGGGGGAAATTAACATTGTTGACGACAAACATACCGACATTCTCATTCATCAGAAATCCAAGTAGTGTGGTCGATGCACCAGTATTGCCTGGATGAAACACAAATCTGACACCATTATGTTCTCTCAACAACCAGCCAAATCCATAGGAAATATGAGTAGAACGGTTAATCTCTACAAAAGGACTAATCATTTGCCGATAATTCTGTTCAGATATCAGTCGTCTACCATTGTACATTCCTCCATTCATCATCATGGAAAGGAAATGCTGTAATCCCTCATTATTGGTCATCACACCTCCACCTCCATCTATCAATTCAGAAAGGGGATAATTGGCATAGGTAGCAGTTACTCCCTGACCACCGTTTTGCTTATCAGTTAAATGGCCTCTAGTGCTGTTACCATTGTTCTCGAATTGTGATCTGATTGTGGCCACAGTCATATCAAGGGGATTGAAGATATTGTCTCGTAAAAATTGACTATAACTAAGTCCTGAAACCTTCTCAATTACATATTGTAGCAAGGAGAAAGCAGTATCACTGTAATGAAATCTTTCACCAGGTTTTGTGGTAATGAACTCCGAGAATTCATTAATATAAGCAAACAGATCCTCCCAACTTTCAATTTCTCGATCAAAATCAAGAGCATTGTAATCGACCCTTGCCCCTAGTTTCTTCTCCACGATAACGCAAAGATGGATATTAGGTAGACCTGAGCTGTGAGACATGAAATGTTTTAATTTAATCTCATTCTCTTTGCCATTCAGTTGCAATGGTAGGTGCTTGGAGATCGG
>JAAFKL010000368.1 GCA_021399405.1 Candidatus Heimdallarchaeota archaeon | reverse complement strand
GATCGATCTCCTCGACCTATTTAGGAATCTCAACTCATCAGCATTGGATATCAAAAAAAAATTGGGGGTTAAGGGAAGTAGAATCTATTATTATCTTAACCCATTAAGAGATTCTGGTATCATTGAGGAATCAGAGACAGAGGAAATTACTTCTCATCTGTCCAGGTCTAAATTCAAGGTTACAAATAAATTTAATGAAGCTTTGTCCGTAATGAGACATGATCCAAATATTGGACACAGAAAGATTTTCCATACTTTCCAATTGAATTTTGCGATCTCTTTGTTGCAACAACAACTTCGAACCCTGGAAAAGTTATCTGAGGAAGAATTCAATAAACGTGTAGAAGAATTAGATCTACCTCATCGTCAGTTTTTTTTCGTTGACCAAGAGACAATTCCTTTGATTAAAAAGCAACACAATGCCTTAGAAGAGACTATGAGTAATAACCAGCTAAGGCATGGAGGATTAGTCCCAATGATGATAAAATCAACCCATGTAGCATTATTTGGTGTCTATAAATTAGAATAAATTACGAAATGTTGTCTTGTAATATTTGATGTCTTCAAATTATTTTCTTGAAATGTCAATCAATGATATAGTATCATAGCATATTGTGAGATATGATATCTTTCTGTAAACAAAATAAATCCTATACGTGAAATTTCAAAAATAATTTATATGAGACATTAGAAATAAATTGATAATGGATACATCTAATGAAGTGCTCCAATTCATAGGATCTCTTTCAGATAATCGTAAAAGTGACCTAGAAACCCTAAGATTACTCGTACATCAAGAATATCCAAAAATTGATGAAATTCCAGAAATCAACATTCTTGATTTTAAATTGGATGGAGTAAGTATGTTTGTGTTTGGGTCTCAAAAGCAGCATATGTGTTTCTATTTCAGCAAAGCCTTGATGCAAAAACACAAAGGCGAACTCAAAGGATTGAATTTGGGAAAGGGAACAATCCGATTCACCGATATTAAAAAAATCAACAAAAAAGTACTAAAGAGAATAATTAAAGAGGCTGCCGAGTTCCCATTTGAATACTCAAAGCGAGGAGATAGTACACGATAAGTTTTGCAAACGTCGTTTAGAATCAGTGTTTAAGACCAACGAGATATCAATTACCCCCATCGATTCAAACACAAAAAATTTGCGTATAAGTCCGGCTAAACGCATATTTACTTAATTTGGTTTCGTATAAAGCGTCTCATTTGAATAATAAACACCATAGAGATAAATCCGACGATTGAAAAGTAACCATCATAATTTAGTTCGAGTTTAGGGGTAGGAGTGGTAGAATCTGTAGTGTGATTGGTTGTAACAAATCCAGAACCCGGATCTAGATAGCTTTCAGGATTAAGTGGACTACTTTCTGATGATATGCCTTCTGGAGTTAACCAATCCGACCATATAAATGAATTATACAAAAGTTGATTATCATCTGCTAATGGATCTTGTGATGGGTAATGAGTTAGATATACAGAACGGAAATTTACACTCTCAGATATGATGACAGCTGCCTTCTGATCGGTTGATGTTGCTATAATTTCCCCATAATCTAAAATTATTTCACTGTTTTCTGTCCATACATCCTCCACGCCATTGAGAATAGGGGCTAATGTTGCGGGACTGATTGTCTGATACTCTTTGTTCACATTGTTAAAAATCGGGTGATCATTTAGAGAAAGATCAAAAAGCTGGCTGTAACCAGTAATCGGCATATTACCATTGGTACTAGCAATCATTTCACTGTTGATCCCAAAATATGGTGCTAAAATTGCATGGGTATAAGGCTCCAAAGTTCCATGTGATCCGACTAATGAATGACCCTGTTCAATATAGTTTGAGATAGCAATCAATTCTTCTTCTAATAGTAAATTATCTCCGCCGAATAAATTTGCTAAATATAAAACATCAGCTTGAGTTGACTCTAACAAAGATAATGTAATAGTATCACTTGTAGCAGTTGTAGAATCAATATTGATCTTTATTCCACCGTAATCCAAATAGTTTGATGAAATCTGATCTATCAATTCATTCATATCATTATCAGGCTGCCCAATTGCCAATACATTAACCGATGGCTCTTGGTTTATATTATAGTTTAAATACAAAAACGATGAATTCACATCTGCTCTAGTATAATTTGGAAATAAACTAATTGAAGCAAAGATAACTATCAAGATAATAGATATTTTGTAATTTTTGACCCCCATTTGTATCTACACTAGTTTTCACAATTCAATATATAATTCCTATTGGAAGGGAGTGATCACTTTACTAATTTTTTTCATCATTTATACGAGGTATTTTATCGACTGATTAGGAAGATTTAATATTAGAATCCGATGGTTTTTGCTCTTCAGCGATCCTATCAACAAATCCTTCAAATGCATCTCTTAAATTTTCTCCAGTCAATGCTGAAGTCTCAACATAGTTTATTTTGACTTGATACTTCTTCGATAAACTGTTAACAAATTCCTCTGCTTCAATTCTTTGGATCGAGTTTTCATTTCGCAAATCAATCTTATTACCAAAAACTACAATTGGGACGGCTCTCCTTTCGATTGTTAGAAATGCATCAATCCATTTCGGAACATTCAGCATCGTCTCTCGATTGGTGATATCAAAGACAACGATCATTCCTGAAGCACCTAAATACATTGTATCAATGATAAAACTGAATGTATGTTGACCAGCTAAATCCCATATTTGTAAAATATAATTATCATAGGTAGCAATTGCAAAATCGACTCCAATAGTTGGAATATATTTTTCTTGAAAATCTTCACCTATGTAACGAAGTCTCAATGTAGTTTTTCCTACTTTCACATCACCAACTGTTACAATTTTGAAAGTTGTATTCGCGGAACTACTAGTCAATTGATTCCACTATTGTAAATATAAATTAAATTGTTCCACAAGAAGTTATTCTTATGATATATTTAATTTGTATTTCAATCATATAAGTAAAACTTAACGAGATTTATTGTAACAATTCTATAACCAATCAAACCATTATTGGGTTTGAATCTCACTCATTCTTTGTTTGAAATCATTAATTCTTAAATCAATGTCGGATGGATAATTGACTTCAAATATCCGAACAATTGGGTAAGCACCTGGATATTCTGAAAGAAAACCTGTACTTCGAAATACCTCTGTAAAATAAATCATATCTGGATCATTATCTCCGACAGTCATTGTGCGAAATTTAGGCATTAATCTCCCTGAACTCTCATCAATAAACGGAGGGGTCCCTGCATCGGGAGCACCTTGCATACTGTCAGATTTATAGGCCATTAATTTGTACAAGACGCTAGAATAATACACATCAGTGTATACTTTCCCCTGTTCTGGTAAAGCAGGATCATTTGCAAAATAATCAGCTTCTTTTACACTGAAATAATTTGTATATTGCTCAGATATCCTGATCATCCAGATGCTTTTGCCAATATCGGAACCAAAATTAACAATACCTCCACCAGGAACTACCAAGACATATTTCACATTATACATATACATGAGATTAAGAGACCAAGTCGCATTCCACATCAACATAGTTCCGACAGTCCCAATCTGAGTTGAATTGAAAGTTGCATTATCTACGACGCTGGCAGTTTCTCCTTGACTAGTGATATAGTACCCGTAATCCCACCAACTTAACATCACAGGGGGTTGACCAGTTTTCAAACCCTCATAGTTATTTTCCTTTGTATGTTGTTTGTAGCTTGAGTGCTTGCGCATCCAATCAAAAGCTTCTAACCAATCATTATATGATTCAGTGGGATCACCAGGTGTTAAGTCAGAATTGGCATAATAATTACCAGCCGTTGAAATCCCTTGACCAAGCATTATTGATAAAAGACTGAAAACGGCAATATACGTAATTGCTGCATTTTCTCCCCCAATGGAAGGTAATGACATGGTTGTTTTTGTTAGTTTTATCCGTCCATGAGCTGCATAAGCATAGGGCATTAACAAATTATCAACAGCAAGAGCAGTTGTTAAAGCAGCTGCAGGAGCAAGCAATAACATTAAACGAATCATCGACCCACTGAAGTAGATTGTTAGTAGAGAGAAAGTTAATATGAACAGGTTTTTTTCTGTTGGTTTCTTAATCGCAAAGTATATACCCATAGGGATGAAAAATACTAATGTTGATAGATTGAAATAGAGATTTCCCCATGCAAGAGGTAGGTGTTCACTCACAGAATCAATCAATGGTATATCATTTCTAGATTTAGGTAGGATGACAGAGATGAATTTATCTCCAATCAAATTTAATCCTCCCACGGAGACCAATAATAGGAAGAATCCTCCAAAAATTAGGAAGATCACAACAAACCCATTTAAGATCCTTCTTCTGAATTCCTCTCCAGTGAGGTTTTTGGACAAGTCTTGGAGTAATCCAAATAATACTAAAAAAATGATCATTGCCAAAGGTACAAATCCTTCCATATCAAGAAGGAATGATCCCCCGATTCTTGGGATGAAAAGCATCAATAATGTACTCACACTTATTGTAGTAGTATAAGTTCTGAGGAACCTAGTTGAGTAATTTCCTGTAATTACTAATACCAAAGCATAAACTGGTAATAAATCATATGCGAATCTAAATGCACCCCATGATGACCCCAATAAGGCAAGAGAAATTCCAGCCAACAAAGCACTTCTATTGCTATCTCTTCTTAGGGAGTGAATGAAGTAGTAAAATGACATTACTGTGAATAAAACTCCTAGAGATTCATTATCTACAAAACCAGCAACAGTGCGAGATACGTAAGCAGGAATTACAGCCATGATTAATGCAGTAATTAAACCGGCTCGAGGACTAATCAATTCTTTTCCCAATAAATAACTGTAAAATACACCCAACGATCCAAAAATAACAGGAACTAAATATGCCGCAAATTCAATTGAAACATCAAAGCCAATAAATGTCAAAATACGATAGACTACAACAATAGCAAGAGGAACTGCAGGGTAAAGAGACTGACCAATCGCACGCCCATAAGGATACCAGCTCACTTCATCAAACCAGAGTAAGAATGCAACAATACCATCATCCATTATGTATTCTGCGGCTCTTACTTGCATCCAGGGATCAAAAGCTTTGATTTGAGGATCCCAACCTTTGAGTAATGGAAACAAACGGATAATAATTGCAATTATTATTATCATCGTTAACGAAATATTGTGTGCAATTACTTGCCGAGAAAAATCATATTCCTCAAAGTGTCCACTTACTTTTTCCTTTATTTTAGTCCATCTATCCTTAAACCAATCATTGAGATTTATCACATCTTCTGTCATTGATGACTTACTCCCTTAATATTTAACATCCAACTCAGTGAATTCTTTTTCCAACACAATTTATGAATTGGGATCGATATCGACTACAGATATTAGATTAACATTGAGCTGTTATTTCATACCCAAATGGACTATAAAAATAATGGAGGTTTGGTCATTTTGCACATTTCTAGGATTCTAATTTGGTGCTACCGATAAATAGAGCTTCATTTCAATCAAAAAGATTATTCAATATAATACCTAATTTGGAATATTCTTGAATTGCAATTGAATTTATTGAAATGACATTAAATGCTTTCTCGTCTATGAATTTGTAATCAATTTGTATGTAACCATTTTTTTCAAGAGCCTGCAAATTTTGACGTAAAACACCCCAAGACACAGTCAGGATACTTCTTAATTCGCTAGAAGTTATTTGAGAGTAATCTTGTAGAATTTTAATTATCGCCAATCTTGTTGGATTAAGTAAGAATTTAAAATCTTGTAATTCTGTAATCTTAGAGTAAGGATCTACATAATTTTCATTATCATCTACGCGAGAATGCCCTATGATAAAGATCAATGAGGACCCTTGGATATGCATTATCAAAACAGCATAATTTAATTGAAAAGCAAGAATGATTTCTGAAGTAAAAGACGTTACACATGCCTCTTGATATGTGGCAAGATCATTACAATCAAAGTGATCAGCTATTTCTAAAGCAATTGAAGTATCTGACACCCCAGCAGTTGTGGAAAATCCCAAAGGTACAGATTGAAATTGCATGAGGATAAATAGTATTACAATTAATGGAATTACTCTAATTCTTGACTTCACATGTAAATAATCCCATTTGGTTATATTAAGATTTTGTAAATTGATTGAATAACAATTGTGTATTTTGCACATGCGTAAGGTATTTTTATAGAAGTAGGGCTTAATTAGTAATTAAGAACAACATAATTTAATCCCAAATCTATGATTTAATCGGATGAGGGACTTGAGGTGTCAAATATCGATTTAAATTCAATTGAATCAAAGCAAAATAATCCAGAGTCAAAGTATAAGATGTTCTATATAATTTTTACCATAGTCTATTCGATGACTTTCATTAAAATTTTATATGACTTTAGTACTAGAGCTGACTTAAATTTTAGTTACAACTATACAATAGGTGGTCACAATATCTTGTACAATGACTATGGAATGACTACTTTAGAACGTGAAATAATTTTACTTGGTTTTATAATAAAGTATTTGCTTTTCATATTCTTGTTATTTTATTTCGTAAAATATATAGTCAGTTATTCACTGCACATGGAACAGAATAGAGATGAGACAACCAAATCCGAAACTTCAACAGTCTTGAAAATTAGTGATTTTTTCAGTAAAGAATTTGGTAGAGTTCCTTATTATCAAATCATAACGTCACTCACAATGATTTATTATTTTATAATGCATTTCTATCTAATTTTTCGTTTTGAAAACGAAGGCTATAAATTCAGTCCAATTGGGAGTATGTTTCAATTTCTTGCAATTTTAACATTATTTATAATATTGGTCGAAGTAATTATCCTGACAAGATATTTTGAACATATAAAATCGAAGAAATTTATTAAATTTAGTAATAAATTATTTCTAGCTGTTTCAGTCATGGCGTATTATATATTCAATCTAGTAGATACAGAGTTGTTTGTAGTACTTGGGATTTGTATGGTTTTTCCGGTTCTCCTACTTCAAATTTTCAACATTTTAGGAGTCTCGTACAGATCGAATTCATCTGGTGATTCAAGCCCCTTAGAAATTTATTTATCAGTTCCCGTAGATGAAAAATCACGGGAAAATAATTATGGATTGATGACCCAAATCTTCTTTTCTCTGATTCTGCAATTATTTGCTTTGTTTTCATTTTATTTTGTTGTGGTAGATTATAATTATTATTTAGAAGATAGCGAAAAAATATCATTTATTAATGTATATTCGATAATGTATTTTGTAATTCTACTCATTATGGGTAGTATTATCTATTTGTCAACTTCGCCCACAACATATTCGAAGCTGGAAAAATATTTCAAATATTCAACGATATTAGCGTTCATTATTTTTGCATCTTTATTTGTCTACGATGATTTATTCTTTTCAGTTGAATACTTCATGACCGATAATAATATTTTGTTTTTCGGAACTTTGCTATTTCTTCAAATCCCAGCTACAATCGTTACAGCACTAGAAATTAGACTATTCAAATATTCCAAAAGTTCTAAATCAACAAATATAATTTTACCAATCTAGAATAACAAATTAAATCCCAATGGCTCGAAAGTTAATACAAATTCAAGTATTGATTGATTTTGGGAGCTATTCCAACCAAATCAGAACTAATCAGTATTTATTATCGTTTCCTTTATTTCTGCAAAACCTATTAAAGTACTCAATCCATCGAATTATTGTGTCCAGTTATAGGTCAGAACCCACTTATTCGGGTATAATGTTATCTTTAAGCATAATACTCCAAGTTTTTGTAATCTTTACTCCCATGCTGTTTCTCATTCCTAATAATTCTGAATCAAATGGCAATACTGAATATTTAAGAGAAGTTTTACCCTTTCCACTTTTTATGTTTTACATTTTGAGCGTGATCGGAAGTTTTTATGTGCTAATGATAGTATTCATTTCATCTGATACGACGACTGGAAATTTTCATAGCTATATACTGCGAACTGGGGTTGTAATGATTATAATTGCCATATCAGCAACACATTTTAGACATCAGAATACAGATGATGGTTTGTGGATCAAAACTTTTGGTTATTTCATACTCTGGTTAGCTCTATGGTTCAAAATCATTGCAATGGTTCTTTTTGGTTCTGAAGATCGTGGGATGCCCCAGTATGCATCTCGCAGTATAATTTATAAATCGAAATTGACAAATGAACATTGAAATTGTTTAATTGATTCTTCATTCATTTTTTTCATCACTGATTATTATCTTACCCAATTCCTGTTGAATCATAATTTTCTCACCTACCTTAAATTTTTTCTCTTTTCACAACTTTCAAAACATCTGAAAAGTTATCCAAAGTATTTTCTAAATTATCTGAGGAAGGGAAGGTTTGGATACTTCTTTTTAACCATCCCGATGGTAAATTTGGCATGATAAAGGATAAATTTGGGTTTCAATGGATGTTAAACTGGTCAAAATATTTGGTATAGATTACTAAAGCAGACGTAATTAATCCCCTTACTCAATTTTGCAAATAAACTTAGTAGGTGTATTCGCAAAGTCGTCCATTGACCAGGTAAAAACAACCTCAGGTATCACTCTCCAAAATGGAGGAGGATGAAAGAAATCATAACGAGCTTCGTACTTTTTACCTAATATTTCATGAATTTCCTCATCATGAAATTGCTCTGCTTGTCCTTCAATAATAACAACATTGTTTGCACTTTCAGTGTGTACCGTTATTCTGGCATCTCTTAACAGGTTTTTTACATTTTGAGTCTTCTGACCACCTCCAAAATAAAAAATGTTATTGTACCAAATCCCCCATAGGGGCCTTGCATGAGGTTTACCATCAAATTTCGTAGTTGAAATCCAGTAGCTTTTTGATTCCTCCATCCAATCATTTACTTTGTCCCAGGTCAATATTTCCTCATTTTCTGCAGAGATACCATACTCTGGTATTCTCGGTCGAATCGCATTTGAAACTTTAATTTTAATTTTGGATCGACTCATGAAACAAATTCGATGGAGATGTAATTAAAGCTTTTTTTAGGTTGTATAACGATAGTTCAATTTGTGGTTGAGGTAGAGTTGTAGAAAATACAGCTTCAAGTACCTAGAACTTGAATACTAATTTTTTTACTTGCAGGTCAATAACTGAGCGAATTATTTTTGAACAAATAAAATAATCCAATTTCATGTCATTACTAATTGTCTCCCCTGATGAGGTTAAATCAGCACTAACGATGGAAAAATGCATTGAATTAATGATTGAAGCCCATGGTAGGCTACAAAAAGATCAAGCCCATCAGCCACTCAGAACTGCAATGATCCCACCTCAAGCAAAAGGGATATTAGCTTGTATGCCAGCATATTTAAGTGGAAATGAAGAAGTTATGGGTTTAAAAGTTGTAACTGTTTTTCATGATAATCATAAATTAGGCTTAGATAGTCATCAAGGTGTGATACTACTTCTGGACCCTGCATCTGGTGTTATTCAAGCGGTAATTGATGGGAGAGAAATTACTGCGATACGTACTGCAGCGGCATCTGGAGCTGCAACAAAATATTTAGCGAGAGAAAATGCACAGCATCTTGCACTCATTGGAGCTGGGGTTCAGGCTCACACTCATCTTGAAGCAATTTCTAAAGTTCGTGATATCAAATCAGTTACTATCTGGAATAGAACAAGAGAAACAGCAGAAGCATTTGCTACAAAATATCAGTCTTCATATGAAATATTAGTTGTAGATAACATTTCTGAGGCAATTAAGAACGCAGATATTATTTGCACCGTTACAGCTAGTGATTTGCCTCTAATTGACCTTTCAATGGTAAAACCAGGCACCCATATCAACGCAGTTGGAACTGCAACCCCAAACGCAAGAGAATTGGCCACTGACTTAATAGTTGCAGGGTCACTATTCACTGATGTTTATGAATCTGCAATGAATGAAGCTGGAGAAATAGTTATTCCAATAAGTGAGGGTGCATTAGATCCTAACCCTAAAATCGTAGAGCTAGGGGATTTAGTGAATAATATATATCCAGGAAGAGTTGGCGAAGAAGAAATAACAATCTATAAATCGCTTGGTGTGGGTATTCAAGATTTAGCTGCTGCGAATTATGTTTATGAATGGGCGAAAATAAATTCTAAAGGGGCCAGAGTTCAATTTTGATTAATAAAATAGACTAACTTTATATTAAAATCTAAGTAAAAAGTCCCAATTATTGGTTACATTCATTTATGATCAGAAGCAATTCGTCAATTTATCAATTGGATTAATTAAAACCGATAACCAATCCTAAACACAAATTAAACGGGAATCCGCCTTTAGTAGACGCAGGGATTATTTAGACTATATGTGCTAAAATATTCACATAAACTATTTAAATTAAAAAAGATATATGTTAAGATAATGTTTATGAATCGAAGGACAGTCGCCTTTATATTGTTATTTTATATTCTCATTTCTCAATTTTATGCAACAAGTACAGCAACATATGTGGATGATGAACACATAGTTATCCTTCGGAGTCAATTTGTCGAGGATGCCCCTGAAGTTATTGATGGAAAAATTAACGAACCATTTTGGATCAATTCCGGCTTATTATCGTTAAAAATTGTGGGGAGTTCATCACAGGAAGCAGAGATACAATTCCGATTTGCGAATGATGATGATAATCTATATATAGCATTTGCTTTGTTGAATTATGTTTATCTTGATGTATCGGTAACAGTATATTTTGATGCTGACAATAACGGAGTGCTATCAACACCAGAAGATGGGAAATTAGTAAGTTTTACAAGGGGATCGAGCTCTGAAACTCTCAAAGATCTATACTGGGATGGAAATGTCTGGTTAGAGGATTCTAATTCAGAAAATACGGGATATGAAGCAGGAGTACATGAATTAACGAACTCTAATAATACCGGAATAGAAATGGCAATACCACTATTATCTTCAGATCTGGGATATGATGGTCTGCAAGTCCCTTCAACTAGTAATTCCTATATTAGTATGATGTTTAGTATAGTAAATAATTTTAACAATGGTACAATAGAGACATTTGAATTTCCAACCACAGCTACAAATGCAAGCGGATATGTGGATTTACGATTAGCAGGGCCAGAGGATAAAGACTTGCCATCATATGTTCCCCCAGTTCAAATAACAACCACAATACAATCGGCAGCAACTGAAACTTTTACCGCAAATGCCGATGATGATGGAGTACAAGCGGACTCAGCTGGCTTTAATCTATATCTTGCCGTCATTGGGATATTTGTTACAAATATAGTACTAAGGCGGAGGAGAAGATAATGTATCAATTTGTACTAAAAAAATCTCTGACAATGATATTAGCTTTGTTAATTTTGACTTCAAGTACAAGTTCAGTTATTGGCGATCAGGTCTTAGATAATGAAATTAATGGAGATAATTACGAAAATCTATATTCTCAATTTCATAATAATTTGTTCTATGAACTAGGAGTCGGTGAATATGTAAATAGTCCATCTACACGAGTGTACAATGCAATAGATCAAGCTCTAGGCATGATAACGTTCGTTCAGCTGTATGACGTCTTCCAGAATCAAGCTTTCCTTGATAGAGCTAAATCTCTGGCCGATGTGGTTTATACCAACTTTCAAGACCCAAGGTTTGAATTAATTTCAAATTATTATGATTCATCCCAAAAAATTCTTGGAAATTATAGATTTGCCATTGATAATTTTCTTATAGCGTGGGCACTTGATGATTTAGTAAGTCGTGTAAATCAAACTGATCTACTTCTGGTGCGAGATTATACTACAAGAGCTGAGAGTATTGCAAATGAACTTGAGAATTTTGTGAATGAAGATTTCTTCATAGAATCTTATAGAGTTGACAATCCTATCCTTTCCTCAAAATTTAATGCATATAACAATTTAATGTTAAGCTTTATAGTACTCGAGAGCGAATCTGAGTTGTTTCAGCCATTTAAAGATCAAGTTGCGGATATATTTAATTTTATTAATTCTAACTTAAGTTCAGATGATGGAGGTATATACTCGCTTTATTCAAACGGATTTCATGATGATATTATTACACTTCGAAATACAGCTTTATTTGCATTAGTTGGATTTGAATTATACTCAATTACTCAAGATACAAATTACCTCAACATGGCGAGACGATCTTTAAATTTTATTAAAGATAATTTTGCAGACCTCGGTGTAACTCGAGGATATTTTGAGACAATGGCGGGAGGGAAACTAGTTCAATTATCGAAGTCTTTGTTTTCACATTCATTATTACTTCTAGCCTTTCTAAAATCAGCTAATTTAGGTGATTTTGATTCCAAATTAGACTTACGTAGCATGTGGGAGATCATTAATAATTATTTCAGAAGTGATATTCAGAATGAACTATTCTATTCTACTATTGATAGATCTGGAAATCCAGCTAGCTTACAAAGTAGATCGCTAGATAATTTATTAATGATTTTTACCCTTTCTAGGTTATCGACGATTTCAAACATTAAATTCAATGAGGAGGTTGATTTTCGAGATAAAGCAACCTTTAGAATTTCACACATAATCCCGAAAAACGTTACTTCAACTCTTACACTAAAATTTGATGGAGAAATTAAAAAGTCAGTTAATATAACCGGAACGGGTGAACTCATAACTACAGAATTCAGCGTAAACCTGGAGCGTCCCAATTCTGATTCTAAAAATCAATTTTTCTCTGTGCAATTATCAACGCTTAATTTAGTATTTGATTCCGCTTCTGGATCATTTAAGATTAAAGCCAAAGTAGGAATTGAACTCAGTGCATCTGCTATTACCTTGTTTTCAGCTGTTTTAATTATTTTCTTAGTTTTGCTTGTTAACGAATTATCAAAGACAAAGCTTAACCAGCCTGCAAGTCGGTGATTTGATTGACTCTTGAGAACGATGATACAATAGTTTGCAAGGATTGTAATTTCACAACCAAAATTGCAGATGTTATTGTTAAAGATTCTATTAACCGATGTCCCAATTGTAATTCAAACCTTGGGACATCAGGAAAAGCATTTTCAAAACCAATTTCGGAAAATTCCAAAAATGAGCAAAGTGTCGAAAAAAGGAATACAAAATCAGATCGTAAGAGTGCATACCACAGCGTTACTCGATTAACTCAAAATAAAATATTTTCTACTACAATAATTGGGTCTTTGGGATTGCTCTTTGTATCTCTTGCATTTATACAAATAATATCCAGTTTGGAGCTATCGTTTCCATTATACTTTGTAACAATTATTGGAGTAGTCATCTTTTTGTTGCTAACTATCATATCATTTTATTTTTCATTCAAGAGACAAATGGATGAGTTTTCGATTTTCTTAATCTTGATGTTGGGAGAAATATTCTTAGTATCCACACTCTACTTTGTAGACATTAGCCAATCATCGAGTTTCAATCGACATGGGATACTTTCTACAACTCTGGTATTTGCTGTACTTATTCTATCATCAACTTTCCTAATCAAAAATCCCCAATATGAAGCGATACATCGGGTTATTATTATTTATCTATCATGGTTGGTGATTCTATATGTTGCAGGTCATGAGTACATATCAAAATTTACCTTAACAGCTATTGTAGTTGTGATGATAATCAGTATTCATTTTTCAATTATGAAATCACCAATTTTCTCTGTAGTGCTTTCTGCACTTGCGCTTGAATTTTTAATTCTAATTCAAACTCGACTGATTAACAATGTTAGTTATGTATGGGTAGCTTTTGTGAGTGTTATTTCATTCCCCATTATTGGCATACTTCTAGACCTTAAAGGATTAAGAACAGAAACAGACTCTTACATAAACAAATTAGACTACTTCTATTATCTCCCAAGAAATAACTTCTATTCCCTGATCCAAATACCCCAGATCGCAATCGCAATTGGAATTGTTTCCGGAGGTACCGTTTCACCGTTTTCGGAGTTCTTAATCGGGGTTTATTGCATTAGTTGGGTTGGATATCTCCAATTTCAAAAGAACTATTTGAAACAAGAAATTTCGTTCTTTAAGAACCAGTCATTTGTGATCTCTGTAATAATGATGATTTCAATTTCAATATTTTCTCTTGATAATGATGGCTTAAGTGTCATACCATTATTTACGGCAATAATTATTTTGGTTGTTTTCCTATTGGAAAATCTAGAACAGATAAACCAAAAACAAGTACAAATCTTTGGTGTTGTTTCTAGTGGAATTGTGACGATCAATCTTGTTTTGAGTAATTTTATGGGAAGTACAATTGGATTGGGTTTCTTCCTATTAACTTCATTGACGTACTTTTGGAAGGAAATCAGACGAAAAATAATCAAAGATTACATGTATTACTCCATATCCATCACAGGAGCACTAATGATGTCATTTATATTTGTTAGTAGTCCGTTAACAATTTCAATTACAACAATGATTACCTATAGTATTGGAATCATTTTGTTTTCATTGACATACTTCAAATTTCATAAGCCAGAATCATTGTTTAGTGATTTGTTAGAAGATGATTTGAGCTACATTACTCTATCATTTTCTATTGTTCTACCTTTCAACATATTTTTTACAGATTTATCGGATGAGAGTTACAAATATTGGATTTTCCTTGTTGCTTGTGTAGTAATCACCTCAGTATTATTCATCAAACGTACTGAAATTCAAGCGAAAATGATGGTCCTTTCGCTGCTGCTTTTAGTTTTACCCCTAATTTATAGCCTAACAATCTATTCGAATGAGATATATTCAACCTCTATCACCTTTTTCATTTTAATTTTTGCAATAATAACTCATAAAACAGTAGAATCGATGGAGGAAGATCAGAGCCAAATTATGGTTGAAAGCTTCATCCATGTGTTCTTTGCACTGGCGATTTTAAGTAAACTAGTAATATTAGATTCTTCAGAAATTGTAATTGGAGATCTTCACTTTAGTGATTTAATTTTATTGGGATCATATTTCCTTTGGATCTTTTATATTTTATACAATTCTTATAATCTAAAAATTGAGAATCTGATCGAATTACGATCTCTGGTAATAGGATTCATAATGAGCTATGTTGTGTACCTTCAAATTGTGCTGACAATTAGAAATGACTCATCAGACATATTAATGAGGATTGTTTACTTTCTAAATCAATTATTAATATTAGGAATCATAGGTATATTGAGTATAAGAAATACTAGAATTATTAAAAATGAAGACTTTATACATCTAGGTCAATCAATTTTAATTGCCATTGAGATATTTACATTTATTACATCCAATTTTATCGAGATCCAAGTATATCATTCAATTTTGCTAGTTTTACTCCTTTTTGAATTTACAAGAGAACCACAAATAACTAAAAAATGGATTGCATTGACATGGCTTGTTTTGGTAGAAAGTGGTATTATTCTGATTTCAAATTATAATGTTGTAACTATCCAGATCATGTTTTTTCTACTCTTTGGTTCTTTAAAATTTCAGTATAAACCGAGAAAAATAATAGATAGTTTATTAAATATCACTGCTAACCCGGTGAGGTTCTTGATTTACGAAACTGTGGTAATGCTGTTCATCTATCTATTAACAGTTATATATTCTTACACTTTTTTGAATTTTTTTGCTTCTTATTCGATCTACTGGATCCTTACTGTTGCTTATTTTATTTATAACAATGCTAAAGAAACTGATAGTTTCAGTACCCTGATTATCCTAAACTTATTTGTAATCATGCAGATCTATTGGACTAATGAATTCCTAAATGAAAATATAAAAATTCATTTTATCTATTTTCTATCATTTTTGATAACCCTATCATTTGGAATATATTCAACGAGAAACCTCTTATTCAAACATAGAAGAGATAAAATGAGATTGTATTTTGATATTCCAGCAATAGGAATATCCCCGATGCTTATCTTATCTTTCACACAATTATCACTTGTATTTGTGTACGATTATCAAATTAACTCTCAAATATTTAATCAGATTATGGGATTTGGTATGTTAATAATCGTCGGTATCTTTTCAGCATTGGAAAAGAAAATAAATTCCACCAATTTCTCAGATGGTATCGTTATCAGTGCATTTCTGACAGGATTAGCCTTGGCATTGTTTGGCTTTTTTGATTCGTATGTTTCTAACGTTTTAATCAGTTTAATGGTTTTAATTTTTATTATAATTTACCTGTTATCAGAATCTATAGATGTTTTAAATATAGGCTTGGCACTGTTTGTATTATCATTGCTGAAAATGATTATTGATCTATTAATCTTAGATACACTAGAACGAGGTATTTCATTACTTGTTGTGGGAATAAACGGGATAATACTTGCTTTAATGTTTCAATCAGGCAAACATAAAATTATTCAAAAAGTACAAAATTAGTTTATTTAACTTACAACATCCAAAATGTGTTTGGTCTTTGTTTTGATCTCTTTTCGATATTTTATTAAAATTATAATCAAAATAAGAATAGCTTCCCCATACATAAAATATCTAGCAATAGATTGGTTAAGCAAACCCATCATGGGAATAAGTTGAATTGAAAAATAAAACCTTGGTCCGGGATTATAATTTTTTGAATATGTAAGTAAAGTAGCAACAACACCAAGCGACATTGCAATTATCAGTGTGTTTCTACTCGGATCGCCTGTGAAAATGGTCAGTATTATTATTGCAAGAATTACGAGAATATAATGAATTTTTAAGAATCTCTGATAAGGGGTAAATCTAGGCTGTAATGGATAAAGAGTTGAAAGGTGATCTCTTGCAAAAATTATTATCTCAGTAATTATAAACAATACAATCCATGCAGTCAATATACTTTCAGTGTAGGGTAAATCGACTTCTATATCACGTTTGCGAGTGAAGGGATTAAACACATACTCACGTGGAATACGTGTAAGCCAAAACGATGCAAGGGCACCGGTGAAGATAATTGAACGATTATATGTCCTTAGTCTTATTGTATTTCTAAGTGATATGAACAATTTACCTCTTAATCCTGTTGTAATTTCCTGAACTGAAAATAAGATTGAACCCAGGATAATAAACGTAATTGCCCTATCATCACTGATTTTAACAATTTCAAGAAATGTGACAAACACTATGAAATTCCCTTCATATTGATTTAGATGAATTAAGGCAAGTGTAAGTAATATGGGAGGTAGAATCAATGTTATAAGTCCCAAACCATGAAAACTAGCATTCTTCAGTTTCTTTAGATCAGAATTGAGATTTGTAGAACGTTTTATTAATTCTCTAGCCCCAAAATCCATGGAATAAAATTCCTCATCCATTTGAGCTTCTGAAGCTTGTTTGTATCGTTGTACTATTTCATCGGGAGTTCCATGTTTTTCTATTATTTTTTGTACTTCATACACAGTAACTTTTGTTTTCTTATTTAACTCATTTATTTCTGAAATGAACAGTGTCTCAGCTTCCATAACAATAGAATACGATTCTGTAATTCCAGCTGCTAGGAGCTTCATATTAAGTTCATTAAGATAAGATTGAATTAGCTCTGCCCCGTCTCCGGATATTGCCACTTTCTCCTCGATTTTTTTCATTTTTGCTTCCTCTTTTGAAAGTCAAGTTCCTTCTCGTGATACTCAAACACTGAGAGGAAGTTTTTCAATTCCCCTTGCATCATTTCAAGGATTTCCCAGCCATTATCCAAAATTTTTACCTTTTTCTGGACGCGTGAATTGATAATTTCTGCAGTTGTATCAATCAATTTTGCTTTAACCATGCGGTTTATCGCTGAATAAATAGTAGGCAAAGGAGGGCTAAAACTACCCCACTTAGCATCTAAATCTTTTTTCATTGAATATGGGTAAACTCTTTCAGAATATGCAGCTTGATACAAAATCGCCATCTCTAATAAAGATCCACGTATTCTGCTACTCCAACCATCTAAATATTCTTGAAGAGCCGAATCCTTCGTTTCCTTCAATAAAATTAAATTTGGTTAATCATATAATATTATGTCGATCATAATATAGTAGTATGCATAGTACAACCTAATTATTAGAGATTTGCAATAATCTGCTCTGCTACACCTGTTTGATCAAATTCCTTCATTTGATTCTTATCTCTAAGATACATCAACCCATCCTCTTCACTATTTTTAGGGATAAGGTGGAAGTGTACATGAAATAAAGTTTGAAAAGCCATTGCGCCGTTATTTTGTAAGACATTATAATTTTCCAATTTCATAGCTTTAACAACTCTTTTTATTGTTTTCACAATTTCAGCTAAAACCTCATCTTCAACTTTATGCATTTTGTCTACGTGTACTTTAGGTAAGAAAATACAATGTCCCCTTGAAGCAGCTTCTTTGGTTATTACAAGTCCTATAATATTCTCTGTTTCAATAATTGTTGGGGATCCAAAAGGATTTACCCCTGTTTCTATTGCCGTACAAACCAAGCAATCCATAATTAAGATTTTGCGAACTAAAATAAAGAGGTTTGGGGTAAAAAATTATTCACCTCAATGATATTGTAAAGAATATCTTACTTGTGGATGGTTATAATCATCCATTAGGAGTAAATCCTTTATGTTAATCTGTAATTCTAAAATTTAATGGATGATGCACCCTCAATTAAATACATAAGTTGCAGGTCTTGCAACAAGGCTTTATTAGACCTTGATGAATTGATTATGATGTTTGATTATATTAGGAATCATGACGCAAATCATTTCAAAATAATTTCCATTACTGAGTTGGTGAATCATTACGAAAATGAATGTGATAAATTCAAAGAAAATACATCACATGAAGAGGCTGAGAGATTAGTTAGATATTCAATTAGCAATCTATTAGATGAAGGAAAACAACTATTCTCATTGTTTGAAGTAAATAAAGAAACACTTGATTATATGCATTATCGATTAAGATCAAGATGACTTAAAATTTTCACACCAGAACTTCAATTGCCAGCTATTGGAGCTACTTTAGATACAGATATTGGCACAGAATAACTTTTGTCATCAGAATTAATTGCGATCCATACAAAGAATAACGAGCTCATCAGAATTCCTACAATTAACCATAAACCGGAGATTAACCCCGAAGTCTGAACTATTGACCCTACAATGGGTAATAGTGGAACAGTGAACAACCCACTTATCGTTGGCATTAGCGAATAGACTCCATTTCTATTTTCTGAGGGAACAAAATCTACAAACAATCTCTGAACTATAGTTTGTATGAATGGCATCAAGAAACTTACTGAAGTCAACATTAAGACGAAAACTAACACGGAACCAAAAAGATTGAAGGAATTTTGTATTGGAACAAAATAAAGTAAGGTAATTGCCCCAAAGAATAACATTAAGCCTTGTACTAACATAAACAAGGGTAATTTGTCATTTTCAACTTTTTTAGTCAATCCTGAAACCATTATTTGTGCGATTACGCCTGCAAAGAATATGGAGGATCTAAGTACTCCAGCTATCGAATCTGAACCAGTATATCCAAAATAAAGTGGGAATAATAAAAGTGTCGCCCAAATTGCCCAGGTAACTTGCATCAATGACATTCCAAGAATGAAGGTAAATGCCTTTCGAGAAGAAAATAAGAATTTTATCCCTCCTTTTAAAAAGTGCATATATTCTTTAAATACAGATTTATCCTCTCCCAATCTCCCTTCTGTCGTTGTGGAAGAATTGTTTAAGATTTTCAATACAAGAAATGCTGTGATTAGAATTAATACAGACTGGAATCTAAATAACACCTGTCTTGATACGTGGAGAGTTAGAAAACCACCTAGCATGAAACTCATACCCATAATTAAACTTGATATAGCTCTGATTTTATTCATAGAGTAACCATAATTCTTTCTATCAGCATCAGGGTTGTCTTTTATATTTTTATAACTATTATCGAGCCAGGATTGTAATGCACCTGAAGCCTGAGCATTTGAAAATCCAAAAAATATTGCTGCAATAACGAAATCAGAAAAAACAATAGCCACGGACATTAGATAGAACGATATTGAGAAACTAATCAGAGCCATTGTAAATACCCATTTATGACCTATCAGATCACCAAGAGAACCACTCGGATAGTCTATTAGCAATTGAACACCAACTGAGATTGCAGTAATGACCCCAGCTTCTCTGAATCCGACCGTATCGATGATGTACAAAATATAGAATGTGTTTGTTAAACTAAAACTGAATGAAACGAGAATATCAATAAATGAATAGTTTCGTATAATTGATCTAGCTTCTTTGGGGAGCTCTTTCAGCCCTATAAAATTGTTATAAAATGACATCGCTAATATTCTCCGTCAAAATAATAAATTTCCATAACTATACTACTGTTTGATTATTTAAATAGAAGGTCAAACTCCGTTTGTGGAACTTAAACTGTTAATTTCTTAATTCAACTTTATTCTTAGAAATATCACAAGAGGAAGTAATTATCAACCGGTGGGTGTAACATAATTTGCGACTCGTTCTTTTTGTGATTGATAGTCTTCTAGGGGGTTTCTAAAACTCAAAGATAGAACAGAAATTCCAACAACAGATATCAATGCCAGAACCAATATTCCAGTGGCAAAATTATAGGTTACAACCACCCATCCTGCAAATATCTGTAAAGGAAATGCAAATGCAGTTGCAAGACTAGCACGAAATGAGAGAAGACTGTTTCTCAGATTATCTGGAAAGTAATCTAATTCATATTTACCCAAAATTATAATAAACAAAGCAAGAAACAAACCTCCAGTTGTATTGAATACGAGAATTACACCGATAAATGGGAGGAGTTCAAATTGGGTTGGTGGTGGGACTAAAATGTAATAAATGTAATTAACAAATAGAAAAACTGAATCTATCATTAAACTTGAAATTATTATCCATTTTGGTAAGTTTTTAATTGACTTTGATAATTTTGCAGCAATAAAAGCTGCTAGTATCCCAATCAAGAATAATATAGATCGCAGAACACCAGTAATATCATCTCTTCCACCAGAATATGAGCTATAATATGGGAAGAGAAATAATAAATACCATACTGTCCCAGTTGCAAAGAGAATTGACTGTCCCAAAAAATAGTATCCATTTCTTTTGTTGTAGGTTGCAAATCTGATCCCCTCTAATAAGGTTTGAAGGATGGAGCTTTCATTATCCTGATCTACTTCTTCTTCATCTGTTGATTCCATTACAGACTTATTATTTGGAGAATAAATAAGGAAAAAAATTGCAAGAAAAACAAATACAAGAACCCCAATATTAACAGTAAATAGGATTTGCCTGCTAAATTGTTGAGAGATAATTCCACCTACTACAAAAAATATGGCATTAATAGCTTGGTTAATCCCTAATTTCTTTCCTTGAAAAACTCCATAGATCTTTCTATCGATATCACTTTTTTTAGAAGTAATTTTGTACGAATTATCAAACCAAGCTTCTAGGGCTCCGCTTTCCTGTGCAAATGCAATCGCCCAAATAAGTGAGGCAATCACAAAATGATCAAAGGTGGAAGCGATCAAAATAATCCCATAAAATAAAATATGGAAAACATAGGCAATCAGGAGTACTTTTTTGTGACCAATTGTATCTGCCAATCCACCAGTGGGATAATCAATGATTGATGAAGCAATCAAATTAATTCCTAAAACGATTCCAGCTTGATAAAATCCCAAAACTTCAATAATATACAATAAAACAAATATCTGAACAAACGCATTAGATAGTGTCCTTATAGAATCTACAAGCAAATAACGTTGCGTAATCGATTGAGCTTCTATCTCGATATCAGAAATCCCCATCCGCTGGCTTAGCCACTCGTTTGTCATATCAGCAAGATTTTTGTCACTTAAAACTATAAAATCTTATACCTAATTTTTCGTGTGTTGATGATTTAATTTACTGAAATAAAATATGATATACAATTATCATCATGTAATTTGCGATAAATCATTTATGTTACTAATCTTTTAATTATCAACTATCCTTTATTCATATGCAGTTAAAAAAATGAGTTACGAACTAAAAGGCAAATTGATTTGGGGTACACCCGTCTTTAGAATTCATTGTGAGTTAGAAAGCAAAAGATTTGGAAAAGAATTCAAGGGATCCTTGACCCTCCTCGAGAGAAGACATGAGGTATCAACAAACAAATTTTCATCTCTAGAACAATTTATAGTCGTACTTAGAAACTTATGGAGTAGCTCCTTGAGAGTATCAGCAATCCAGGATACAAGACTTGCTCGATGGATAGAAGAATATTTACCTGAACTAGGTTTGCATGTCGCTTACAGTGATATTTTAGATGCGACCAAGGGTCGGTATGAAGAGACACCTCCAATCGAGGTCGAAGACGAGGTTATATTAACTGCGGACGACATTAGAAAGATTGTTCCTGAGGCTTCAGATCCAACAATAACAGGAGTAACCCGTACGCTTAAAGGTGCAATTGAAGATCACGAAGCACTAGAACGAATACTTGACAAGTTTATAATAGAATATAAAGCGAGCCGAACTCAATCTGCTACATCCAAATTCAAATACGAGTCTGATGGAAAAACAAAAACTGATGATTTAGTTTTTACTTTTGATTTTTCTCCAATTAAAAATGAAATATCCCTAATTACAACTTACATGAATTCGAAGCCGCGTGCAATTACTGGTATTGAAATCACAGAATGTATTCCTGCAGATTACGGAGTTATCAGCAAAAAAAACCTAACTGGATCGGTGGAAAAGGTAAGTGAAGAAGAAAAACATGAAGGACTGGTAATTGTTTGGAAACTTGCCCAATTAGGACCAAATGAAGAGGTAAAAATTGAATATAAATTGAATCAAAAAATGTTGAGAACCATCATTGTGCGTGATGATAACGATTTAAATATTTTACAACTACAAGATGATATTCATTTTGAAGGCAAGGATATTTGGATTGATAGCTCTTATACATTTCACGATAAAACTCCAATAATAGAAGATGTAAAGGTACTTGATCAAATACCTCGTGATCTAAAAGTAGTTCGAGGTCAACCAGAAATAGCACCTCCAAGGGCAAAATTAGTTGAGACACCTCACGGTACTGAAATAATTTGGTCTTTCACAAACGTGACTGCTTTAACTCAAATGAAAATAGAGTATGAACTCACTCAGGCACCAAAAATGTATCGAGACATCATCACCATTGTTGATAAGAATGATAATCCGGTTGCAGATGTAGTTAAAATTATTAAATCATTGAAGAACGGAGAGGGTTGGGGAGTTGTCTACGGGGTAAAATCCATTAATTCCAGTGAACTTAATCTATATATTGAGGATAAATTTCCCTCAATATTTGAGGTTAACAGTATCCACTCAGATGATGGAGAAGTAGTAAAACAAGAAAATGGTAATAATGTAAGCATTAAATGGTCAATTGACAATCCACCCAATGGTAAGGAGATAATGACCTACTTCAAATTAGTAGGTAAAATTGAAAATGAATTGGATCTTACCCATTTTAATGTAGGCTCAAGCTCTGCAAATATTAGCAAAGAAAAATCAAGTGAAACAAGGATGGAAAGAGAAGAAATAATTATGCCCGATGTCTATTATTACGAAGTTGATACCTAAATTAAGCCCTAGTCCAAAGATCGACTTTACCCTCAAATATTTTAATTAATATCCAATTATTTTGTAATAGTACAGCAGACAACCCTGGATATACCGTGAATTGATAGTCTGGAGCAATGAAATAATTATAAGTTTGGTCTTGAGCATAGGAATTTATGAATTTCGTATTTACTACGTAAGTCGATTCATCAACTCCAAAAAAGTTAACAAACACAATGGGAACATCACTATTAAGATGGGAATATGTGTATGATCCTGCTTGATACCAGTTCACTCCGATTACAACCCCACTAACATCATCCTGATGCCCAACAAATGTAAGAGCGTGATTAATATCAGCGAATTGTTCGATATATTGTCTTTCATTTGCATATGAAAAAGACTGATTCACTATGAGAAGGATAATTATAGCCGGTACAATGAGATTGGTCCAATATTTAATTTCAGTTAGAATATTTTTCTTCCTCTTTATTCTCTTTACATCAAAAACGAACCAATTAATGAATTTGGTCAATAAGATAATACTGATTTGAAAGCCGGTGGCAAGAAATATGAGTAATAGCAAAAGCCCTCCCATTATGAATCGCACCTCTTTGTGAGAAATTGGCTCCCAACCCTCTCCTGTTGTTATAAATTTAATCAATTTTCCGACTGTGAGTTCTCTCCAAAAACTAGTATAAACCAACCAAATCATACTTACATTGACAAATTGTTTGAAGTATGAATCAAAAATGAGTTTATTTTCTTTGTAAACGGTTTTTCGATCGTTGACAATCAACGTTGTAATTATCATCATAAGGAAAAAATTGAATATTACAAAGCTTAGTAAACCATCCAATACTATTACTTGATAAATATAGTAATCCCAATTGCTCACAGAGAAAACATCAGCTCGATTCTCGATTAGATTGAATTTTATCCAATTCAGAGGAGGGAGTTTCAACCCACCATAATAATAGTAATCAATACTCAATCCCAATCCCCAGCCCATTAGTCCATCAATGGCGTATTGATAATACATTGAAAGATTCCGAAAACTGAAGGTCATAAAAAAGAAACCAAAGACTATGAGAAATAGATCTAGCCGATTATACGTAGACAGCCCTATACCAACAATAACCAATACGTGATTAGAGTAGCTTATTTCCTTGGTCTCCAAACTTAGTAGAATTCTATAAATTGCAAATATAAATATTGGTAAGAAGAATGTGTTATTAAAGGACCTGATAGTGAATTCTGCGAGTCTAAACCATATCGCAACAAATACAGTCGTAAAAAGCTCAACGTTCTTGTTTTTAGTTATTTGCCATGCGAGTTTCCTTGATGAATAAATCAAGAAAGTTGCATTGACTACTAGAATAAATCTGATGACAGGTAGGATCACTCTAAAATAGTCCAAATTCATGAAGCTAAGAGTTTTCATGATTATTGCAAAAAATAGGGGAAATGACCAACTTCTTGAAGCGGCATAGGAAGGTTCCAGTAGATTCTCTTTCTGAAATTCAGGAGGAATAATAGCTGAGCCGTATGCAATCTTATGACCCATTTCTAAAGCTTGATAGATTTCATCGGGGTGAAGAATACCGTAGATACCAATACTTAGAAATAATCGATAAGCGAAACCTAGGACAGTAAATACAATTATTAAGAAATAATGAGTATTCTGTTCTATCCACTGTAAGTACTTATTTTTAAACGAACTAAGGTTGTTTAAAAAATCAGCCGAGGCGGTTTTATCACCCTTCGACACCAAAATAATTTAACTTTGAGATTATTTTAAACTTACTTTGTTGTGGGAAAATATTGTCAATAATGTGTTAAATTGATTACGAGATGGAAATACAAGGAATGCAATAAATTATGACAATCAGATATATTATTTCTTAACTAGATAGACCTTATAAAGCCCATTGAGGGAGATAGTATGTACTATTACCTTGGAATGAAGTATGGAAGCATTAACAGGTCCCTTATTGAAAGAAATGATATTGGAATCGTTCCAACGAATAAATGAAAAAGTAGATTATCTCAACGACATCAATGTATTTCCTGTACCAGACGGAGACACAGGATTAAATCTCTATATCACTTTGAGCAGGGTGGTTGAAGAGCTTGATAAACATGATTTTGACTTGACGGTTAAGGAAGCTGCTAAATCAATTGCAAAAGGAGCATTTGCTGGAGCTAAAGGAAATAGTGGAGTAATTTTATCACAGTTCTTTATCGGTTTTTCAAAAACTATTGAAGATGAGCCGCATATCACAACAGAAATCTTCGCAAATGCCTTGGTGAAGGGTAGTGAGCGGGCTTACAAAGCGGTTATGAATCCGCGTGAGGGGACAATTTTATCTGTCCTGAGAGAAACTGCGGAAGCTGCAATTAATAAGGCCCAAACGGGAGGAACTTGGAGAGAGGTGGTTGAACATTGTTATGAAATCGCACAACAATCAACTCTTGAGACTCCTAATTTGTTAGAAGATTTGAAAAAAGCAGGAGTTGTTGATGCGGGTGCTTTAGGATTTGTGTATTTGATCCAAGGATGGCTATTTGTCATTGCGAACACTATACAAGGTCCGAAAGTCATAGATATCAAATCAAATCTTGAAAACTTACATAACAATGTTGATGTGAATTTGACATTAGAGGATCTCCAATATAGATATTGCACAGAGGGATTATTAATTAATCCAGCGAATGAGGTTGAGAAGATGGAAATAGAGTTGAAAACTTTTGGTGATTCTTTTCTGTTAATATCCAATGATAATTCATACAAGCTTCATGTTCATACTAATAATCCGAGTGAGGCACTTCTGAAATTTAGTTCATACGGTCAGCTTCAAGCAGCAAAAATTGATGATATGAAAGCTCAAACCATGTTTTCACATGAAACATAATTACAATTTATTTCTAATATCATTATAGGACAAAGGATTATCCACCGTTGTATTATTGATTTGATGCAGTCGACTTTTGGGTTTAGTCAGATGTCGTTGTGCAGAGAGCGCGGCATAGACTCGTTGATTGAGGAATAATTTATTAGACCGTGGCATAATAGAGATTTTTGGGATCATAGTTAGTGTTTTGCAAGATGGACATTTGTAACCCTTGAATTTACCTGCACTTTTAGTTGTTACACCACAATTACATTTGGGAGGTGATCTTATTACGATATCAGCTAAATGTAATACCATAAAAAATTCCAGCGAAATTGAAATACCAAATTTATTTTGCTTCACGTTACCATGAGCATATATTCTATCCCCTGGAATTAATAATCGTGCGATATCTCTTAATTCTTTTGTAGGTTCAAATGCCATACAATCAATAGACAAGTCTCCAGTCCGGGTCACAAGTTTAATATGACCACCTTGAAATTCTTCAGGTTTTTTTAGTATGAATAATTCACCTGAAAATACGTTAAAAGGAAAAATCTCTGAAATTGTGTTGTTCATATGGCTATTGGTAGCCTGGTTTGATTTAAAGATCGTCCAGCTATCTAATTCCTCTTCTATCTCTAACGAATTTAGGAATGGAACTAATTCGTTAGTATCATTAGATCGAATTCCACAAAAAACAGGATCTGGACCACTTGGGGCAATTAATTCTCTCTTGGTTTTGAGATCAATAGAAGAGAAAGTTGTATTAAATTCGTTATTTGCAAATACCAACTTTTCCAAATTGATTTTTCTAATAGTACCAAGTGAATTCTCTTTCCTGTAAGCAATTAATTCAAATGTATGGTCCTCTGAAAGGTCAGAATACATCGCACATAATGCTCCGATCAATCCATTTGCATTTTCTGGATAATGCAAATCAACTAGTTCTGAAATAGGGATTTCATCCAAAATCAAAACCTCTTGAAGACCATGGGAGTAGATGTCACTTTGATTCAATTTTCCAATTTTTAATACTAATCCAGGTTTCTTATCAGGCTCACCCACATTAGTTTCTTTATCCGCAATGACAATTTGTTTTGCAATGTCGAATACTTCATCTGGCTTTAGTGAAGTATTGATAGAGAAAGCAATGGCCGCATTCCCACGTGTTTTGATTGGTATGTTGGGATTTAATCTTATCAGCTTGGGAAATCCAATAAAATCAATGTTAGGATCACCTTCAACTAATGCATCGATAATCTTTGATGCAGTATATGTTGTACATCCACCAGAAGGGCTGTCTGTTGAATCAAGTCCCAGATGAATTAACATATGGGTGGTAATTGAGATCGTATTCTTTACTGTTAAGATGTGTATTCGGTTAATATTCAAGTGAAATATGGTGTAATTTAATTTTGTATTTTCATCAATTATTTGTGAGTTTCAAACCAATCAATCATTCGATTTAAACGATCAATCACGTGAAGTGGTTCCCCAGATCGACTCAATTCATGTCCATCTCTTGGATATCTCACCAATACTGCGTCTTTTTCCTGCATTTTGAGTGCCCCAAACAATTCCTCTGCTTGAGATATCTGGACTCGATAATCATTTTCTGAATGGATAATTAAAAGAGGAGTCTGAATATTCTTTGCCTGGCCTGTTGGAGAGTGCTTCCACAAATGTTCGATGTCATAATCCATAGTTTCAAATGACCAATCCCAGGTATATGTAGCCCATGCGGGAATATCAGTAGCCATCCAGAAATTCAACACGTTATAGACACCCCTTTGACTACATGCACCTTTGAATCGATGGTCCTTGGCGATTATGTTAACGGTTTGAAAACCAGCATATGATCCACCTGTGATGTATAATCTGTTTGTATCTACTCTATCAGCAAAGTGATCTACGGCAACCAGTAAATCTCTTGCATCTTCATCTCCCCATTTCGAGTTTATTAACTGGGCAAATTTTTCCCCATATCCAGCGGAGCCAATTGGATTCATTGCAAGCACTGAAAATCCATTTGCAACTTGTGACTGCCATTCATGCCACATGGTACCAGCGTTATTCCACATAACGTGTGGACCTCCGTGAATTGACAGAATCATAGGTGGTTTCTCTCCATTATGACCCTCCGCTGCAAAGAACCAGCCTTGATATCTCTCTCCTTCAGGATTGGTTAACCAAAATTCTTCGGGTTCAATAATTTTCACTTTATCCAGATAATCGCTATTTGGATCTTCAACAAGCTCCACTCCTCCAGCAGGAGTCCATTTCCAAACAGCCCATGGATGTAATGGATCGGTAGCTGTGAAATAAATTTCTTCGGAAGATTTTGCATCAAAACTCGTGACACTTTGCTTAATCTCAAACAACTTCGTAAATTCTTTTGTTGTCTGTGAATAGGTCCTAATGTCTGCAATACCATATTCTTCAACAATACAGATACAAGTATCCTCATCTAGCCAGTTTAGTATGGGAATACCTCGGTCCAGTTCTTTATTTATGGTGGAATAAGTTCCATCATCATTTACTATTGCCCATTTGGAATTTTGTCCTGCGAAAGATCCTTCAGTCATAATCCCACCTATCATTACTTTCCCGTTATCTGATACAATTGGTGGGGGAATAAAAATTGAAATCGGAGATACGTAATTCATCACATCTTCACCTCCTGATTTCTGGTTTGTATTAAATTTAACAAGAGTAGCTTCTTTGGAAGTGTATATGGGCTTAGATCTAACAGTAATTGAAATTACTTCGTGATTGCCACTCCAAGCACCAGGACCAAAATTAAACTCGCCATCAGAGATTCTCATTGATTCTTTAGAATCAAGATTATAAACATACAAATGTGAATATAGTTCTTGATCTATGTAGGCAGTCCCACTACGGTAAACTAAATCTTTGAGGACCTTAGGATCCGATTTTTTCCTTTCTTCTTCCTTCTTTATCCTATTCTTTAATTCATATTCATATTCAGAAGTAGATTTTTCTTTTTCTTCACTTTCATCCTTTGTTAAATCAGTGAGTGAGCTGAATAATATTGAGTTAGAGTCTGGTGACCATTCAAAATAAGAAACACCTTTTTCTTGTTGGGTGCATTTTATTGCTTCTCCACCATTGATGTCCATGATAAATAATTGGGGTTTATCTTTATATCTCGTAGAGAGGAATGCTAACTTGGACCCATTAGGAGAGAATTTTGGAGAAAAATCTTTAGACAAACCAGAACTGAATTGTTTAATGTTTCCACTACTTTTTTCCAATACTCGAATGGAAGTTTTGTAATTCTTTGTTACGGGATGTGGTAGCCGTTGTACCCATGCTACATGAGTTGGACTGCTTTCAATAGATTCAGCAAACTTTAGCTTAAGATAATCTGATGAAACAATCTTTTCTTGAGACATAATGATGCATTTGGATGGTTAAGAAAAATCTTGAGGATTGGCCAAATCAAATAAAGATGTAGTATCTTAATTTACTTCCGTTCAAGGTTTAAATTAGGATATTTCGCATTAAATTCATTACGCAATAGATCCATTACAATTGAGTCATGATACTTGCCATAGACAAAATGTGCTTCTCTTCTCACACCTGATTGTTTAAATCCAAGGATCGGATAGAGTTTCTCACCTCGTTTATTGAATTCATGATATTCTAATTCGATTCTATTCAAATTTATAATATTAAATCCCACCCAGCATAACGAAATAAGAGCATCTGTACCATAGCCCTTGCCCCAATTCTCTTTCGGATAGATCGCAATACCGAGTGTAGCAGATCGATGAAGAGGATTAATACTCTCTAAACTACAGGTTCCAAGAAAGTTGTTATCCATATCAGTGATTGCAAAAGTATAGCTGGTCCCAGATCTACGGGATTGCCAAGTACTTCTTATCCAATCAATTTCATCCTCACGAGAAAAAGGAAGTGGTGAAAGTAGGTATTTCCTCATTTCCAGATCATTGAAGTTTTCCACTATAGGATCAACATCATGGAGTTCTAACCCTCGTAGAATTGTTTTCTGACCATAGTACATAGATAATCGAAAGAATGATTAAGATAAAAATTTATTCTTTAGCTATACAGGTAGTACTCCCATTTCTTTCAATTTTAGTACATAGTCTTTGAATTTTTTGGATTCTTCTTGATCCAATATTGCACTTCCTAGATTCAGAGCTAATGTCAGTGTATCCCAAATTGGTTTGAGATTGAGGATTTTGTTGTCCTTAAATTGAACAAAGTGAGCCCCACTCATTCTAAATTCTACTGGTTTATTAATCTGTATTGGCGTAAGATCCTTTGCAATTTTCTTCTGTTTCCAGTTAAGAAAGTAATTTATTGCAGCAGTATCTCTTTCGATCACTATTTTTTCAATGTCATGCTTTACTTCAAGAACGTCATTTTCAATAGAAGCACGAACTGAATTTTTTACCCAATTTCTAAATCCCTCCCTACCTTTTTGCTTAAATTCTGGGTTAATAATATATTGAGACGTAGATCCATCAATAGTTTCGATTTGTCTGTCATAATCCTTGTGAATTATTTCATCAATAATTTCTATATTTCCTTTATCAAAAATTTCACCGAATAAAAGTTGTATTATCCTTACCTTCTCTTCCCTCGTCATATTTTTCGAGTCAACAATGTAAATGAAAAATATTATCAGTTAATCGAATGCTAATTTTCAATAAATTATTAGAAAACTATCAAACTAATATCAATTATTAACGATTCAAATTGTTTAACCAAGTCTCAACCTTAGCTCTATCAATCATTTGAACTCGGTAGTCAAAAGCCACAACTGATGTGTAATCATTCTTTCTTGCCCAAGTATCGAATCCCTCCAAATCACTATAAGGATTATTCAAATCATAATAATGACGGGGGATAACATATCCATCCTCAATTTTAAATAAACTTCCAAATGAGAAATTATGTAATTCTGTTGCAACAACTTTTGAATTTCCAATATACATAGGCATGTTTATGCTGAGCATCATATATTCTGAAGGTCGATTATTATAGAAATACTTGACTAATTCTGTAAATTGAGTCAGGGGGGGTCGATAACCATCTGATGCTAATTCTTGCCCTTTTTTATAGGCGACACTAATTGCAATTGACGGAATACCTGCAATTACACCATCAATTGCCCCACCAACAGTCCCCGAAGAAAAAAATGCATGAATTCCTACGTTATGGCCTACATTCGCACCTGAAATGACTAAATCGGGTTTGTTTACAACCTCATAGATCCCGAAATTCGCACAATCTGATGGATATCCATCCAAAACATGCACCGTATAACCATCAATTTGTCTGATTTCATATTCAAGCTTGGTATTTGACCTGGTGTTGATTTTTGAAGTCCAAGATTTCTGACTTTTAGGTACAACAGTTGTAACCTCTCCTATTGAGCTTAAACACTCAATTGTTGGGATTAACGCTGGACTGTCTACTCCGTCATCATTTACTAATAATATCTTCAAGACATTCATATCGAAGTATATAATTCTAAAAATACGCTGTTATTACATTATTTTATCGATTGGTCTAATCATTAGTTTGCTCATTGATGTCAATCCATAGATGTTCCCATTTTCGATCTACTTCAAATCCAATCCCTATTCTTTTCATCTCCATGGCAACACGGACTGTCTGACCTGATCCAGCATATGGGTCTAAAACGATATCCCCCTCATTTGACCATAAATTTAGACTTTTTTCAATTAAATCATTAGGGAAGGAACCATAAGATTGGTTATATTCACTTATTGGACCTTCAGCATCAATATACCAAACACTATTTTGTTTCATGAGGGTGGGTACCTCCTCTGCCTCATTTCCTGGCTTTTCCAAAATAGAGATCCAATTATGAAATGGATTTAATCGAGCATTTGGTGCCGTTTTTGAATAAGTTTCATAAACCGGTTGATTATGAATCCACACAATTTCGTCGATTAAAATCCAACCTAATTTATGGCATTCAGATAATAAATCATGTAAACAAGGCCAGTAATACTCAACATATGATTCTGAATTAATTTTGGGTGAGTTACTGAGAACTAAAATAACTTTACCACCAGGTTTTGTAATTCGTAATAATTCTTTGAATACTTGACTTAGATGTTCTTGATACTCTTGGTAAGTTTTCCAACCGAATTCGATTTTACCTCCATCAAGAACATACAATTCATCATCATAAAATGGGGGTGAGGTTAAGGTAACGTCGACATAATTATCATCAAAATCAGTTAAAATGTCTGGAACAGCGTTGATACTAATTTTATTGTGAAATTTTGTTATTGGAACATGTTTTTTATTAATTGAATATTCCACCTTGAATCGCAGAAGTTGAATCTATGTGCTTATAGAAGTCGCAAATTCGACTTCGTTTTCTATTTTAGTACCAATCTGCACAATATCACCTTTTTGCATGAATAGACCGATTTGCGTCCATTCTTTCTGTGTGAGGTGTTCTTGATCAAAAACAATTGTTTTTGATACAGTTTCACCACTTGCAAGGTTCAATTTGCCTTTACAAACGGATTGAGTACTCCCTTCAATCACGTTTTGTTTAACAGAAGATATTTCAAAGAATCCTTCAGAAGCCTTGAGCTTCTTTGTTTTCTTCTTAGCTTGTTTCTTCGCTACTGCTTTCTTTGGGGACTTCTTTTTGGATTTGGTCGACTTCTTGGTCGACCTCTTCGCTTTTTTTGTCTCCGTCTTCGGCGCCTCTTCTTCCACTATTGGTTCTGGCTCAGGCTTAGCTTTGGCTTGGGGCGGAGCTGATTTTGGTGCAGACTTTGGTTTTGGTTTTGCTACAGCATCTCCAGAAGATCGAGCCATTGCTCTTTTTCTTACTTCCGCTTCTTCTTTTTCTAATTTAGCTTCAGTTAAATCATCACTGTGACCCTCTGCTTTCATCAGCTCAGCACGATCAGCTAGTTGAGCAGGAATTCCAGTTTCTTCATCTAACGCCATTCCAGATAAATCAGAGATAACATACTTTTGTTGAACAGTTTTCCAAAGATCTCCAATATCGACATCATTTGTTTCAACCATTGGGTAATTTCCCTTAATTGTGTAACCAGCAGGCATACGATAGCCAGATCTAGCAATTGTATCAGCTTGTCTTCTTGCAGTTCTTTGACCAATAATCCCTAAAGTATCAGCGTAAGAGAGATACCATCTTTCACCTTCGTTATCCAAAACTAACAATGCATCAATATCTTCCAACGTAAGTTGTTTCCCTAATTCTTCGGGTGTTCCACCCATTAAACCTGTAAGCTTTTTACCTTCTTTACCAGCTTCCTTGAACTCTCTGTTTTTGTGATCGTACACAAAAAATTCAAGTTTGTTATCTTTAGACATTTGTATATCTCATCGATTCCAAACTATAAAAAAAAGGTTAACTATTTTCTCCATCAAATAGATAAAATCAATTTAATTAATTCCTTAGGAG
>JAAFKL010000367.1 GCA_021399405.1 Candidatus Heimdallarchaeota archaeon | reverse complement strand
TAGAACCTTAACTCTTGAAGATATTTATCTTAAATTATTTGGCACAGAAAGCCAAGCTGCGGAGGTATAAAAATGAATGTAACTTACTTAGTAAACCAAGAATTTTATGAATTACGAAATAATATTAGATTTGAATTTTTGAAAAATCTTAGACATGGTAAATTTAGAACTTTATTCCTAATCCCATTTGTAATGGCCGAATTATTCTATTTGGTACCTCTTTTAAGTGGAGGTGATTTTCCGGATAACAGTTTAACTTTCATTGCAGATGTTATGGGATTTGTTTCATTTATTTTCGTGCTATTTGCAATGTTTTTAGGTGCAGATGCAATTAATCGTGAACATGCACAAAAGACGGATCTCTTGATTTTCCCATTACCACAAAGAAGATCAAATGTTATTATTGCAAAATATATTACTCAACTACTTACTGCATGGTTTGGGATAGTTGTATTTTTTGGGACATTATCCATAAATATTGGACTTGTATATGGTCTAAGCGAAATTCCTGCTGAAATTATCACATCAGCACTAGTGTCCATGGTTTATATGTCAACGGTGTTGGCCTTTGCGTTCTTTCTAAGCTCAATAATGAAAAGTACAGCGTCATCAATGACATTGACATTTTTTGGAGTTATGATACTGCTACCACTATTGAATAATTTACTCGGTATTGCTAATATCGATTTGTATTGGCTATTTACGAATTATTCGGGATTAGTGACAGATGTGCTTCAAATTCAGGCATCTTCAGCTGGACCGTTTGGTGGGAGTGCAGAGGTTGATTTTGGCGAGGGTATCGTTAATTTATTAATCCAAACAATGGTGTTTGTATTGTCATTCATCTATTTTGGTGTTAAGAAGGAGGTTGGATCATGAATTCAATAAAAATAAATAAAATCATATTAGTAATCTTGTTTATGAGTTTACTCAATCCTATAAACACGTATACAATGAGTAATGCTCAAAATTCGGAGGATATCGAATTGAACCAATTACAACCAAATGTTGTTATCAGTTCACTCGTTGTTGACAATAATTTACCTGAGGAAGGAGAGGAAGTAGTAGCTACTTTGACAGTTGAAAACGAAGATAATACTGCTTATTCGAATTTATTAATTCAGTTGACTCTCATCCCGGAAAGTTCTGGTCATGACAATGAAGGCGGAGATGATTTAAAGGTTGGAACTGAAATAATCCAGCAGTTAGAAGGATTGGAAACACATATACTTGAAATAACTTTCACTGCACCAGCTGGTATTTATGTTGCTACATCAATTGTTATTTTCAATAATTTACCGATTGCCAGTAGTCAAAATTCGATTCCAATCCAAATTCTCAGTCCTAAAATTGGGGATAATCAATCACCAATTATTGCAATCCTAATTCTTGTATTATTTATCATCTTGATATTATTTGGACAAGCAATATACGATTCAATAAAACTAAAAAATGTAAATCTACATTCGAATGGTAAAAAATAATTATATTCTAAATTTCACATAGTTATATTTTGTTTATTCGTATTTTCAATAATAATTTTCTTATCATTAGTAAACCAAACAATTGCCGAAAACAATGCAATCAGATCGGCAGCTAATGTTGGAGCTGAATCATATGACCAACCCCAGTTTTTGTAAGTTGGAATAAAAGTAATTGAAAGAATTAGGTCCCAAAATAATCCAAATAATAATGCTCCTCCTGATATATTATATTTAATTTTTCTAGGGAATTCCCAATACTTGAATGCATAGCTGATTATAACTGCTAATAATGGTACAAAAATGTAAATTTCCTTTCCTTCCTCAGCTTGGAAGAATACAAAATTATATACAACAACCAAAATCAATAATTGAATTGGAAGCTGGCCTTTGTGATGTTTATTAACGATAGCTTGCCAAGCTTGTTTTATCGAAGTAATAACATCATTCAGCATATTATCGGTGGTTGATTTAATTGCAGGCTTGGATTTACTATAAGCACCTATATCTTCGGGTAATATGATTTCCTGTGAGATCTCTTCTTCTTCTTCTTCTTGCAATCAGATAACTCCCGAATACATGATTCTGTTTTGTTTAGGTAGATAATAATATTTTGTAGGTTGGAAAGCTAATCCAATCCCTATTAATATTTTATTGGGATTTTTTTATTTTTTTACTTGAATCATTTTATCTGGTTGATTATAAGAATGACCACTAACTGGTCGACAACTGTAAGATTCATCAATTCGATTGATATAATCTTTATTTAGATTTATTTCCACTGCTTGAATAGCTTCTTCAAGATGTTCTATCTTAGAAACCCCAATTATTGGAGATGTGATACCTGGTCGATGCATTACCCAAGAAAGTGCAATTTGCGAAGGAGTTAGATTCTCCTCATTCGCAATTGCGATGATTGTTTCAACAACATCAAAATCATTATCTTTGAAATATCTTGCTTTCAAATAGGGATCTGAAGTATATCTTGTTGCATTACTTTCTTCGTTGCGTTTATATTTTCCACTTAAGAATCCTCTAGCTAAGGGACTCCAAGGAATAATCCCCATACCTTGATCAATGCAAAATGGAATAACTTCTCTTTCTTCTTCCCTGTACATAGCGTTATAATGATTCTGCATTGTACTGAACCCTTCCAAACCAAGTTTTTCTGAAGTAAATTGGGCTTTTGCTAATTCCCATGCATACATCGAAGAAGCACCGATGTGAAGTGTTTTCCCATCATCAATGATTTTGTTAAGAGTTCTCATTACATATTCAATATCTGTATTGTAATCCCATCTATGAATCTGATACAGATCAACAAAATCCATTTGTAATCGTTTCAAACTGGCATCAATTTCACGAGCCATATGATACCTGTTAAGTCCGGAATCATTTTCTCCTTCACCCATAGCAAATCTTACTTTGCTTGCAATCACTACATCATCTCGATGATCAGCTAGTAAATCCCCTGTGATTTCTTCACACCTTCCTCTTGAGTACACATTTGCCGTATCATAAAAATTAATACCTGCATCTAATGCTCGATCAACAATTGGTTTTGCTTCATCGATCTCTAACATCCATGATTGTTCATTCCCAAATGACATCATGCCTAAGCATAGTTTGCTTACCGTTATTCCTGTCTTACCCAAATTGGTATATTTCATAATTCGTCAATGATGTCCCAGTGTAAAAATAATCCGCAGATTACTTATAATCTTGAGTAATGAGGTGGAAAATATCAATACTTAGGATAAACTTCTGAATAGTGAGTTAATACTAATGGATATTACTTCGTTGTAAATTGATAAGAAATGGCAATCCCAAATATAACAGATGTGCTCAACGCTGAATATAGACAGTAAATACAGACAATTTCTAAGACTACAAACTGAATATACATCAAGTAAAATGTATAGAGAATACCAATCGTGCTTATAATTAATACCAAATCTAAATGAGACTGGAATTTTTCATGAATTTGTAATTGATTTATTTTTTTGTCAATAGAGCTATCAAAGTACAATATTCCAAAAATTGTTAAATAATACATGAGACCAAATAATGCCAGAGGTATTGAGAAAATTTCCGAATATTTGGTTGAGTCAATGTAACCACAATCTACTGGATAGCCAAAGAATTCGCGAATATCAGTACTGCAGGCACCATTCGCGTTATAATGTTTATCAGTTAAATAGAACGAATCCGCAATACCTGCTATTGAGGCAAGAAACAAAACGCTCTTTCTTATCTCCATGTCATGATTCGAGATTTAACATTTTAAAATCATTAAGAAACATAGAATGAATATATGCAAATATCATAAGTAATATAGAAGATATAGTAAATAACAATAAGATGGTGTTTATTTTACAAAAAACCACAAAATTAATTTCCACTTTATTTTTTGTAAGTTTACTTGTCAATGCTCAAACAGTAAACGGTTATCTGTTAACGAATACTTATACTGATATTGATGGTTCTACTATTCCGTTTTCTATTTATGAAGGTAAATTATTAATGGTGGAGGCATTTGCGAGTGATTGCCCCGCTTGCTGGAGCCAACATGATGAAATGAAAAAGCTTCATCAAGAATATAGCACCGAAATTTTTATGATTGGTATCACAATTAAAACCGATGAAACTGTTGCTACTCTAACACAATATCTTATTGACTTCCCAACTGACTGGCCTGTTGGTTTCGATGATGGATTTCAATTAGCACAAGATTTCAACCTTCGAAGTACACCAACTATGTTATTGTTTAATCAGGAAGGTCGATTATTACAACAAAAAGTTGGCTTTACACCATTTGCTGAATTATCAAGTATGGTAAGCCAATATCTACTAATATCCAATCCCCAACCTAGTGACTCGATCGATGGCTATGATGATGAAGGGGACTCAGGATCAGTAATTGAAGATTTATTCGGTTCTACTTTATTCAGAATATCATTCCTTAGTATACTTGTAATCATGGTATATCTCAAAATGACTGGTCCAAAGACAGTTGCATAATTATTTTTAATATTCCTTTTTAATTTCATGAAGTGATCGTTCAAAGAATGTTACAAGATCCTTGATTGATTTTGTAGTTGCAGTTTCATTAGGCCCGTGTACATTCCATCCTATAGCACCAATATCGATTGTAGGAATCGAATGCTGAGCAAAAAATCTACCGTCTGTTGCTCCCCCTCTTTCTGCAGTTGAGTATGGATATCCTAATTCCTTTAGAATTTGTGTTGTGCCTTTAACAAGAGGATTATCATCAGGGGTTGCAATGAATCCTACCGATTTCTGAATTTCAATATCTAAATCCCAATTTATTGAATCTCGAATTAACAAAATCGATCCTTCCAATTCTTCTGCGGCATAGTCTAACATTGCCCGTATATCAACTTCAAGAAGCCATTCATTCTCATTATTATTGAGTACATTTGCGGTGGAATTAATGTCGTAATCCGAATGTGCCAAGGTCTCAAATGAAATATCCATAACCTTTCCTGCAAATTCCACTACCGCTTGTAATCCTAGATCATACTGTAGCTCTTCGCCTTCATCCTGTGGGATTATGTATTCTAGCTCAATTTCATTAGGAATTACATTAATTTTTACAAATTTTCCTTTTAATGAAATTGGTAAATAGCCATTTGTTTTTAGAAAATTAGAGGCATCTTTCAAGCAATGTATGTCTTGTTTTTTCTTGAAATATGCTGCATGACTTGTTGCTGCACTTACTATTTTTGAATAAAAAGTGCGTTTTTCTTTTTTACCTACAATAGTTTTCATCGTTTTTTTTGATTTGACAAAAATATCAAATGCATTCCTTCGACGAGTAATGATCTCCATACCTGCAGCATCTGCAGTAATTACATATTCTGGAAGTTTATTCTCATTTATTAAGTGGTCAACGATAATTTTTGTTCCGTCTTCACCACCAATCTCTTCATCACCTGTGATTGCAAAATATATGCCAAGATCAGATTTAGCAATTTCAGGTAAGGCTAACATTAGTGCGGCAATCCCACTTTTCATGTCTGAAACGCCTCTCCCTTTCACTATTTCTTCACCCTGTTCAATTGAGACAACTACTTCCTTCGGATTTGTATCCCATCTATCATCCCATGGTACAACATCAACATGACCTGAAAACAGTACAACTGGTGAAGCTCCTACCCTTGTTGCCAAAAGTGAGTAATGTCCATTCGATTCAAAAATTTCAGTTTCAAATCCATATTTTTTGAATCGGGGGATTAATTCTTCATCAAGTAGTTGTTTAACTTCCTTCCCAGGAGAATTAACATTTGTTCTTGTATCATAATTAACTAATTTTGTTAAAAATGAAATTACATTTTCCACATAGAAGTGACGAATCTGCACGTTATTAAATATATTATCGTTAATTATGAATTAGTTTGAAATTATCAAACCATAAAAAATTCACGGAAAAATTAGATAACAGAATACAAACATAATTTAATTACTTGATTGAGTTTTGTTTGTGCAGAAACTCGCAATAACGGGTTTTATATTTCTAATGCTAATTGGATCTTCTATTTCAACCCTTGCGGGTGATTTAGATTTCGAATATACTGATATCAATAATAATTCGAGAAATCTAGAGGAATTCAAGGGAAAACCGTTGTTAGTTGATGCATTTGCAACTTGGTGTGAACCTTGTAAAATTGAAATCGAACATTTAAAATCTATTTATTCAATCTCTAGGAATCAACTGACAATAATCTCACTAAGTGTCTCCCCTAACAGCGATACTGTAAATAAGGTTAAAGATTTTCGAAATGAATTCAACGCGTTATGGGAATTTGGGATTGATACAAATAGTAAATTTTCAAATACTTTCAAAGTTATATTCATTCCTAGTCTATATCTATTTGATGATCAAGGAGAATTAATCAAAGTTTGGGAAGGGGTTACTGATCCACAGGTTATTTCAGATGAAATAGAGAATTCGCTAGGCTTGGAATTGGGAAAGGTCAATTATAATGCTGGTGATGCATTTGTAGACCAATTATCTCGTAATAATATGTTTCAATTGACAAGTGCATTTCTTATAGTTATCTTAGTTTATAATGCCTTAGTACCCAAATCCAAAATAAAAAAACATTCAGAACCTGCTGTATAAGGATTAATTTGGTTTAATCACTGATTTCATAACTAGATAATTTTTTACATCTTCCAAGGCTTGTGAAGCTTCTTCTAAAGAATAAATTTTAGAAATAATTTTCTCCCATGGAAATTTGTTATCATACTTTTCAACAAATTTAACGGCTAAATAAAAATGTGAAAAATCAGAACCCCAACATCCTTTGATTGTTATATGTTTTTTATTTATGTTTTCATGCGGATTTATAGAAATACTTCCCGCATCCGTGTACTGACCAACTATAATGTATGTACCACCATCTCTGATCATGTCTAATCCTTCATTAATAGCCTGTGGAACACCTGTTGCTTCAATGATTTTATCAACACCCCTTCCATTAGTTAAGTTCATTACTTGTTGAATTCTTTGGTCAACAGAAAATTCGTCAATATTGATCACTTCATCAATACCGAATTCTTTCGCAATTTCTAATCGAAGTTTAGGACCACCTACTAAGATTAATTGAAATGTTCCACTTAATTTTGCCAATATAGCTGCCATCAATCCAACGGGACCTGAACCTTGAATTAATACTGAATCACCTAGTTTAATTTTAGCCCTTTGGATTGCATGAATTGCGGTTGGTAAGCCACATCCTGCAGCAATAAATGTTTTAGCGAGTTCTATGGATTTGAGTTTAATAATTTTTACTCCAGGTTTTAAGTAAATTTTTTGTGCCCAACCTCCCAAAAGTCCCTCATCAGATGAGTAAGTAATTCCGTAGACTTTTCGCTTCGGACATCTAGTTGTCTCTTTAGCCACCAAACAATACCAACATGAATTGCAGGTCTCGTGAACATCAAGAAATGTAATAGTATCCCCTTCCTCTATTAACTCATTATTTATATCGTATACATGTCCATTAATTTTTTCAACAATCCCTGTAGAAACATGACCAGGGATAATAGGATAGGGGACACTAGCTAATTGTTGATGACTCAAGTGCACATCAGTTCCACAAACTTCTGAATACAAAGTTTTTATTAGAACCGCACCCATTTCCAAAGAAGGCACAGGAGTCTCGTTCAGTGATAATAAACCCGAATCATCCATGGACACAAATTTTACCATACGCTCAATTGAAATTATATTTATTTGAAAATAATCTCTTTCGCGCAGTTGAATTCACATTAAAGATTCAAAGAAACTTAAGAAGTTATCTTTATAATATTTTGATTACAAATCTTGATCTAATTATTTCTGATTTTTTGTTGACTGACAAAAATTAAACACAAAGTTTTATACGTTTTTGATAGGAATTGTGTTTGAGATAAATTAATAGTGGGTATGCCTATTGGAAATTCAATTTTTTAACATATTAAAATCTGGAAATTACGAAAAAATGAGGGCTACAAAGTCTTCATTTAATGATACAAGAAGGCTTGTCATTTATAATCCATTCGCAAAAGAGCTATGGATGTTAAATGGTCATCAGCTCCATTCAGAAATTTTAAGACTTACAGATTATGCAACTGATAGTCTCAAAAAACACCTCAAAGTTCGACATAGGATGAAAATGGTTGATCCTGATGAATCTCAAGAAAAATTTGATTTTCTACTAAATTTGTCAAAAAACCCTGAACTAGCAGAATCGTTGGCAGCCTCTCCTAAAACGACGAAGAAAGGTAAAAAAGTAACTAAAAAAGCTGCTAAGAAAGCAACGAAGAAAGCTACAAAGAAAGTCTCAAAGAAATCAACAGAAAAAGATGTTGAAAAACCAGCTAAAGCTACAACTAAGAGAAAACCATTACCAAGAGTTGAAACATCAACAATTCCACAGGTTAGTCTCCCTAAACCTAGTACAAAATCAACATTGGGTATTGCAAAAGGTGATCTACATAGTGACGATGACGATGCTGTGCAAATGGTTGAGGAATTCCAAATTGCATATATTGAAGCTTCTGGAGGTGCAAAATTACTAATTGAAGAATTGGAATCATCCATTAGTGAAGGAGCGGGATACGACAAACTCGTAGATCATATTCAACTTATCAATGAACTTGTAAAATCAAAATCCTCCAATTCTAGCGCAAGAGATCAATTAGCTGAATCAATTATTGGTCTAACCGATGCACTATTTCCAATGCCAACAAAGAAACCATTAAAGAAAAGCGCTAAAAAAGTAGCCAAGAAAACCACCAAGAAGGCCGCTAAAAAAGCAACTAAAAAAGCAGCCAAAAAGACTACCAAGAAAAAGAAGAAAACTACGAAAAAATAGATATTTCGATTTGATATAAATTCAACAGATCTACGCATGCAATTTCATGTGTAGGTTTGTCTAAGCTTAAATCCAATTATTTTTCCCATCGCTTTCTAGAAGGATTCGACTTCATGGACGGCCGAGAAGATAAATCTAATAATATTTTCAATTCTGAAGCTATCAAAAAAGCTAATCTTATGTTTTTTGAGGATGATAATTCATTTCCAGTTGAAGCTATTCAAGCTTTCAATTCTTCAATTACCAAGGGATGGTTTACAAGACAATATTTCAGTAAAGGGAGACACGATTTGGTTCTACCAGCTTGGTTGCTAGGTAAAATAGGTCCAGATGGTGAAGGAAGGCATGGAATTGCGGGTATTCCGGTGTTAAAAAATTCAGATTTACGTAGTTATATTGCACTTGGAAGTCCGGATTCTGAAGAAGAACCAGTTGTTGATCATAGAGGGGGAATAATTCCAGTACCTGATTCATATACTATGATATTTGGAACTTTGTTAAATGACCGTCCTTTCTACTCCTCTGAAATTGGAAAAGTTAAAGTTGAATTGCATGAAGAAGGGTATCCCATTGTAAGTGTATATTGGGAACTTGAAGACGGAGATACTATGGTATATGATTTGTTTTCAGATTGTGATGAAGACGGAAATGAAATGCTTATTGTGTCTGTGGTGCGAGGTTTTTCAGATCATCAATTATTTGTAACAATATGCCCTATGGATCAAGACGGTGTAACAACAATTTCCTCAATGAATTATGATACCAAAGAATTAATTTTAACAATTGATAAGTTACCAAAAATAAAAATCAGCAAACCTCCAATTCGTGTTGTTACCAGTCCTATAGTGAAAGGTCATGCAGGACGACAAATAAACCAATCAACATTTGCTTCTTCAAAAGCAGAATGCAAAGCAGGACTCGCTTCTTGGGCAGCTGCTTTTCCTGTTCGTGAAAGCCCTACATTTATTATTGAATTATCTGGAGATAATATTTCTAATTTACAAGAATTAGATATGGATGATGTTGAGGAAAAGTGGGAAGATACTATGGGAAATATTCCAGTAATCAGTACTTCATCGGAAAATGTTGATCAATTATTCAAATCAAGCGCTTCAGTTTTGAGATTGTTAGCTGATGTCAATAAATCTATAATTACAGTCGGTCCATCTCAACAAGAACAAATCTGGATGCCAGCCTTACCATTCCAAATTATGGCTCTTGATAGATTAGGATTCTCAGACCCCATTGCTCGATCTATTTTGGATAATGTCTACAATTCAATAGATTCTACTGGTCTTGCAATAAATGATAAACAATGGGATGGGCAAGGAGGTCTAATTATGGCTTTTGCCCAACACTTTTATTTTACAAATGATATAAATTGGCTTGGTGACAAGTTTACTGGTTTAAAGAGAATTACTGATTGGTTAGCTCGTCAAAGAAAAAGGATGGAGAAGGAGGGTGAAGTCAATCTAACAAAAGGACTTCTACCAAAGGGGAACCTAGCATGGTTTGATCCGATATATTGGAAAAATGATTATTCCTATTCACATAATTTTTGGTGTGCAGGAGGATTAAATTATCTCCAAAATTTGGCCGAACATTTGGGTAGACATGGTGAATCTGAAAAATTCAAAATTGAACTTGAGAAATACAAACAAGATTTGGATGATTCAATTACAGCAGTTTTCAATAATAATTATCTTCCCGTCGGGCCTACTCAACGTGATACTGCAGGTATGATTTTTAATTTATATGCATTTCACCCATTATCTCTTTATCTAGCAGAGTTCCAACCATTGGCTAAAACGGTACATTGGCTATTAGATAATTATGTTCATGAAGGGGGGTTGTTAATCGATCAGCCTTGGAATGCGTTCGGAACATATCATGCAATTTTATTGGCTCAAGCGTGTAGATATTTAGAGCTTAATGCAGACGTATTGTCCATTATTAATTTTCTAGTTGAAAATGTCACAAACGCTCAAGGATGGGCTGAGGGGATTTCACCTCTGTCCCGAAAAGGATCTGTAGGAGACTCACCCAGCGGTTTTGCAGCTGCAGAGTGGGTAAACTTAATTTTAGATTTATTTGCACAACAACATCAAGATACCAGTCCTCATCTGCTGAAAGGTATGCCAATTCAATGGCTAGAAAATGGAGTATCGGCAACGGGTTTGAATTTACTATTTAATTCAAAATTGGATCTTACGGCAAAACTAAACGGATCTACTTTAACTATTGAATGGGATTATAAAACTGAACGAGAAGCAATGCCGCATCTGTTTCTTCCATATCCAATGGTATCATCATCAAGTTCTTTAGATCAAATTGCTTCTAGAGAGGTGATTTTACCAACTAAATCAGGACAACTTCAATTTGAACTGGAAATCCAATAACCTGTAAATAAAATTAGTTTATAGTAATTAATATAAAAAAATACTATAAAAAAAAAATATTATTCAATTGTAAAAACCGGTTCTCAAAATTTTAAATACTATATTGTTGTTGCACAGATTGTAATGAGCGATGTAATTAAGAGTCAAGAAGACGATTGTGCATTTAACTTCGCAACGAAGGTTATTAGTCCAAAATGGAATATCAACATAATATTAGAATTTATCACTCAAGGAGGATCTTTAAGTTTTAGTCAAATATCTGAAAGGATACCTGAAATTAGTCCCAGAATGCTCTCCATGAGAATAAAATATTTAATAGAAAATAACATGTTAAACACCATTGAGAATATTGACAAACCAAAAAAACTCCGTTATGAATTAACTGAGGGTGGAATCAAACTTGCAGCCGTATTGAAGACTATACGTGAATGGAGTCTAGAATTCGGAACTTGTGATAATGAAAAATGCATAAATAATTTGTGTCGTCATGGAGAAGCCATAAACTTATTATTACGTTTAAACACAGTTTAATAACTGAATTTACAGATGTGATATCCATTGATTGATTTGAATCAATTTCATTTTGAAACGATAAATCTGAATCATAATTTTCGATTCCTTTAAATACCGCAATAAGTAGTTCTAATTGGGATGCAGCAAATATCAAATGATAAGGATCTCTTAATTGATTACCTAAAAAAACTATTTAGTTATGAGATAGTAAAAATGCATCCAGATTCTTTTCGGGTTCCGGACAGACGTACTCAAGTTGAAGAAGATCCTATCGATTGGACGAAATCATTAGATACGGCAATACATGAAATACTCAATTATAAGTCGAAATTTAACGAATATGATCAATTGATTGAGCTAGATCTATTTACATTAGGGATTTTGAATTTACCAGAATATGCCTTACCATTCACAAACCTTGAACGCTTCCGTATTAATGGATATTTTACTAGATTTCCAGAAGAATTATTATACAAACTAAGCAATCTGAGAGGTGTAACTATCGCTTCAGAGAGAGAACTAGAAGTTCCAAACAAAGCCTTCGTGAATTGTAAGCACTTAACACTTATTAGCTTGGGTAGTAGTGAAAGACTGAATATAGATAATACTGATTTTTCAAATAACAAAAAACTTGAGAATTTAGGTGTGAAAGTTATGGATGAAAATTTATTGAAAAAGTTGACCCATCAAAAAACTGTAAAATACATGACATTGAGTGTTGATTCAAGAATGTGTACACATGAATTATTGGATAAATTTATTCCTAAATTTAGCTTCTTATCCAATTTAATAATAACTTTCAAACCGTTTAATGAAAGGACATTAGAGAGTCAAATTGTACAAGATCAACAGAAGTTACGTGGTTTTATAATTGGAAAAATGAATTTATTAAAATCAATTGAAGAACAATACAGTAGCTTATTTGATGTTTTGATTGTTAAAATGCGGAATCAAGGTTTTGAAAGTCTATCTAATGATCGAAATTATAAAGAAAAAAGAATAGTATTAAGATAATCGATCGCAAGATTGACTAGGATTAACTAGTTTTCTAACGATCGATATTATGAGCGACTGAAAAGATAGAATATTGCTGTGAAATATATCCATGCATCTCTCGCAGCTGGAAGGTTACCCTCACGACGTAACATTGCATCAATTGTATTTTGAATTTTACTGTATGTGATGTCATCCATATATCGGGTTAAACTGCCTCTCGCCATATAACTATAGATGCTCATTTTCAAACCGGGTGGATATTGAATGATACCAGCTAGAAATTCAGCCAACCCTTCCACGTGTCCAATTTTCACAATAATTCTTGATTTCGGTGGTGCTCCGTCACTAATAAGTGTTGTATCCTTCCAAGACTTGACGAGATCTCGATATTTTTGAGAATTAACATTGGGTCCTCTTGGGTTCCTATTCAGAACTGCATTGAGAGTGAGTAAATCACCATAGAATTCAACTGGGAACTTTGTGGATCCTAACGTTTCTCTTATACCGTCAAATGGCTTATCAATATGCAATTTAATTCCTGTAGAGGAATATTTAGCTCCTTTTCTCGATATCAATTCCTTTTGGAAATTATATATAGGCTGCAATGCACGAGGTTCTGGATTCAATTGATCAATCATTCTTACTGATTGGAGTGGACCAGGTACAGATGGATCAAAAGCCAAAAGATCATTCCATAATTCAAGATTTGTTTCTTTCATGCTCTTGAAGTTTGAGCTAAAGAAATCGGAATTTTGACCTGGGGAAACCCAGAAATTACTTGATGTTTCCATGAACAACTTATTATTTCTTATACGAAACTCCATATTACCAAAACCGCTTCGGGGAGCCATCGAGAATCCAGCCTTTCGATGATTTGCCCCCGCAGCATCGAATTCTTGCATGAAATCAAGATTTCTGAAATCTTCAGGGGTGTGTATTAAAGTTTTGAAGTGTTCGAGTATCGAGTGTTGTAAGATTTGATCCACGGGGGAACCAGAAGTAATTTGACTCAGTGCATTGTTTAAATCTTTTGCCAAATCATTCATCACAGTGTTATATACCGTAAGATCGCGACCATAATCAACTCTTTCGTCAGCATTTCCATAGAACGCGTTCTCATAATTTTTTGAATTTTTGACAGCTCCTTGATAAACCTCTCGCCCTAATTCATCGAAAGATCTTGCATTCCTGATAGCAATTTCATTTCTTTGAGCAAAATCAGCACGTAGTCTTCTATCACCAAAATTATTAATATCACCCTCATCACGTACAATTACTGCATCGAAGCGATCTGTTGATAAAGTATTTTGAATCAAACTGAGAACTATAGCATCCCTAAGTTGGGTAGTTATTCCACCAGCAAATTGGATCGATCGGAATAGACGGTTAAAGGTAGCGATTACAAGATTGGCGTCCCAATTTACATTCCAATTAGAAGTCATTCCCATTGCATCGTAATATGTGTAAGTTTTTAATAGTTCAATCTTAAATGCATTTTTAACTTCCATAGGCATAAGACGCCATACAGCAAGAGAATTGGTTATTGTAGTTTCATGGGCTTTGATTATACCTAATGCTGCAGCATTTCCTGTATAGATCTCACCCCTGAATGCATAAGCTGTAGCCTCATCAAGACTGAAATATTGTCCTAGAAGTCGCTCCATTTCACCCTGTCTAAGACTCTCGAATTGCGTTGAAATTAGTATTTCCTCATTAGGAACTTTCTCATATAAAGTACTTGGCAATTGCCAAATATCAATACTATGTGCTTGTATGAGGTTATATTTCTCTTGATCTGACAATAACGTATCTGTGATTTGGTTATCAAGAGGATTAGAATTGTGACGCAAACCAAATTGGCCATGAATTTCTTCTCCATCAATTACACTAACCCCCGGTTCCTCGAATTGTCTTCCGTGCATTAAAAGAGTGGTCTTTTCATGAGTATTCGGATCGATGGTGTTTCCATCTGGTACCCATGTCTCGAGATTGTAGGCATTATTCTCATTGATTGAACGATCAGGTAAATACATATTGTGAACACGAATATGATCAGCTGTAACAGCATCGTTGAAACTATCCCTCGCACCTAAAGTAACCCCTAATTGTCTATCAACAATACTTCCCTGTACAATCTCTATTCTTTGACCCGTTCTTGCCATATGTTCTAAAATTGCAAGTTCTCTAAGCTGTGTAAAAAACGTAATCAGAATATTTGCGTCATTGAATATGATAGTTCGTTCAATACCGGTTGTAAATCTGGGGTTATAAACAAAATCGCCTAAAGGAACATCGTAATAAGCATAAATCTCTCCATATCTATCAAGCGCTCTCGTATTAAGCAGTGGGACTGCTGGACTATCATCGGCATTACGAATAATGGGTCTTGTTGTATCCCATGTACCGTCAGCTGCCTTACCTAACCCAAGTAAACCAGAGGGTCCAAATATATTTGCCGGATCAGGATTATGCCAAACACTACCAAGATCCCATTTTTCCCAATTCCTACCCATTCGATCGATTAAAGAGATACCAAAATCCTTCCCCGCAGGTGAAGTAATCAAAGCCATATTAGCAGGGATATCTGCATAATCTCTTTCTGGTAAATGATCAACCGAATTACCAGATAATACCATAGTATGTCGAAATTGATAATATTTAGCTTCAGAGAATTGTCTTGCATCAACTGGATCCCAACCCCAAAAAGCCCACGGGTGCAATCGAGTTTGCGAAACTAAATTGTTGAAAGCAACTGGCAATCCATGAGCAGTAACGTCTTCACTTATGGGAAGGCCTGCTAGAGATCGAGTATTGATGGTCCCGGAATTTGCCCCTATAGGGATATAAGGTTTGGCTCTATTCAAGAGTTGACCTTGATTGTCAATGTAGACAGTACTAAATATGTCATTGTATCCATTTAATAGCCCAAATGCCCTATCCCAAGACTTTAATTCATCCAATCCTGCCAGACTTAGTAATCCGTCAGTTACACCATTAACATTTTGTGAAACACTTTGAACATCAGTGCCTATACCTAGCCGATTCGACGTAAAAGCCTTACCATTCATCCTGAAATCATACTGGAGATATCTTGATGGTAATGCGTGCCAATTAACGATGGTATCGAGTGCCAATTGTTCATCAGTCAAACTTAAGAAATAATTTTCCAACGCTCTGCCGATTGCAATATCTGTAATAACTTGGAACGCCTCATAATCAACATTCCTGATACCGTTAGATTTAGCAGCATAAACTTCCATATAATTAACATTATCAATATGCCCTTGAAGTCTTAGTAGTATATCTGTCGCACTTTCACCACCGAGATTCTTCCAATCTACCATTGTCTGCATAGCAGAAAACATTGTATCTACGGTTTCACTTACAAGAGGTACACCACTGACTCTTGTAATTTCTCCGGCGGATCCTATTAACTGCGGTCTGACATCATTAGAAATACCTAAAAATTCACCAACAGTGAGAACTCCAAGAATTTCTCCCGTATCAGGATCAATCTTATGCCCAATTACCTTATTTAACCAATTTTCAACTACTTGTTTATAACGATTGGATTCATCTAGTGATCTCAATTCACTCATAGTAGCAATTCCAGGAGCAATTATTTCCCGAGAATATCTCGCTTGAATTGCAAGTTCCATCATAGTTCCCAGAAATACGTGTTCTAAATCAGCCGAACGGATGCTTTGTAACGCATCTAGATGATTATAGCTTCTCTGATGTTGATCAAATGTTACAACCTGTCCGTTAACCAGTCTAGCTGTAGTAATGCGTGTAGCAGTCGGGGGTACCGGGACACTGTACAATTCAACATTGAGGGTATAGATCGGTACGTTTCTAAAGAAAGTTCTAGGTGCATCCAAATCAACCTCGGTTAAACCTCGTGGGCATGAACTATGTGTTGAAATAGGTCGGTTAATCGATCCAGGGTCATTGTTGCTCAATTCCTCAAGAAGTTGAGCAGGGAGTTGACCCTCAACTGATAAACCACAGATTCCTCCGAAACCATTGGCCATTCGATATCCCCTTAGTAGATCATCATTTCTCTTTTTGATATTACCTAACACTGTGTATTGATAACCTTCTAAGAAAGGTTCAAGAGAGTCTTCACCAAAAAGGAATTCAGTTGTTCCTTCACCTTTATTTGCAATCCATGCCATGGCTTTTTTGAACCTATTAGCATCAGGATCATCTGCCCATCTCTTAATTGAACCCCACCGATCACCAACATTCCTATTAATCTTGGCAGTGAATGTATAAGCGTCAGGCGTATCAGTTCCATAGGAATATAGTGGGGCTCCATCATCATCGAACATAAGTTCATCCACGGGACTAGATGGGAATACACCAGTATCTACAATTTTAATCGTTTCATCAGATAAGGAAGTTGGTGGTAAGGCCTCCACTCTTCTTATTCCATGTTCAATAGATTCTGCTCCGAATAATCGACGAGCCAGATCGACAATATTATCCGCAGCACGTCGTAATGAAGGCACCAATACATTGACGGTTTTACCCATACCTTCATTAACGGTTCCTAAAACCTTTCCAATGCCTTTGAAAACCAACCAGAGAAGAGTTGTTATCGCTTTTAGACCCCCCGAAATTACATTTATTATGGCTTTAATAACTTTCCAAATAAGTCTACCAATACCACCTAAAATGAATCCAACAACACGCTTCATAATGTGTTTCTGGCCACCATCAGCGGATTTGAGGACTTTGTAGGATTCTGGGGTCACTTCATCAGCACCCCCTAATAGTTGTCTCACGGTATCAGCTATACGATTAGATGAAAATGATCCAAACAATGTAATTTCATCGAATGATTTTATCGGACCTATCTTTCTAAATGCAGCACCATAAACATTGGACTTGACAAAATTCGCTGGTTTTTCCAACATATCAGCTAACCAATGTAAGGGTCGGGAAACAATAGAACCACCACCTAAAGAAGCTACTTCCCCAATTGATATAGGTAATAAGAAACGAGCCAACCATCTAAAGAAGGTTGAGGGTTCGAAGAATGCATCCCTTAAATCATCCTTCAAGCCAATCAATGGGTTGAATGAAAGAATTATTTCTAAGAATACCATTAGGCCGAACTCTGAAATAGTTTTTCCGAAAATTTTGAATGAGCCTTGATTAGCCAATGAGGAAAATACAGGAATGTAATAATCTATGTCCCAATTACCTGCTGCATTGTAGCCTGTATCATCTACTAACATCTCCCAGAAACCATTATCTACAAATCGTGAAGTTGGATCATCTGCATATATATCTGTTGTAAACGACGGAGCATGAGTATTGTATGTGCCTGAACCATCTTTAAACTGAGTGAAATTCTGACTGGAAGTGAATAAAGAGGTCATCGCCCAATAAAGTTGGTTTCTAAGGTATTGAGCCGTCTTGGAGTTACTTCTGTCAAGATTAACATCAGCAGTTCTTGTGCCCTGTACCTCTCCATCCCAAGAAGTTGTGGGAGTTGCTTCATGCATCCCATCCACTAATGCATCGAGTTTAATCACATAGCCGTCGTGATCAAGACAGCCCTGTTCACCGTTGTCATTGAAACAAATTGGTGTCGCCCTGTTATCAATTATACCAATTGCAGTACCCATTATAGCAGCGTAAGCCAAGATAACAACCAAATGTTTCAATCGTTTCCAGGCCTCTTCGCCTGTGCTCCACATTCCTGGGTAATCAATTCGACCTGGGTTCACGGAATCAAAACGTTCAGCGGCATCAGCACCAATCCCTGCATTTAGTGAAATTGAACTTAATCCAAGAGATTGACTTCCACCTGTGGGCAAGGGATCATAGGTGTCCTCTTCCTCCTCGTCTACCATAAGGGATTCAATTTTCTCCTTAATAAAACGACCAATCATCTTGATACCATCAAGAAGGAATGCAACTGCCGCCTTTACTAATTGTACAGCAGTTTTAACAATTGCAACTGCAGCAGCCAAAGCATTTGCAGCGGCGTTCATTATGAGATTTGTACCTGCAACTACAAAATCATTGATCGCATTCGACCATGTGTGGAGCTGGGCACCAACACTGTTCCACAAGGTGTTGAATTGATTACCAATACCAAGAACCACTTGTGAGATCGAATCTATGAAAACACTTGCAAGATGCATAGTCCCTGAAAGTAATTTTGCTGGCAATCTGGCAATTGGATCAATCACATAGGTAGTTAACAATTCTTGACCAACATCGAGTGCCGCATCTAATCCTGTTTTATCTAACACTGATGCAGATGATTCTCCAATTGCATCAATCACTGTGTTAACTGCACCGACAACCACACTGGATGCTTTTTTAAACCAAGCACCAAAACCATTCAGTCGATAACTATCAAGAGAGTTTAACCGATTAATAGACTCATCACCAATCAAAGGCGCAATAAGGAATTGGCCTCTTTCTGTGTCAATCAATTTTTCGATCACAGCACTGTCCTCTATTGAAACCCCGCCTTCAATCAAGTTGACAGATGTTACAATGGATCTAACACCGAGACGTGACGTATATTTGGCATTTCCAGTCTTATCGATTGATAATGTGAACCTGGAATCTTGCAAACTCAAAAATATATTATATTTATCCTCAGATTCAAAAATTAATTCTGCATCTTGAGTATCTTTATTGGCAAGTGTGTAGATACTTATTGAAGTACCATTATCAGCGTTATCGTAAATAAGTCGAATAATTGAATTATGAAGAGATGTATCAAACAGGTTGCCAATTACTATTGATGAATCGGAATTTGATAATTCTAATCTATTGATGTGTTTAAATGGAACATCGACATACCATCCGCCATCAGAAGTTTCAGTTACAATGTGGTTAAACTGTATCGATACAAGTTTTCCAGCAACTCGATTTTGGAGTGCTAAATTGTCTAATGTATTGACAGTGGATAATCCGGGCCTATAAATTGTAGGATACATTCCTCCAAAAAGATCACCATTAACCCGCAATGCAAGAGAGCCTGTGTGCGCCAATGAGCCCTTCAAGAAACCTAGACTTGCCCGTTTATAGAGGGGCATAGAATTCAATGAATCCAAGTCGCTATCATCATATACTGGTACACCTGGAGGGGCGTTTGCAATGTCTGAAATACCTACCTGTACAAGAGCACTTGATTCATGTTCAGTCCACATGTCAGTAACCATCACTGTGTTTGCAAGACCTTGTTCATTGGCATCCCAGTCACTGATACCCATTAGTATTTGAGTAGTAGTATGAATACGCAAGTAAGCATCAAACCAATAGAAACGACCAGTTACTTTTCGCCCAGGTGTTGGATCGCGATAATTGAAAGATCCTCCTGCCACGGAATTTTCCCCACCTTCTTCCATCGATTGTGTGCCATCATTGATAAATGATACACTTTTCCTCTGACCCAAAACTTCATGTGAACTTGCATAAGCCGTTGGTTCATTAATAATATTGATGTTGTCATCACGGTACTCGATGCTCAAGGCCAAATCTAATTCAGTGGTATTAATCGCCGATCCCATATAATTTAATAGAACACCAAATCTATGGAATCCTGCCTTGGTTTTACTCGAGTAGGCAGGAATTATCATATCCATACCTGTGGAGGTATTCAGAGAATTCCATCCTGTTGTCGTAATATCCCCAAACCAATTTCGAGTATCATTTAACCCAAATTCATCAAACCTTCTGAATCCAGATTCATCATAAGCCAAAGCCTCTATGGATGATATACCCACTCTTCCTGAGAGTGTAGGGGAATTGAAATATTCCTCAAAGTATACAGGAATCTGAAGTTTTAGTGTCAAATTGTAATCAAGATCCCGTGCGAAATAAATTTGGAAAAGAACCATAACCTGAGAACCATGACTGAATTCGGCATAGTCATAGGCAGCACCATAATCTGAACATATCTCATATCCCTCCGAATCGAATTCACAATCAGTTCCATTATTTGTGGTGGTATTGTATTCAAGAGCGTAAGGAACAAGAATATTAGAGTCTCCTCGAAAGTCATCTTGTACAATTGTCCAACCTGAAGCATTCAACTGATTAAACTTCTCGAAATCAACCGATTTAAAATCAGTTTCATTAGCTGGAATTACATTCTGGATGGCCTCACCGTCTTGAGGAAATACCTTCATGGCACTATCAAATATATATATTCCCTCACCCTGCATCACTGTTTTAGTTTTGAGGATACTGTTAATTCTCCATTGAATCCCAGGATCTCCGATTTTGGATTCGTGAAGAGTACTATTAACAACCGAAAATGGCGATGACAAGGAAATTGACTCGTCATCTATACTTTCATCGGTAGTTAGTAACAAGTCAGAATCAGCCATAAGACTAGCTTTTACCCACCAATCATCACTGCCTGCTGGATTATGTATGATTCTTAACTTTAAGGCATTTCGGCCAGGATACATCACCATTGTATAGGTGACTTTCCCCGTTAGTGGGGATACCACACTTGACTTAGAAACGCCTTCTGGAATAACATATTGGTTAGACTCAATTGTTAGATATGCAGTGTATTCAAATAGTGAATAAATATATGTACTGAGTACACTATCATAATATTCTCCTTTTTGGAAATTGAACATATTAGCTGCTAAATTGACAGTCCCATCAGTACTAGCATCAATTTGCTTCCAGATGACATCTGTCTGCCCATTCTGAGTTCCATTCAAACCTTCCGAGGGGAATTGGCCGATGTCAAGTTGATTATACCATGTTGGACGAACGGAAATAACATCTCCATTTGTACCGAAGAATATTCCTCGGACAGCACGATAGTTATAATTTGTACTTGCTGCAGTATTGTAATCACCTATAAGAGATGACAAATCAAGAGTTAATCCAGACCAATCGAGGACTCCTTGTGGGATATGCCCAATCCTGTAATGTCCTGTTTGTACCTCGTAAAGTACATCACTATCAGTATGCCAACGAGAGAATGCATACCAAGTGGGTAGCACAACAGATATCTGGTATGAAGGAGTGACAGGTGACATATCAAGTTGAACTTCAATCCAAACCGTTCGATCAAATTGTCTAGGACGCTCGTCTTCATATGATGTAAGATCACCATCAATAATGTCCAACAATAACCAAATAGATTGTCCTGATATTTGGGATGGTCTGTAGTTTAGTGAGAGAAAATTGTCAGCTGTGAGATACTCCGTACCATAAGACCAACCAGAATTACTGTAATGTTCATCTATAGCAAGATCTGGTTGATTACTATCCTGCAATTCTGACATGGTATGGATCCCTTTACCCCAGCCAATAGAATCAGAGATACTGAACTCCTGAGAGATTGATTTTACTCTGTAAACAGAAGTATCAAGGATTGGGTCCCAAACTTGAGCGGGAAGATTGTTATTAACCCCACCATAAGCATCGTAGTGTAGTTTTAAATTATCAAAATGAAAATCATTAATATCTCGAATTGTCTCATTGGCGTAGAATTGATAGGCAATTAATATCAAGGCGATATCCCCTTGTACAACAAATGATTGCGTATCGGATCGCGCCCCACTATAAGAAATTGTGTAAGACGGGCCAGATTTACGAATCTCAGCAGTTATTGAAGAATTATGAAAATTCGAAGTGTATCGCGATTGTGGTATCCTTGTTCCATTGATGTCGACATTATTCCAATACAAACCAGCTGTACCAACATCATTGGAAACCGCATCCAAATATTCAATCATAGTAACCAATTGCCCCGATGAATCAATTAATTGAAGCATGTATCGTCCTATTTTACCGTTGTCAGACATTCCCGGTACGACAAAGTCAAGGTTTAAAACAAAATCCTGTGAGGTTGGAATAAATGAATAATCTGACTGCGGAGTCCATGATGTGTAATTAGCAGCGCTTATACGCTGACCGTTTAATTGACCATTACTCTGTGATAGCAAATGCCATTCAAAAAGCGTTTCGCCCATCCTATCGATCATTTCAAGGTATCTGTTTTCGCTTATGTAGCCAGGCAATTTATTTTCATTAAAGGTTTCTACTAAAGGCAAACTGACACCGGAAGAAGTATCGGTAAGTTCTTGCTTAGTCGCTATACCAGGCTCATAACAGACATCGAAACAATCAATGACGTTATCAATTCCAATCGGGCCTACTATATAATTATAATCGATTTGGCCAGTATTAGTAGCTAGATTGATTGTAGAACCTGGAATCCATTGATACCCATTATGGTATATTGCCAATTTTTTAATTTCAGCACTAGTTGTCCCAACAGAGCTAACTGTAACAAATGATCCAGTAGTATTTAAAAATTCCTGTAATATTGAAACTATCCAAGTATTACCTATCGATTTTTCAACATTAATAGTGATATTGATCTGACCAAAATCATTGTTAATTCCTGTTCGGAGTGTCTTCTCATCAGATAGACATCTTTGTGAGTCTCCCAAATTATTCTTCCCACCCATATAAAGCGGGTCTTCGTACCATCTATAATATAATTCTGCACAGCCGGCTCCCCCGATGTAATCAGAAACATAGGCTTGAGATCTATTTAATTGGAATTGACCCCTACCTGCCAAAAATACAAATGCATCTTTTTCATCTAAGCCCATCAAATAAAAGTACTGTTCCTGTGAAATACCTCCTGCTACTGAATTTTTGGTACGATCAAAATCCCATTCTATTTGAGTCTTGATCTGGTAATTATCAGATGTGTCAATTTCAGCTATAAGTTTAGTCCAATCATTGTGTGGAAATCTGGGGCCATCCTGATGTCTTCTACCAATATGAAGTTTACCTCCACTTTCGTACATGTAGTCATTATCAAACCATCCCCCTTGATTCGGCAGTGTCCCATAGAGATCGTAGGATGTTTTCTTTGTCCAGTTAAGCCCCTCGCTTTGTTGTTCATCCCATCCAAGTATATTATTTGAAAATGAATCGCCATATGTACTGCGATCAGTTGATAAATATTTCACAATCTCGTAGTATTCCGTCCCATCATAAGTGTAAGAAACGTTATTAAAATTAATAGATCTAAAATCCTTGAGAATCCCATATGATTTAGACTGAGAGACACCATCTTGCCATATACTATAACCTATCCGCTCAATCGCTCTAGTACTTGTCATGTTAATTTGATATTGTTGTCCTTTATAGTAAGCTGATAATTGTATGTCTGTAGTTTCTGACTGCAGAAATTCCACGTCAAACAAAATATAATCTGATTCTGTGCCGTAAGTATAATCGAGTACCGGGATTGATAATGATTGGGACGGGATTGAATTCTCATCATAGGTACGAAGGACTATTTGCGGACCATTAGACAAAGTTTCCTCTATACCATATTCAAAAACTGTATCATTAAGAAGGTCATAACCTGAAACTAGATGTTTTGTTTCTACGGAGTCTGATTCATGATTAAATGCCATTACAGTAGAAGCAATGGTGGGTGTTTGTATAATTATTTCCCCTATTCTAATATATTTTTCAGAATCAAAAGTCTGGGTGGGCCATACATAAATTCCATTATCTTTTAGAGTTTCTTCACCTAATATCGCAATACCAGAAAAATCACCCCAAGATTCAAGATTATATGTCGCAATCTGATAATCCTGGGTCCCCAGTAGAATCAGATCTATGGTCACATAATGATTTATATCTCGAGATATCCTATATTCTATTTGTATTTCTTCAGTCGCCGCGTTAATATCATAATTCATAACTAATTTTTTCTCGACGTGATGATATCCCCATCCATTAAACTGGTAATTACCTAGGTCGTTAGTTTTAAAATCTCCAATATTCGATATGGTACCATTGTACGGACGATCCATAAATTCGTTACCATCCTTTACTAAGAGCATAGCCGGCCATGTTGAATGACGTTGTTCGGAAGTCAGTAAAGTGAAGGAAAATAAAGTTTCAGACCATTGTCCTGGAAGAGTCGGTTTTCCTTTAATTGTAATAGGTATCGTCATCGAAAATGGCCCCTCAATAGGTTGATCAAATTCTTTATATATTTCAGCTTGTGACTGATTAGTTCCTAATGAAGAGCCAGTCATGTCCAAGTAGCCATTGCGTTCAACCCACCGAATACCATCGGCACTTTGACCATATGAAGTCTCCCAATCATCCAAATTACCATTCTCAAAGTAATCGCTATCTGAGCTAATAGGGAGAGTGTGATCTCCGATGGAAAGAGGAATACTAGATTCCCATGAGTTCCAACCGGTAGGCAATGATACACCATCGTAGGAAGACCTATATCCAGTATAATTGCTGATTGCTTGAGATTGGATTGATTCTAAATTGTCAAATCCAAAAATAAGATCCTCTGTATAAGCCTTACCCTTTGATCTATCTGGTGAGGCCATGGATTCGAATCGCAATGTTCCAGATAGTCCACCATAGGAACTTAGATCTAGATCGTAATGAGTCCAAACAGAATTAGTGTGTTGATATGGAAGCAATTCCCAAATCATTGTAGACCCTATGTAAATCCGCCAATACGAGGAACCGTCATCCCAACCATTATAGCTCGATGGGGCATCAGGACCGGGGGGGTCAGTCCATACTGATTGCTGATATATCCAAGCATCAGTGTACATATCAAAAGACAGACTTGCAACATCAATGTAAGAAGACACAGAATCCACTTGCCATAAAGCAAATGATCCATCAAGAATGGAGTATCGAGCATTATTTCTTAATCTGTAAGAATAAATACCATCTGTGGCAGTTTGATCGTATTGCGGGTAATAATATAATTTATCAATTGTCTGGACAGTTTCATTCTGAGAGGAACAAGTAGTCCATCCTTGACCGCCTGGTTGTCCATTACATGTGTATGTTGAAGGATCAACAGGACCTTCAAAGCTTGAATTCTCGATAATATTTGTATCAAGCCATTGAGCATCATTTTCAGCAAATGTGAATTCAGACCCATCACCACCCCCAACAATTTGTTCTTTTTGACTCCAATCGTAGCCATTTTGCTGAATTTCATCCCATCCAACAATTCCATTTGAAAACCTATCTTCAAGTTGTTGATATTCATAGGTATAGCCAATTAGTTGATTTGTATGTTTTATTACATCGGTCTTTTCATATGGTATTCCACTTGAAGATACCTCTTTTCCAAGAATTAACCATGCCCTTATTGGGATGTCATTCGCCAAAGAAATCGATTTGATTTTAATTAAGCTAGTGCTTGAAATACCAATATCCATCCATACATTAGGGATAAGGCTGTCTAATCGGAATTTTAGATAATCACCATTTCCAATTTTATCCATCAAGGTGACTTGAGAATTTTGAACAGCCAGATATTCAATTGTTATTTTTGAATCGGTATTGATAGGATCAATTTCTACGATTATAAAATCAGCAGCGTTATATTGAGCATCGGATTGATCAAGGTTAATTGAGGATTGGAGGAAGGATGGTAAGGTAGATGACTCAAAATTCCATGAATTAGAACCTACGTAAATGTTGTCGACATAAAATGTGGAAACGCCCCCTTGTATGGTGAATGATGGAGTTCCAGAGAAAGTACTAAGCATAGGGATATCATAACCACTACTAATTCCAAATTTTGTATCATCAATAGATAAAGTAAAAGTGTTTGAAGTGATGTTAAATTCAACGTTAAATGAGATCCAATCACCAGTATTAAATGTACCATTTGTTGAAATAAATGAAGTTCCATTGCTGTACCAAACAGTGCCTGTTATGCCATCTACGGTATTCTTTCTAGCAATAATTAATTCAAGAATAGTATTGGATCCCTCTTCAAATTTCATGTAGACCGGATCAATGCCTGTTTCTCGAACTGGATTTATTTTGATTGCCCCTAAATCATCAATGAATAATTGGGAGCCAAGAAAATATTCTGTTGTGGATAATGATGACCCGTCCATCACTAAATTTGTTGAAGATGTTATTTCCCCACTAAATTCAGAGTTTTCTGCTAAAGTATACGAAATCCAATTAGGTCCGGATCCGGAGACTGCATCACTATCAGTAGAAGTTCTAAAACCGAAATTTACGGCATCAACAAAAATGTAGGAATTCAATGAAGAAAGAAGTTCAGGGTAGAATTGTATGGTAGATGGTAGAGAAAACTCACCAAGACCATCACCTAGTGTAACAGGTGTATGTCCCCCATCTATCCAGAATTTAATTGCAACCTTGGATGTTTCCTGACGAAATTCAAAATTATACTTCCCCGATATTTCATTATTGATTTCACTTCTAAATATTTCAGAATTTAAACCACCGTAATGCGCAGTGGCAATAGCGTATTTTATGCTCTGATCTAAAATAGTTGAAAATTCTAATTTTAGGTTCTCACTTGAATTAACCAATATGGATTGACCATTGAAAGAATCGAGATAAATGGATCCAAAGAATATGTCTTGAATTTTTGAACCAAGATTATGATTGTAACGCAGACTTTGACCATCTCTCAGAACAATATACTCATCATTTACAAGAGATTGGCCATAGGAAGATACAACCCACTCATCCTTATCGATTGAGCCAACTCCATCTAAAACCTCTGAATCGGGCAGTAACTCATTAATAGATACACTGTGAATCCGTGTATCTGTACCCGAAACAACTTCTAAAACAGGGGATGAGCCCAAAGCAAGCGATGTGTCCCATAACGGATCATTAAATATACTGACTAGTTGACCATCAATATAGCCCATTAAATGATATTCAGACGAAGAATACCATTGAATTATTGTAAATTTGTGAATCGAATAGGCGTCAATCCCCTCTATTATATCAGTAGTTGAAGAAGAATACACATAACTACTATCTACCTTCTTGACACCTGAGTTGAAGCTGGGTGTATCATCACCCAAATTACGATCGTGTACCATTTGGAAATAGCCAAAATCCCCAGTAACATTCAAATCCACCCCTGTTGAGTTATAGGAAAATGATATTTCATATACTAAATTATCAATAGATGTCGAGTTAGTCCATACATCATAGAGTTGCATCACACCATCAAGTGTATCCACGGTACCGAAGCCACCTCCATTTGCAATCTGATTCTCCCAATTAGTAAATTGTTGGAATTGGTCTTCATCGCCTTGGAAAGTCGACATAAACCCCTTAGTTTCGTTATTGCCAAAATTAAGTGAAGTCCCCTCAAAATTCGCATATAGGTCAGTATACGCATCACCATTAACTGATGATGTAACATCAGAAGTAACCACTCCAAAGTTAGCGATATTGATCGCTCCATCTGAACCAGCAAGAATGGCTATTTCGTAAGCACTGGAATTACTTATTGAAAGTAATACACGATCTCTCACCATATGATATTCAGACGATAAAATATTAAATGTGGAAAATATACTAAACGGAATACTAGTGCCTGCTAAACGATAACCTAGTTGTACTTGTCTTGCAAGGCCATCATCGTTTACACAGGTAGTAATACAATCTGCTTTCCTTGCAGTAACTTGGAATATATGGTCACCAGTAGGCAAATAATTAAAATCGTAAGTAGCTATGAGAAATTGGTCAGTATCATAGGGGTCACCTGCAACAACCTGAATATCTATTGCCTGAATGTTATCAATCCAAATGGACATATCAATCGCATACGTATATCTACTCGAAGGTTTTCCTCCTGTCTTTTTATCCCCATCGACGACCAGTTCGAATGAAAGAACACCATCTGGGTTTCCAGCTGCATTAAGATCAACATTCACAGTCACCCATCCATTAGTTGCATCAGAAGCCAATTGCTCCCATATGAGAACACCCCCAATATATGTTCTATAATAATTAGTACCATCACTCAAACCTGACCACGAAGGGCAAGGATTACTATCTTTATCAGTACACGTAGCAACGGTGTATATATCAAAGGATAGTGAATCCAAAGAAGTTAAAGTGTCAGTTGAGGTCAGTGTGTCTGTGACAGGGTCCATATCGCTGAACCCACTAAGAGTGGCAGAATACGATCCATCAGTCTGTTTGTTGGAATCCTGGACTAACCCTGTCCAAGAATCCGTCGTTTCGAAACTGGGATTATTTTGAATTTGTGTTGGCGAGGAGGTTTCAGAAATTGCCCTGAAAGGTACATCCTCGGATCGTAAGATATAAGATTCAGCCAGATCATCATATTGAACATTAGTAAACTGGTTTTGCCAATATAAGTCACTTGCGTATCTGAGCTCGAGACCATCCATCGGACCCGAGAATGCGAGTCCGTTGATACCCAAATAACCACTTGGATTCTGGATAGAAGTAATAATGACTTTTATTAAAGAACTTTTATTAATTGATTGGTAATCTGTAACAAATAATTTTATTGTACCTACATCTTCTCCATATGTACCGGATGAATTGTAAGATCCACTAGCAAAAGTTGTCTCTACCTCATTTTCATCAATAGCTATAGCGTCGAATTCAAAATAATCATCCACACTGCTCGAACTTACTAATAACATTAATCTATTTATATCATCACCGTTAGCACCTTGATAGTGATAAACCGCATAATCATTTACACCATCGAAAATGATTTCACCCGAAGTAATTATGACACCATTAGAATCTATCACTTCGGTAGCAGGCAAATATTCAGATTTAACAATGGACTCAATAGAAGCTTTTCGACTGATCGAGATGTCACCGAAATGTACAAACACGTCACGTGTAATGGTAGAGTTTTCGGCGTCTTGTAGAAAGCCGGTTAATTCAGGCAATATTTTAATTCGACCATTTGAACCGGAAAATGTAGATAAGTCGACACTAAGTTCTGTGTAGGAACCAAAATTGACCTGCTCATAACCCAAGCTAAAAGTGGCACCACCTTGTTCTTCCCAGTATAAATCTACCATAAGAGGCTCAGCAATGAGGTACCCTCCGAAATCTTGACTTAGGCCAACTGCGCCAAGGTCAAGCGAGTAATATCCACCGTCTTCTAATGTCACGTAATTTGATTCAAAACCTTGGTTTGTATCTGGAGTTGCCATATTAATAATGTTTATAGGATCTGTTGGTTCAATATGTCCAATCTTAGCCCTATAAGATTTTGGTAGCATAGATGCCCAAATTCCGATTTCTGGATAATATAAATCATCAGTGGAGCCAGTGTAACCTTGATAAAATCCCCCCACTCCCTCACTGGGTTGTAATTCTACGTCTGAACCACTTTGAATGCCAGAAAATAGTAATTCATAATTTTGTGTATTGTAGACACCGTAGTACCTTGGGCGATCAGATTCAAAACCAAGGTAGTCGATTGATCCCACGAAGTTTATAAAAACCTCCTCATATTTGTGAAGCTGGAGGATTTTTGCTTTTTGTTGTACATCAAAAGTGAAATTCCCACTCCCAATGGATTGAGTGAGTAATAATTCGTTGTTAACATAAATTGAGAATGAAGTTGAACTCAAAGAACCAATACTGAAATTCAAGGATGAATAGCCATCCCAAGAAACATCTGTAAAAGTTTTGTTTGTGCTTTTCGTTGGGGCCACGGTTAACTTGTACCCGTTATGATGAGGATCAATATACGATTGTCCTGAAGAATTATCCCAGCCTGTTCCGTACAGATCGATCTCATCTTTAATAATCCATCCTACAGGTGGGGCTTGATAGGGTGGACCAATTGGATTGACAGGAATGACTGGATTTGTTATTACTAAAATTTGAAAAATGACCCAAAAATAAGTCTTGAATCTTTTTTTAACGTGTATTCTTTTTGTTCCATTGGTAAGAATTGAATTTTCTAACATTTTAATTCCTCATAGTCTTTTCGGAAAGACTGTCCATACTCAAGTAAATTAATTATAATTATAAACTACGTAAAAAGGAGAATCGATCAGTCGAAGCACCTTACTATACTTACATTTAATTGGTGGACTAACTATATTTGCGATTGAAAAAACTATAATATATAAATTATAAAGCCAATTTCTAATTAGAGGATAGATTTTCTAGTTATTAAAATATAGGGCAATCATTAATTAATTAAAGAAATACTTCATAAAATAAATAATTTCTTCTCAGTTTTGGAATCGATCAACATATTTTCAATAATTTGTTAAACGAGGCAATAAAGTTGTAGTATTTTTGAATTAATTTTAAAAAACCCCATCCAGATGCTGTCAACATGCAATATGAACCATCGCAATGGACCAATTTGAAATATTTTAGTCTTTCAAGAAATTTTTTCCCAATCCTAATATTATTACACATTATGTAATTAAAACCTGGGATACCAATATTCTTAGTCAAGTTAATTTGTTGAGAAAGAGATCCAGATAAAATATAATTGAATTGCTCTGATCGAATTTCATATGGTACAAATTCATTGTAAAAGGCAAGTAAGGATTTTTCGGGTTTGATTATATCACACATGAAGCTAAAATGGTAATAAACTATTTTGTATCTTCGAGAAACACTATATATCTGTTGAATTGTGCCAATAAAATCTTCGATTAATTTGGTCTCGATTAATATATCAAATATATCTGAATTTAGTGGGAGAATTTCTTTATCCGTGTTGTTAAGCATGTTATTTGAATATTCAATATAGCCGTGATCTTTAAGCCGATTTATTCTCTTATACAGATTACGTTCCGCCAAGGAAACCTCTGGAAATAAATTGTCAAATTCCTTATAAATTTCAAGGGTAATTGTTTTTGTGTTGTGATTCTTAACGAGAGATCCTAACAATGAAGCCAATACCGCATTTGTTGTTAAATGTAACTTCCGATTAGTGGATATTAGGTCTTGGATCTGATTGTTTAAAGCAAAATTCTCCATTATATATGGCTATTAATACCTTGAAGCTAAATAAGAATATCGTAGGTGAATTGTGCATACTAATTATATCTGATGTTTTTTAATTTTCATGTTTGTTGTTCTAATACTCGAACAGAGTCTGAATATTATGTTCGAGCTGTCGAACATTTTTGTCAACCCCTCAAATAAATCCAAACAGAGTCAGAACAGTTGCTTTTGGTTCAAACTTTCGATCGATTTTTCCATTAATAGGTCTTCTAATCTAGGGTAAATTCTTTGTAAGCTTGAGCTGCAATAATCCATTCTTTCATCAAGTAGACAACTACAATCGTTAGGGATATAAAGCTGTTAATGGCAATTATGTCCAGACTAGTTCCAAGATCCAGTATGAATGCAAGTATACTGATAATGATACTTGTTAGAATAAAAAAAATTAGGAATGAATATTTCGGAACAAATTTTCCCAGAATATATTGTGGAGTAATTTCTATAGGGTATTTGATAAGATTGAATTCTTTTCCTTCTTTGGAAATTGAGTAAAGATTTGACGGTGTTTTATCTAACAATCCAAGTTCAGTAAGTTTACTCAGGTGATATTTAGTTGTACTAGGACTGTTTAGATGAAGCAAGCGTTGAGTCTCTCTTACTCCAAACTCTTCATTGACATGTCGTTTGAACAACAATAATATTTGGATTGTAATTTGATTTGTAATGTAAATTTTACCATCGTCCATATCACCTCACATCTCAGATATTATCTCAGTAAGAATTTCATCTATTGTATTCTTATAGTTTTGTAGGGGTACTGTATCCATAAATCCACTATAACCATTAAATGATGAATTAAGATCAACTATAATTCCGATACTACCGTCACCATAAACAATTCCTTTTACTTGAATAGTAGTTATGATGATATTTGTTCCAAAAACTTGTATCTCTACTCTCTGGCCATCTCGGTAGACATTCTCAATCAACCAGTATGATTCTCCATTTAATTTTTGTAAATCAGTAATTTCTTCAGCCAGATTTGCTGTTATATTACTATATCCTATAATTTCACTAAAATCTTTACTCAAGGAATCATAAAGATTCTCAAATAAACCCTCACTTTTATTAAATTCAGTAGACCGTATTTCAATACAACAAATTTCTCTTTGCAATATCCAATCATCGGTATCCAATCTTGGATCCGAAAAATTAACTTCTTCAAGAATCGCAACAGGAATTATATTTTTGTAAAATACAACCTCCTGTACATTACCTGAAAAAATTGGATTGCTCGAAAAGCCAAAATTTACATTTCCATCATTTGTAATTGTACTTGATATAGTTCCAGTAAGTATGCGGGAATAAACCAACTCCCCAACATTTGAGGTCATCGAAGCTGATACAGTTGACGGACTTTTAAAGTTCCAAATATTATCAGTACTGGAATCTGTTTCAAAAACAATAGGTGCTAATTGGTAAGATAGGGAGAATACAATAATTGCCAATATTATTCCAAACAATGCATTTCGTGTATCTATAAATTCCGATTTCAATTATTTTGTCATATAAATTCATAAATTTTTTATATATAAAACTATCAACACACGTATTGTGTTCTGTCATGAAACACTGACTCTATAGATGTATAATAATTCATATGAATTTGTTCTACCGTAGAACAACTTTGTTCTATAATAGAACATTGATTCCCATGAGTTTGTGAAATACGTGGAATAATGAGTATTAATTGTTCTATTATAGAACATCCCGCCATATATATGGATTAATTTTTCTTTTTATTCTCACATGTGTGCAATAATGCGCATAATTCTAATTTTCAGACCTATGTAATATCGCGGTTTTCAAGCCTTGTAAGAGAATAATTTATGTACAGGTCTTTATAAACTGAAAATTCAAATGCTATACATGCCTAAAACAAGGAATATACGATTTTTAGCGCTAATTACCTTACTACTGGGTATTGGTTTTGGATCAATACCAGTTAAGGGTGTCACATATTACACTGCAAATGTGTCTTGGAAAGGATATAATTTCATTTCTGATACTAATTGTGGAGATGGGACAGGAAATACCTGTGAGAACAAACTCCGGGTTAAGCGAACAACTTCGACTTCATGTTCATCTCGTTCATGGATCGAGGGTGGATACGAGGACAATGATCCTCAAACATCTAGGACTAGCGAATATTATTACACAAAATCTTGGGTTCGGACCGATAGTGCACCGTGTCTAACATTCGATGTAGAATTTATTGAAAATAGTGCAGGAGATGCAACGAATATGGGTACATATACGATACCATCAGATGAATCATCCGAGACAAAAAATTTGTCTTTAATTCTGGGCACAGCTAATGGATATTTTATCATCATATATTGGCTTGATATCACAGATTACCCCTATCAAGGACCAGGTCAGTAAAAAAAAAAAAAAAAAATTATTAAATTCTCAAATTTATTTATTGGATAGTTTCAGACTACCAGAATCACTCAATTTCAAATACATTATTGGTCGAAATAATGTTCGATTGTAGAACAATTTTGTACTTAAATAAAACATTAAAATAATTCACTAGATTACTAATTAAACCCTCTAGTCTATCAATATTGGGTATTTGATATAACTCACAATAAGTTTAAATATATAATTTGTAGATTTGACTCAACATGATTAAGAAAACTTACTTAGTATTATGTTTACTGTTCGTGGCTTTGGTCCCGATCAGTGTACATTCAAACTATGGATTAGATGAAGATGCCTATATCAGGGTGAAAATAAATAATCCATCAGCTTCTGGTAGAAGAGCTATGGTTGGTCTTGTAGTACAAACAGTAGGATCATCTGCTGCACCCAGCCGAACTTATTGGCTTGAAGGTTCTATCTATAATGGAGCGTCAACTTATTTTACTTTTTACGCAGAAAGGGATGATTCATATTCAAATTCATACTGTAACCAAGCAGACAGGGAATATTGTATGGAAAATGCTATTGCACTTTCTGGGACAAAAGGATATATTGTCATTGTACCAGATGCTTCAGGCACAGATGTTGATGATTTTTCAACTGACTATGTCAAAGCATTCCATGCTGGCGACCCTACAACAAGCCAAGATGCTAATGTCGAATATGGAGATAGTGGATCAAATGATAAGACGATAATCATATTCGCTTATGATTTGTCTAATCCAACACCATATCTATACAAACAATATACGCAGGAAGAATTTGGCGTTGATCGTGACAACTGTGCTAGTTTTTCAAGCTATATTTACTCCTATCTAGATAACTACTACTCTAACTCTTATGCTGATGATAGGGATATATGGGCAAGTGGCGGAAACTTAGACTATGCCGCTTCAACATGGCCAGCTGTTGGTACATGCACAGTTACTTAATATGTAAACAGAGAGTTCAATTTAAAATAATTTAACATTGATCAATGCAAGAGTCCGAAATTTTTTAATTATCAATTACTTGTTCTGATTGTTTTTGATTTAATTGCGTTAATAAAATTGACATTGAAATCCCTAAGATAGCTTTATTAATGCTTCAGATAGTATTCTAATCAAGACATCCAAATGAAAGTCTTGATATATTTTTTTCTAATATTATTAGCACTGTCATCTTTGCATCCATCTAAACTTGTTGCACAAACATCAAGTTTGCAATGGGATCAATCTAAGATAATAGAATACTCAGACAGCGAAGAGTATAGATTACAATTATTGAGTACCTACTCAACATCGGATGGGATTTATGTTTATTATGCTTCAGATGATGACACAACAAGAGAGAATATTATTGCGTTATTTGATTATAATGGAGGAAGCCAATTTTGGAATTTAGGTACTATTGTTGCTAAGAGATCAATTCATTTCATGAAGTATGAGAACTCAATGTACTTAGTCAGAAGAAATTCGTATACCAAAACAGAAATATTTTCTTTAATGAATGAAGAGTGGGTTTCGATAGACATTCAAACTACGGTAAATGGTATTTCTAAATATATGGTTGATGAAGAGAATGGGATAATTTATACTTTCACCTATGATGAAGAGGTATTGTCTTATAATCTAAAGACGAAACAATCCTCTAAAATCACTAAAATTATCCCTGAGGACAATGTTGAGAGCAGTTTTCTTGGAGTGGGTCTAGCAACCACAGGAATGATCTATGGTTTTTTGAAAACCACCACGACTATTCCCTCACACCACCTTTCTGTATGGTCTTTCAACCTTACTTCGAAGATACTTCAATTGAATTCAATTTCAAATCTATCAATATCGATAGCCTCCGCATTGATTTATAAAATTTCAACAGATGAATTATTAGGTATTTTGCAAAATGGTGATAGTTTCGTGCTTTACAAAATTTACTCTAATCTTACTCTCATCTCAGATAGCGCTGTACATACTGAAAATATAAACTATGGTAAAATTCATTTGATACAGACAAATGAGACTAATTGGTTATTTACTGTATCTGGAAGCGATAGAAAAATTTCCTATTATCAAATTAATGATGATTTAACCCTTGGTCCTCGCATTTCTTTAGCTGGAACCATATTTACAAATGGAATTCCTCTTGCCGTTAATTCTGCTTTCACGCCAACAGTTGTGTACCCTACATTGAAAGATGATATCGTTTCGCTTCACCTTGCAACATTGGCGGATTTTACATATTCATTTGATTTTGTTTCTTTTGTTGTTGATGAAACATCAATATTGCCATATATTGTAGGTGGATTGATTATAGTTACAACAATTACAATAATTTGGATAAGAAGGAGGAAAACAAAAGATCTCATGGATTCTTAAATGGTTGAAATTCGATCGATTTTGATTTAATACGTTAATAAAATTGACATTGAAATACCTAAGGTAGCTTTATTAATGCTTCAGATAATATAACATTCAAGGAAATTTATGAAATTCTTGGTTTATATATTGATATTGCTGGTTTTATTTACACCAATCCCTATGTCTAATACAATAGGGCAATCATCACAATTGACATGGAATACATCAAAAATAGTTGAATATGCAAATAGTGAAGAATACAGATTTCAAATCTACGCAACATATACAACAACAGATGGAATATATGTGTATTACGTTTCAGATGACGACACCACAAGAGAAGATATAATTGTTCTTTTTGACTACGTCGGAGGAAGCCAATTTTGGAATATGGGTACTTCAACTGCAGAGGGGAAAACTCACTTTATGAGTTATGAGAATTCAATGTTTGTTATAAGGAGAAAGGCTTCTACCAAAACAGAAATATTTTCCTTAATAAGTGGAGAATGGGTTTCTACAGATATTCAAACTACACCAAATAGCATATTGGAATATATGTTTGATGAAGAAACCGGAAAATTTTATACTTTAACGTATAGTGAAGAAGTCTATGAATATAATTTGATGACCAAAGAATCAACAAAGTTAATTACGATAAACCCTGACTTGCACGTCGATAGAATTTACCTTGGAATTGGTCTAGTGAAACTAGGTATAATATATGGAATTTTTGAAACAATTAACTTAACTTCTCGTGAGTTGTTTGCATGGTCTTACAACATTAATTCCTCGACATTGAAATTGAATTCAATTGCAGATTTTGATGTAAGTATTCATACATCTATAATCTATGAAACTTCAAACAATGAGATGATTGCAATTGTAGATCGAGGTGGTGGTTTCCTTCTGTACAAAATTAACTCTAATCTTACTCTTTTGTCAGAAAGCAATATACAATCTGAAAATAAAAGTTCTCAAAGAATTCATATGATACGGGCTAATGAGGTTAATTGGTTGTTCACTGTATCAGGAAGTGAGAGAAAAATTTACTATTATCAAATTAATGATGATTTAACTCTTGGTTCTCGAAATTTATTAGCTGGAGCCATATTTACTAATGGAATATCTCTTGCTGTTAATTCTGCTTTCACTCCGACTGTGGTATTTCCTAAATTGAATGACGGTATTGTTTCTCTTCACCTTGCAACATTATCGGATTTTACATATTCATTTGATTTTGTTTCTTTTGTTGTTAATGAAACATCAATTGTACCATATATTATTGGTGGATTGATTATAGTGACGGCAATTACAATAATTTTGATAAAAAGGAGGAAAACCAAAGATCCCGTGGATTCTTAAATGGTTAAAATTCCGCAGGGGATTTTTGCGAAAGTATTTTGTTTACAATTTAATCATAGGAACTTTTTTACTTATGATCTTTTTAACTGCATCAAATCTTGTTTACATTGAATTCGATGTTTATAAGGATAAGAATGATATAAGGCATGAGGGCAGACCCTCTTTCAGTGTTCTCGAATCATTTGGTTTTCAGAACCAAGAAACTATTAGAATCACTTCAACCACAGAACAGATTTCAAACTATGTGTATAATTATTTTAAGGATCAAGATATAACATTAAGAGAATTGGTTATTGAAAACAGTATTACTAATATACGATTTGAAAATGTGACTGGTTCAAGTATTGATATTTTCATTTTTGATGCGAGTCTCTTATCCTCCTTATCCCCAGATTTGATTTACTACTTTTCGAAGAATCAAGAATCTGAAAATGATTTTGAATATAATTCACTTGAAGTGAAATATGATAGAATGCTGAATCAGGATGAAACCAATTTGGTGACTGAAAATCTACAATATTTGGGTCTACAAGCAAATGAAGGATACTTAGTGATAGATTATTTAAAAACTGCAAAATTAGATTTTCTTTCTTCTAGTTGGTCTGTTGCAACAGAATCAGCATTTCAAGTAGCCTACCCCGCAAATTTTCCTTGGCATGATTTGTTGGATCGAGAAATTTCTGATCAATTGGATCCTATTGGTATTGAAATAGGTCAATCCCTATTAATCATTGATCAAGAACATTTGAGATATATTTGGAACTTTCAACATCAATTAAGTAATCTCAACATCAGGCTAACTTATCTATTCAGTTCTATTATCCCCATTTTTATTATTTCCATGTACATAGGAAGTTCATTCAGAAAAGAAAGTCGCTCGGCAGAAGAATTGTTAGTCATTGCAGGTAACCCAATTTCTAACAATAACCGATTCTTCGCTGAGTTTACCATCGCATATCTTCCGACCAACTTGTTATTTGTCTACGGTTTGCTGTCCAATAATTCCTATTCCAACTTCTTAATTATTTCAACGATTCTAAATTCAACTGTAATCGTAGGTCAACTTGTTCCACAGGTACAAATTGAAACTGAAAAGTTCCTTATTGCAATAGTATTATTGTTGATTGTTGGTATAATTGCAGGACTCAACATATCTGGGAGTTTGGATACTTCAGAGGATCTAATTACTTTAATAACTCAATTAACTTTAATAATAGCTTCACTGGTGGTACTAGCACTTTTTGTTGTTTACTTGATTTCTAGAATATTCAAGCGAATGGATATTTATGGAATTGCTAACCCATATCAATTGTTTACTAGTATCATAATTTCTTTGTTTTTGATCAACTTGTTATTAGTCGGTAACTGGGTTCAACAAGAACATCTTAGAGTAGGAAATGCATTCCAGGATCATGAGTGTGATAATCAAGCAAATTGCCTTGTATTGGAAGTTTATTCAGCTTCCTATGAAAATAATAACTTCAGCATAATAGTAACAGATGTAAATGATTATTTTTCGATTATTGATGATCTGATTCTATACAACATCAGCTATTTTGTTGATTTAAGCAATTTTCAATTAGAGAAAGATATAATTATTAGTAATGATATTGAAATTGAATTTCAATGGCCAATTGGAGTCCCAAGGATAGTTGATATTGAACTTGAGGGCAATTTGACCACAATGCTTATCAAACCTAGATACAGTTTTGAAGCCATTCCAAGTGTGCCCTTTGATCTATGGGTATTAATGGATCACGAATTGTTTGAATCATATACTGCCAATCCAATTGAAAGGACCACATATTTATTTCTTGAAAGACCTACAGGTATTGAAAATCAAAGGATAAACCAATTTATTATATCAAACTATGAACGGATTGATACTTACATATTAATTTATTTCATCACAATTTTCATAAATATTGCTCTAATTGGAACCATATTCAGATATGAAGTAATTAAGGCAAGTAATATTTTAAAACAGAATGAATTTATGGAATTTGCGTTGCAACTGACTAAAAAAGAGCAACGAAAACAAATTCAGCTAGTTTACTTCTTTATTCCGCTTAGTTTTATTCTAGTCGGGGTTATAATTAATTATTTGCTAATATTTTTTTCTCCAGATATAGTTCAAGGTCGTGGATTTGAAAAATTACAATCATCGTTAATGTTAGACTACCAATGGGGTAAACCAATACTTACGATGTATGTGATCGAAATTGTGTTATTTTCTATTGCTTTACTAACTCTGTTTAGAAGATATTGGAGGGTTTAGATTGAATAATTACATTGATCTTAACAATATGTATCACATCTATCCATCTGTTAGTAAATCAGTTGTAGCACTTAAAGCACTGAGTTATAAATTTCTTGATGACCAAATTTATGTCATACTAGGTCCATCGGGATCTGGCAAATCAACTCTCCTTAAGATTTTACAAAAACAATTAACTCCTTCTGCAGGCACTATAGAGTACCAATTTACCAAACTGCCTGAAAATTATCATATAGGATTCGTTGATCAATTCTCTTATCGTTCCATTAATTTTGAAAATGAATTTAGAGAGATAGCAAGGATATTTTCATTAGATGAAAAATTAATTAACCTATTTCAGCTTTCAACAATAAAAAATAATCCTTTGAAAAGCCTCTCTGCAGGTGAGATGCAACGCCTATTACTCGCTTTAGTTATTAATCTTAATCCAAGTATCCTAATTTTGGATGAGATAACAGCACAACTGGATCCTGATAATGTAAATATAATCCTTAATATCTTATTGAAATTGAAAAAACCTGGGAGAATAATTATAATTGCCACCCACGATAAACGGTTACTAGATGTTTCATCAGAGGTTCTTTTTTTAACGGATGGTTATTTAGAAAATGAATCCCTAAAGCCAGAAGATCCCAAGTTAAAATTTGATCTACAGGTTTTACAAGGAGGAGCAATTAAGTTACCCAATAGCCTTTATAAATTTTGGAACAAGCCAGAAAAAGTAAATTTAAGCTACGAACTTGAATCTAATATGGCAGAGATTACACCACTAAAAACCACTAGATTTGTTGAATCAAAATTTCCCTGGGATATATTTAGCAGTGATATGACAAATTGCAAGTTAAAAGTAGAAAATATAACTATCTCAACTCCGAATAATTACAAACTCGAAGTTCCAAAAAATATTCGAATTGATTCTAACAATATTGTTGGATTATTTGGTCCATCAGGATGTGGAAAGACAACGTATTTGGAACTTATTTTCGGAATTTTACCAAATAATTTTTCAACGACTGGTAAGGTATTGATTGAAACAAATCAACAGTTTAGATCCCATACGTACATACGTCAAAATAATATGTTTCCAACTCACTACAAGATCTCTCGCATTTTAAAACATATTTTTGGAGATGCACTTCAATATGATAAACTCTTAAGTGTACTTCGATACTTTGAATTTTCATTGGATGAAACAAAAAACTTCGGTGATTATTCAGGAGGACAACAGTCGCTAATTGGTGTCATCATAGCTTTTTTGTTGGACCCCTGTATTTACGTTTTTGATGAAACATTAGCATATGTGGATTCTGAAAGAAAGGAGAAGTTTTCTAAAGTAATTAAATGGTTATCACAAAATGGCCGAATCGTGATTCTAACGACACATGATAAGCGAGTTATCAAAATGTGCGATGTAAAAATTAATTTTATAAAATAAAAATCTCCTTTGATAGATCAATTAAGATATTATCCGATATAATTAATCGGAGTCTTTCTCCAAATAAAGCGATGAATTTATTTATCATAACCCCGTATTGGTTTGTGTGGAGGACGATGATTTTCTTTTCACAGATTTGATGATATTGGACTCTTTGGTCAATCTCAGCAAAACAAGAAAGTAAATCGGATCTGGGATAAAATACAGGAAATGTTTAATCTTCGGGAAGAAGTTTGTATATTATAGGATGTCGAAAATATAAACCCTGGAGCAAATTCTTTATTTGTTAAAGGTCTTATTGATTTTGTCTGTAGGTTCCATGGTTGTCTATGAGACGACCTCGATAATAGTTGTGCAATATATCTGGTTTATCAAACTTACACATATTTTATATATAATTCCGAATATATACTAATTCATATATAAATTAAGTGAGATGTTTCATAGAATTGAAAAATTCCAATAGTACAACCATAATTATCATTGTAATGTTTCTCATGACGATTTCATTACCTAAACCAATAACAGCTAAGATTTATTATGGAGAATCAAATTTAACTAGGGATCAAGTTGTGTCCATCATCATGAATGATGAAAATCTAATTTCGTTACTTAATGTAATGACAAATGTCGAATTTACAGCTGAACTAGATGATGATTTATGGTACGTTGTCATATGGGGACTTGAGGGAATGGATAGGAGGGTAATTACTGTATTGGTTAATGACCTTGTTGGAAAAGTAGTAAGCTTCAATTATTCTAATGATCAAATCTCAACTACTGAAGAGGATATTGCAGCAGCTCGTGCTTTTTTTGAAAATCACTTAGTATCATCTCTATTTAGTTTAGCAGATTTTGAAATTTCAACCTATGAGGGCAAAAATGAGTTTATTATTAAGGGAGTTCAAGATGACCAAATGTTTGATGTATTTATTGGGTACAATAGATCTAAAGATGGTGTTTATTCATACCAACCTTACAAGGTAAAAGCGAACTTTCACTTTGGAAATCCTGTGGTATCATTTGATGAAGCGAGTTCTCAAGTTTACAATATTGTAGAAATACAGAATTACACCTCCAGCAATTCAAATTATATTAATGAAACTTACCAAGTATTATATTATGATAGCCCATATCATACTCATACATCTGGATATTCTTACCAATATAAATTTTCAACTTATGGTAATCTTGCTTTACTTTATGAAAATGAAACTTTGTCCTCTATAGCTAATGGTCTGCCAAATCAATATAAAATAGAAAGTACTATTTGGCTTGGTGATCCATCAATAAACTCAATTTCCATCGAAATTAATGGCCAAACAGGTGCATTAAATCAATATCATTCTTCTCTGCAGGGTAATTATAATATTTCTCAATTGTTAGGAATTATTTTTAATGATATAAGTACTAGAGAATGGATCAATTCACTCCCTGAATTTACAGGTCGGATGGAATATTCCGGAAATCGGATATTTACTTTGTACATAATTAGTCATTATACAGATCAGGTTGGTTTTATAAAAATCAATGATACAACTGGAATTATTGTTGATAAACGCCTTGATCCTACACTATTGCCGTCTTTAAGCATTCTCGAGTTATTAAATTTGGTCGAGTCGTTACCAGAATATAATGAATGGAAAACAACCGTTACAAATCATCAAACATTTGTGAAATTTACTAATGGTGGTATTTGGTCAATATCATATTATGACCCATCTATTGACAAAAATATTCTAAGAATACAAATAAATGATAGTAATAGCCAAATTATGACTTTAGATGTCCAATCAGTTCATCCAATACCGAATCTCACATTATCACAGATTATGGAATATGTAAAAAATTCTGATTTCGAATTATTTAATATTGAATTTCCAAAGGCAAAGATATCACCCTATTATAACAATAATAATGTTTGGAGCCTCTATGTATATTCACCTATCTTTCCAGGCAAGTATTTAAGATTGTCAATAGATGATGAAACAGGCGAAACTCATGGAATCAGCGGAGATTCAACTTCACCGAAGAATAAATATAACCTAACAGAGGTGCAAAATTATATTAATTCAAATGATGAGTTTAAGCGTTTTATTACTATAAATCCTTTTTCTGAAATTATTGAATATTACTATGAGGGAACCTGGTATGTGTTGATAGAAAGTGATATCTCTCTCGAGGTACTCTCAGGTATAGAATTTCAAATAGATGATGAAAATCTAAACTTGATTTCTACTAGAGAATATATGACCGTCCGTGATTATGTAAAAAATAATAATATATTTCTACACCTCCAAAATGGCAATTACGAGGATCTAACAAAATTAAGTGCAATTAGATTACGAGATATTTTTGGTGATGTAAGTTCAGATAATGTAGACGATATTAAAAATGGAAACACTGGTGGGGTAAGTGAAAAAAAAATATACCAGGATCCCATATTTATTTTTGTCATTTCAAGTATCTTATTGACAAGTACCTTTTATTTAATTAAATACAAGATTTCTAAAAATGAAAGTTAAACTGAGATCGATCTGCGGTGACCTAGTATCTCGACCAACTTTTTGACCTAGGAATCGCCCATTTTCCAAAAGATTCTTAAAAAACGAGAGATTCAATGTCTAGATTGTCAAGATCGGAAATCGAATCTCTCTCAGACCTTGCAATATCGCAACTAGAAGAACTTTGTCAGTTTGACAAATTCAAGTTGCGTAGTAAAATTTTACTTTTTCGCAGGAGATTTCACCTATTGGCCTACTATACAATCAGCAACTGTTACCAGTTCTGAATCCCATTGGGGGTCATACTCAGTAGAAATGGGTGATGAAGAACAATCATTCGTACAGTCAAAAACTTATTCTATTGATAGCGATGATATTGATTTTATAGATGTCTGGCTGAAACACCCCCTGTTATCTGGTTCTCACGTTATCAAAATTATAATTAATTTTGACATTGCTTCTGATATTTACGATCTCAACGATGACACTTCAGGATGGCATAGACACCGTTTCGTGAATATGCCAAGTGGTGATACTTTTGAATATATCATCATTAATCCTCATGGTGACTTTACCACTTCAAGTGTTTTCGCTGATGACGTGGGAATATTTTATGAGTGCATTCCTCCTTACTGCTAGTTACAACTAAAAACTCGATATTATATGCTATCTTTTTTTGTTACTAACAAAAATATTCCTAATATAATTATTAAAATAATAACAACAATAATAATTGTTTTAGGTAAGTAGAGGATTTCTGATTGAATAACAGCTTCATCTAAATGAATTTGAGAAGGTAAGACACTTATTTGTACTGAATCCGATATGCTAAAATTCCAATTAAAAAGGTGTAACGTATAATTGTGGAGTCCTATAGTCATCCGCTCTAAAGTAACATTTACACTATGTTGTAATGTGAAACGCCCGGTTAAATCTTGAATATTTTCTCTATTTACTGTGTAAAATGTTTCAGTTTCAGAATAAACAACCCAAGTAATGGATTGGTTCAATTCCAACCTTGTACCCGTAATATTTTGGGGTTTTTCTTTTATTATAATTTCTACTTCATTCTGTCCTGATGAGTGAATAGTGAAATTTGACAAAATCAGCATAATTACTATAAGATGCCAGACTTTCATGAAATAAGAATGTAATCTAAATATATATTAATTATTTTATGTAACTAAAAATGTCACTAAGTAGGATAATATCTTTCTACACTTAGTATCTTCCCAGTAGCATTTTGCGACTGTTCGAGCAGTTGAACAATTTAATATATCATGATTGAGAACGCGAAACAAGAAAAATAGATCACAATAATTTATAAATTACAAATTTTGATTAACCGATATAATGACGGAAGAAGAAGATATAGAATCAAGAAAAGATGAAACAACGATTGAGTTAAAAGAGAATCTAAAAAATTATATTGATGGGTTAGATGAGAATCAACAATCCGTCCTTGCAGCATACATTGATGGTCAACAATCATAGTTCAATTGGCAAGCGATAGTTAAAGAGGTGAAAGAGGCACTCAAAGAACTGGATTACATTCCATATTTAAAAGAACATAAAACATTAGAAGTAAGACATTAATTCTCTTAGTTAATTCACTGAAATAATATTTTATTCACCAGAGAAAAAGTGGGTCTATTGAGGGTCAAAAAGTTGGTTGAATTACGTGGTCATCACAGATCGATCGACTTGATATATGGTCCAATCGATACAGACAAGGTCGAGAACTCAGATCCACCTCGAACTAAGCCGGATTTATATCTCATGTTCACTATCTTAGGTGCTGTATTCATAATTGGAATATCTATCTATATTCTTAAGAGACGTAGATTGATAGATAATTAATTTTTGAGCGGCTAGTTATGGATTCAGGATTACAATAATTTGAGATCGATTGATTGGGCACCTGATCTCGACTAGAGATTTATTCGTATAATTAGGTCTTAGATTGAATATTAAATTAATTAACTAATTACTTAGTGTAAAAATTACACATTACTAGCCAACTTGGGTAGTATTATTTTGTCATATAATTGGGTTTATCGTTATATAGAATAACTTTTAGCTCCTTCTGGTACTATAAAGAATCCACAATAATTGCACTTTACACCTTCAATTAATTTTCCCTCCATTTTCGTTTAATTTGTTCCATCTTGTTCTTGTTTGCAACTAGGGCATGTATATTTTCGTCTTGTATTCTCCATACTAATTACAAGATAAAAATTTACCATATTTTAATTTATTGAATATTATAAACACAATACCTTATTTTTGTTAGTTTCAAAGTTCTGTTCGAGCAACCGAACAGAAATAAATAATGTACATTGACTCTTCGGTTTCCAAAGTCTAATTGATCTTTATTGGTATTTATAGGTCATCGAAAGTATTCAGATTTAATAGTTTTTTATATCATTATCAATTATGAAACTAGAAATATCGACATATAATCGCTGTGCAACCATTTTTAGTGCTTTATATTTTGTTTTTAATGAATTATAATCCATATTATCAATGGCGTACATATTTACATATTCAGCTAATTTCCTATTTGTAGTCGCTAATTCATGGACATATTTGAAAAGTTCTTTGTTTTTATTGCCAAAATACAATTCTAAATAATTACCAAGTTTAATTGCTTTATATTCTAATAAGTGAGCATTAAGTTCTTGTTTCTTCTTAACTATATTTTCATCCAAGTTTAGTATAATTTCAACACTAACAGCAAGTAAATCAAATAATTTCTCTTTCTTCTCCTTGTTTTGTTTAACTTGATTTGGTTTAACAGTCAAAAAATAAGTAATTAATATACCACCAAAGGTACCAAGAATAGAAAATAATCCTACAATAATTATTGCTTCCATAATTATTAGCAGTCGGTGAATTATATATAAATCCTTTTAGATCTTAGTTTTTCTCACCGCTAATATTATAATAAATATTCTTAACTAGATGTTGTTCCCCATGATTTGTTATTTTCGGTCTACTCTATGCATCTTAATTAATAAATTTTCTAGTGTTCTATTATATCGAACACATTGCTAGATGATGAATTAGAACGCGAAACTAGAAAATTTGACCACAACAATTTAAGAGCTAGTTGAAACTGCTAATTACAATAAATATGTCAAAAAGAAAAAGGCCAAATCGTCAGACGTTGGCCACATATAACATTCTGAAAACATCATTAAACGAGACAATTACTTTTATTGGTTTGATGGGGATTGGTGTCGTGTTCCTAATTATTGCAGCATTTTTTGATTATATTTTGAATTTCTTTATCAGCAAATTAATTCATGATTTTAGTTTTCCCATCCCCCTCTTTACTATATTTTTTGGCATACTATGGTTTATTGACAGTGTCGTTATTATAGCAATGAAGATAAAATTATTACGGAGAATGTGGCAGAGTTTATGAGTGAAGAATTCGAAGTTTTAATTGAAAAATTGAAACAATCACCTCCAGATTTGTTTGAGACATATAATTTGTCTAACCAAAAACTAAATGTACTATACAAGCATTATTCGCTGTCAAAAAATATTGAAATAACTAATTTAAAGTTATTAAAGCCTATTAAAAAACTCTATTACAAAATACTAGGAAACATAAGTATTGAGAATCGCAGAGAAAAATTAAAAGATTCATACCTGGATCTACAAGATAAATATGCTCTGTTGGTTCATGATTTAGAATACATTGTGACAGAAACAGATAGTATGAAATTAGAACTCGATTCTCTTGAAATGGCAATTGTGAATACACATACTGCAATTGGTGGAAGAAACATTCAAATCGACGTTTTGCAAAAAGAATTTAGTAAAAAAAATCAACGATTTCATAAAGATATGAAACCTGCTAAGATGAGAAAATTAATCGATAATTTATCCTTAATATCAGATAGATCAACTGTTATCCTGGAAGGAAATAAAGTAGGCTTAGCTCGAGCAGGTAATACCTTGCTGCATATGAAAAACATAATGCTACAGATGGAAATTGATTTAATCCAAGCACGTGATAGAATTTTTAGTTTAGAGACACTAGAACATAAAATTAGGAATCGTTTTTCGATACTGGCCGCAATTGGTGATCCGTTCTTAGCAAAAAATATAGAAACTGACGAGATAAGAATTTTCACTGAGGTTGATCGTGATAGTGCAATCGAATTTAAAGTCCATCGAGAAGCCATTTCAAATCTTAAAGAAAAGGTTGAAAATTTATTTTTACAATTTGCTCGTGATCGCAATAAAATAGAACATGGAATTATTGAGAACCAATTTCTTAAGGCAGAATTAAATTCAATAAAATTTCCTCTAATTAATAAACCAATTCAAATTATTGCTTAATTTTTTTTGTCGTATAATTAGGTCTATAAATAAATATTTTTGTTTCACTGTTATCCCGTAATCGAAATTGTCACTGGTGTTCTAGAGCTCGAACACAAAAAATAATTGAAAATTCGAATGAAATCTTTGAGCAGAAAAAGATAGTCTTTATATTAAATGTACTTCATATTTCAATTGAAATGACCTCAGAAGCATTGAAAAATAAAATAATTACTTGGATCAATTTACGGCCAAATAGTTCTTTGGAAGAGATTCCTAATGAAGAACATGATGTTTATCTTTATAGACAGGGGACATCCCTGCCCTTAACATTGATATTTCCAGGTGACCAAGATGATCATCTTGTACTTCAATTCGGTGTAAAAATTGCAGACGAGCATCGAAATCAAATTAATGCCTTACCAGAGGGAGAAAAACAAAATATTCTTGCGAAAATGAAATATGAAATGTCATCTCAAGGTTTAGCTTCACATTCATCAACAAAAGATGAAAATGGTATATTTAATGAGGTGCGATTCACAGCCGAAATTTATTCAGGGGGGCTAACTCAAAATTATTTCATGGATAAACTCATACATATACGAAGTATTGCACTTCGCTTCGTAGCTTTCACAGGTACATTATTTTAGTATAGGAATGGTAAGCACATTCGGTTAACCCTCTAGACATGTTAACTAATAAATTACAGATAGTCATAATTATATGATGAAAATTGTACAGAAAAAAGATATTATCCATTTTAATATGTCACTGGATGAATTCAAAGTTTTTGATTCAATGATGAGAAAAATTGAATATAAATCGAATGAGGCTTTTGATCCTGAAGAAAAAGATTTCTCTAGAAAATATATGAGAATTCCATATCATAAATGAAAACGTCATTACCCTCCGAGTTTTATTTTTAAATGTAAGCCTTTACTATAGAATTTCATTGCGGCCCTACTTTTTCCACCCATTTATATAACCGATGCTTCATCTCACCTGAATCCTTGATAACAGAGATTCAATTGTTCATGATGGTTTAACTGTTTCAGGGATTAGAAAGTTTGAAGATGGATTTGGGATTGAGCTTTCAAACGAGGAAGAGGATAGTATACTAATATGGCCTGAAAACAAACGGAGAGATAATTATGGATCAATTATTGCTCTTTACTCATATTATACTTCTGCATTTTTTGGGATTATGGAAAATTTATGCGATGTCATAAAAATCCAATTTAAAGAATCACCAATATTGAGTAATGAGTATGATTTCTATTTCCGTGCTCCATTTATTGATCTTTTCAATAAGTTAAGCTATTACTTAGATAAGCAATGGTTTAGCACCCTCAATTCGCGGAATATCAATACCCTTTGGGTAAATCGATCGAAAAATAATTTCGAAAATAATCAAACCATTTCTAAATTAATAAGATCATTCCAGCGTATTATCAAGAAAATCTTAATTATGAAATCATAGTAGTAATTATATATGAAACTACAAAAATTAATAATATCTAACTTTCTGTCTTATGGCCCAGATCCGATCGAGATAAAATTTAGCGATCATACTACTATCATTGGACCCAATGGAGTCGGGAAGTCTAATATTTTACGAGCTCTTCGTTTATTGCTTCAATTTGAGGATTACAGTAATAATGCGTATTTCAAGGAATTATCAGGGATAAACAACGCTCATCCTAATTTGGATATTAGATTTTATTTTGATCTCGATCGATCGATAGGTAATTGCAAAAATAAACCAGATGGTAATTTTTCCATTTCCACGGCATCCATTCCTGATCGTATGGATAATGATGAAGTGACATTGTTTATTTTTTCTTCATCACGGATTAATTCAAATGCTTTACTAACATTAATGAGACCTGCACCTTGTTTTTCACTTGTGAATCCAAGATCTAGTGCTGTATTTATCAGAGCGGATTTTATTAATCCTGGATTATAACTCAGATTGTTTTCCTTTAAAGCGGATAATAATACAGATATGGCACTACTTGCAACAGCCGTCGAAAAAGATGTGCCACTAACTACCGTAGTTCCGAGTCCAACGTTGGCGGTTATCAAATTCTCTCCAAATGTAACCAAGTCAGGTTTTGCATCGAAATTCAAAGCGTTCCCAATTGTAGAAAAAGTCGATATATTATTTTCATAGTCAATTGACCCAATTGATATTCCATTTGTGTTTCCTCCCGGACCTGATGGGATACCGTTTTGTCCCTCGTTACCTGCTGAACCAATCACAGTAATATTGTTTTCATTTAACTCCTCAAAGACTTTATCCCAATAAACTGATGGTCCCCCCCATGATGTATTTATTATATCTACGTCTTCAGAAATCAACCATTCAAAGGCAGCAGTTATATTTCCAATTATTTGATTATCTGAAATTGTACTTCCCATTTCTGCTGAATAAATGGTAACATTTGGTGATGATGGAAAAGTTTCATCAATCCCACTAATAATACCTGCAACCGCTGTTCCATGCGTTTTGGTTGATGCTGCATTATCCTTTGCAAACGATTTTTTAATATAACTAACATTCTCAAATAATGGATTCAAAAAATCAATCCCATTATCGATTATTCCAATCTTTATATCCTGACCAAAATAACCCAGAGTATGTAGGTTCGACATCCCTAATGCTTGACTAACATTTTCCCATGAAAAATTTGAAGTTTCGATATTCAATGAGGTTATCTTGGTCAACATTTGCGCTCTCATAGGTAATGAATTTTTTCTTTCTCTTTCTTTAGGTAAATCACCCCGATTGAAATGTTCCTTTATTATTACATTATCAAAATTAGAATCGTTTGACTGATCAAAGAATAATCCATTCTTTTCACTTATCGGATTTGATAAGATAATTACTGTTAGGATAATCACCGTGAATACATCGGAATTTACTTTATCCATCTATACTACTATCTCGTTAATTACTATATAAACAAAAACAAAAATCTGTAGTTAATAGTCATGTGCTATGGAGTTGGAAACTAAATAATCTTTGCAGGCACGGAGAAGCTATAAACTTATTATTACGCCTAAATACAGTTTAATATATTTAATCACGTTTTCTGAGTATAAGTAATACTAGAATTACCGATACAATTATTGAAGTACTCAATTGTAAAATATTAGTTGTTAGATTAGTTGGGGGTATTAATACCACAAATTCGATTGCTTGATTAATCATTACTTCACCCAGGTCAGTTCCATTTGCATCAAAATAATGTTCAGCATTTATTAAATAATCATATTTGAATAAAACACCAGTTTTCAAAGAGTAGCTGATATAAACCTCATATTTTCCCACGTGAAAAGTTCCGTTTAGTAAATCAGTTCTAATCATTGGTAAGTTCGTAGGTTGATCTAAAAGAAGACTTTCAACATTCAAATTTAATGATGATTTGAAATTAAATATGAGAAAATCATCGACAATTGAAGGATTGTCTCGAAAATATACTGGGATCCGATTTTGATCCCTTACTATTAACAATTCAGGATAGGAAGCACTAAAATTGTTTATCCATTTATTTCTTCCTTGGTATGTAAGTGGTAGCATAACGGGAAAACCACCATAAGGATACTCATAGGATTGACCTGCAACTTCTTGGCTTTCAATATTTACTGTAGCTTGAAATGTTTGATCTCCATATCCATTGTAAGTATAATTATATCCTGTATTGTAAATTTTATTGATTTTAAACTCAGTTACTGGTAAATTGTTTTTGTTGATAATAATTGAATCATTTATATTTATATGAATTGAGTGGATATAGGCAATTCTATAATTATTGGCAGGCCCCCAAACTGTCTGAGTATCCGCTTTACTGACATGGGTTCCTTGAAATAACATTGAAAGACATAAAATTACAATGAGTGTCCGTCTAAAAAGAATTTTCAATCACTAGATGATGAACTTTGTAAATTAAAAAAGCTTATTCTTAGAAATAGTCTCAAGTAACTTTGACGTTGTGTTTTCGTAAAAGTGGTTCAATTTCACCGAATGATTCAAGAGTAACAATAGTATACCCACCCTTGTACAATTCAAAATTTAGCTCATTAATTTTGTTTCTAATTTTATTTTTGGTAAAAGGACTAGTTTCCTTCTGAGCCAAAATGTAAATATTCCTATCCTCTTCATCAATCAGTATAACATCTTCTGAAGATTTTACGAATCCTGGATCTTTATATTCAAATAATTTTAGATTTTCAATCCAAAAAATTCGAAGTCTTGGTCTAGAAACTAAATCTATAATATGGTCCCTTAACTTTATTGCAAAATCCTGAGTTAGTTCAGAAGTTTCGTTAATTTTGTTTAGATAAAGTTTCAAATAAGGTTCGATCAAACCTGCTGCCCGTCTAATTTCAGGTAACTGATCTGTATCAAACAGTAAAACAACCCCCACCTTCGCACCATGCATCTTTAATCTTTCATCCATTGCACCAGTAGCAATCAAATTATCTGAATAATAAAGAGATTTTAAGTGCGGGGTTCCTTTTACTGGTAGAGGTCCAATCATTTTACTTGAATCGATATCTACATCCTCCTCAAGCCCGGCTAAAGAAACTAAGTGGAGGGATGTGATTAATGCATTTTCATCTGCAATATCTGATAAGTTCGAAACGATTTCTGGACCTGCATCACCAACATACGTTAGAATCAGTCCCTGTATTAATGATTTATCTTTTCGAGTAGACATCGAATATCTCCAAAAGCTGGCTAATATTCAAACAAATATCTAGCTTAAAAAAATCTTCGTGCTGACCAACTCTTCTAATTCATATACTTCATCAATTTTAGTAAATAATTTAGATGGTAGACTTATAACGTGGTTTGGGAAAAAAATTCGTATAAAATATTTTGATCTAATTACTAATTTACAATAATAAATTTTCAATTAATTGAAAATACCTATCACCTAAATTGTACGTACAAATTTTTAAACGCTGAAATTAATAACTTCAGACGATCCGGTGAGATGATGTCACCACTACTCAATTGAATTTTGGAAAATAAAACTCTTTTGAGCTACTTTTACATTCACATGTTCCAAGTCCATAGTGTTTGTTTGAATAACCTGCAATCACTTAGTGAGAAATGAC
>JAAFKL010000366.1 GCA_021399405.1 Candidatus Heimdallarchaeota archaeon | reverse complement strand
TTTCATTTCTTGTGCCATGTTGGTTTTCTATTTGTGTCTCATTTAATAAGTGTTTATCACAGCTATTAATATGATAGCAAATTTTCGGTGTTTTCTAAAAGAAATGATAAAATTTCGATACAATAGTCAAGTTGGGTAACAATTTTCAATTGTAAGGGATATTTAACATATTTCACGTAAGAATTTATGCATTTAACTTTTTTATATTCTTCTAGACTCAAACTGTCATTGAATTTACTCATAATTTCTTCATTTAATGGTCCCAGAAATGAAATTCCAATTGAAACATTTTTCCTCATCAAAAAACACGTTAAGTATAACAAAGGATTATTGAAAATAGTTTTGTCTAGTTTCAATATATTGTCAAACCATATTTTGATGTCTTTTTCATTATTTAGAGCATCAAGTGAAAGCAAATACAGTAAATCAAATCTGAATCTAGAAGGTGTAATTTTTTGTATTTTGGTTCGAGTATGCTTTTTCAAAATTTTATATGAAGTCTCAAATCTGTTTATCATAAAATAATACAAGCTCAACTCAAAATCGAGTTGAGACGAATGAATCTTATTTGTAATGATATCATTTGCAATCTCGGTTGCTTCCTCTGTTAAATCCAATCTGTATAATATCCACAGTTTCTGCAACCGGAGAGATAAATTTGAGTCAGAATCATCCAATTCATTACTAATTTGTAATAACGCTTCTACACATAACCTCAAATTTGGAAGTTGGTAATTATGATTCGTATACACTCTAATAATCTTAGAAAGTAACTGGTAAACCTCAATTGGTTCATCCTTTGTTGGTATAAACTCGAGAGTAAATTCCTCAAATAATTCAATTTGTTTTTCAAAATCCAAATGATCAATTATTATATTCCCAATTCTGCAAAAAGTTCTATAATCGGACTTCCAATTAATTAGCTTTGTAATATTGCTAGTTAATTCTGGCAATTCCTGTTGATCTTCGGAATTGATAGATAACTTAAGGAGTTGTTCAGAAACTATTATCTGACCCCTAAGGTTGCCAGCCTTTGCATATAATTCGACAGCTTTAATAAATTTTAATTTTGCATTTTTCAGTTCCTTCTGATTTAACTCAATCACTGCAATATTGTAATACGTATTTGCAAGTTGAGCAGGTTCAGCTTCAATTTGTATAAATTTCTCCAATGCTTTGTTGTAATAATTTTTAGCATTATCAAGATCACCCATATGATACCAGCATGAAGCGTAATTCATCAAAATCATTGAATTTAAATCTTCAAATTGAGATTCTTTATTTAGCAACACTTCATATTCCAATTTTGCTTTACCGAACTCTCCTGTAGCCAATAAGAGATTGGTTAAATTTAATTTTACCTTTAATTTTCCATAATCGTCATTTAATTTATCATAATGCTTCAGCGCCATATTATACAATAATTGGGATAGATCTGCTTTTCCTAACCTTCTACTAATTTTCCCTAATTCATTTGCTAATTCAGCTGCCGATTGATTAGAATGCGATAGATTTTGAATTAATTGATCTTTTGTATTGTTGTCATTCAGTAACCCCGCAAATGGACGAATTGCACCTGTAGAAGTCATCTCATGAACGAGTCGTAAAAGTGATTCAGTTTTTTCTTGTTGTGAAAGTTCATTATTTTCTAAAACCACCATAAATTGATTTGTACCACTTTGAATCTTATCTGACATTTTCCTCAAAATTCCTCATTTGATAATTTCATCTTAACCACTATTTCACTCCGAAAAAGCATCGAGCCTGATTAATCCAGATTGATAAATTGCAAATCGGTCATGATAATCTCTTAATCCTGAGCACCTAGGGTTTGTAAATTCATCACAACTGGTACAAACATCATTATTTGACTTCTCTCTTTTTTTAGACAAAAGGGCCCTAAATAATAAATACTGTAGCGATACAAACAGCGATATCCAATATGTTCTACTGAAAATTCCCCACACAATTAAAACTATTGCAACAATTATCCCATTGCCCAATAAGAACCTTGCCACATCCTTGACTTGTCTATTCTTCACCATATAAGATGTGGCAACCGTTGGTAGGTAAAGGAAATACAGAGCTAGGTGTAATTCATTTATTCGTAATTTTTCTAGATAAAATAGAATTAATATACTGAATATACCCACGATGTATCCTGAATACATCATTGCACATCCACGACATACTTTATTGTTTTTAATTTGATAAAAATGTTCATCAAAATTGGAGCAGGTGGGGTGGTGTGCTATTCGATAGTGAAACATCGTCCAAGAATATGTTCTATCTTTGAGTGATTTTGCCAACCCTTTTTTTGTGGACACTGTTCTTCCAATTAAGATTGCTGTTTTTATTTATTATTTCTGAAATAAGTTATGTTTACCAAATATTGTAAAATTATTATCCTACACAACCTTTGTAGCCGTACAACTATATGAAATTTAAAGTCATTTCAAAGGATATGGAGGTAACAATTCTATCTTCTGTGCATTAGAGATGTCAATACAACAATAACACATGAAAGAGAAAATATTCTTAACATGCTCGTAAATATTAGCTACCATCTGATTTCCTAAATCAGTCAAAGTGTAATACCTAATTCGACCATCTTCCTGTTTTTGCATTTTAGTAGTAGTTTCCTTAATATACTTTTTTTTCACTTCTAAATGATTCAATATTTTGTATACCGCACCAGGAGTGGGTATCGAGTTTTCACCAAGCTTTAATTCAACCATATCAACAATCTCTTTACCTGACATCGGTCTTCCTTCACCTTTTAGTACCATCAGGAAAATCGACTGAGCAGATGTGAGAGGGATTGATTTATCTACAATCATTGGAACAATTAACATATTTTCACTATGTTTATTTAATGTATCTGCCATAACCATATTCTAGGGGCAATTTGGACGAAATAAATATTCTGATGGAATATTTTTCAGATAAGGCATTTTTATTCCCAAAGAATATTCCGATGGAACTAACTCTTATATATCACAACGAACAACGAGATATAGGATCTGAATCATTATTCCTCTGGAATATATCAGATTTTACGTGGAGTATAAACTATGACATCCCAAATAACATTACCAAACATTGATGAATCGGCATTTTTTGATTTGCACTTAAAAGTGCTAACACGACTACTAAACGGCATCAATATGGAAAAAATTGAACACGAGTTCCAGACAGAATTTGAAAGTCTTGACTATCTAAGTCTTGCAAAACGTGGTTTATTAGCTTTTAATAAGGAAAAGAAATTGATTGGTGCGTATCCCATTAGTCCAGTGAAATCCAACTATAAGGTTACTGTGGAGGGTATTGGATCCGGATATTCAATGTGTGCAATTGATGCTTTGGGCGTAGCATATACTTTTGAGACAAAAACAACAATTGAAACAACTGATTTCAGTACTGGCGACCCTATTAAAATAGTAATTGATCCTTCACTTGAAAAGCAAGAATTTCAAGATCTAGTTATTGCTCACAAGAAAACTAGTGAAGTACCAAAGGGAACTGCACCTGCAGTTTCACTCTGTCCGTCCATAAATTTTTATTCAGATAAGAGCAATGTGGATACCAAGCATAATGATATAATGGATTTTGATGAAGCATTAGTATCTGCGAGATCGCAATTCACCCAGTCGGCGTTCCAATCTTGTATTAATACAGCAATTGCAAAAGATCAAGGAATAGAATTAACTGGTGGACAGAATGCTTGTTGTAGTAACGAAAACGAGTCTGCTACCTCTTTGAATACAGAACAAAATGAATGTTCTTGTTGTTAAATAAATATTATAAATGATATAATTGAGCACATTCAATAATCGAAGTATCCGATTTACTTGATGTTATGATATCTGATTATCAATTTCAACAGGTGGTTCAATAATATTATCAAACGTATTCAATTGAATGAGTTCGGGTGGTATGGAATCACCTAATGCATATTCGCACCAATCTAATCTTCTCTCTCCACAATTAGTGCTACAAACACGTTGGAGTTTTCGATAACGTGAGTACCCAATAATATTTGAGAAAAAGAAAAGAAACATGATAATTAGGTATTTGTGAAACCAATTATCAAGCTTAATTATTGCATAAATTGACACTATGAATAAAGTACCCATCATCAACCTTATTGGAAATCGGGGAATGATTTTTTTTCTCTGAAATTCATATAACAATGTAATAAATCCTGCAATCAACACGATTGTAAAATATTGTTCTACCGATTTGATTATCAAAAAAGCAGGGATTAAACTGGTGATGAAAAGATAAATTCCGATATATATTCCACTATAACCCGCTGTACAGCCCTTACATATTTTTAATTTACTAATATTATATGTGTCTGATTCAAAAAATCCACAAAGGGGATGATGTGACAATAGTAATTTCAAATATCCTTTTCGTTTTCGAAAAACAGTAGATGAATTATTTATTGCCATTTTATAAATTGGATATGGTCACGATCTACATTAAATATTGCATTAATGAGAGGTAAATTGACGCCCTAAATGAAAATTACAAGTACCTAAAGACGGGAGTACATAATCGTTTTATCTATTTGAAAGTTCAAACTATCTTGCCATTGTTTTTCCAGATATATTATGTAGAAAATCATCGCAAATGCAACAAACAACAGGGGTATAATGAAGATCCCAAAAATAAAAGTAAAAAATGTTAAAGCCCATACACCAATTAATTTACCAGGAGTTGCTGGTGCAGGATCAGTATATCTGTTACCATAAAAATTAAGATAATCATTTAGATTACTATATTTCATTATATACGCTATCGGACTACATATAAAATATACAAGAAGAGCAATCGCAGGATCATTGGTACGATTTCTCATCATCTGATCTGTGGATTGATATTTCGTTATCATCTCCAGGTTCCTCACATCATTGAAATTGTGATAAAAATATACTAGACCACCGATGCCACATGTACAAATTCCTAAAATTAACCACAAAAAGAAATCTCTTTTTGGTGGATATGCCGCATACGGAACATTAGGGGCAGCACCCATGTTACTTTGTGGGGTTGTTGGTCTATACTCACCGTTTGGGGGTGATGAATAGTCGGGTAATTGCTTCACGGGTTTGGCAGGCTGTTGGTCATATTCAGATGACTCTTGATTCATGTTTTTCGCTCCACAGACACCACAGAAAGTATCATTTGGTTTCAAATTTGAGCCGCAACCAGAACAGAACATAATTTCGTATTATTCATGTTAGTATAAAATTTAAATTATTTCCAGTTTATGATGAGATTTGATAAATAAAATCTGTTTTTGTGGGATGAAAAAGAATTTATTGAGGACAAATTAACTGGCTCAATATGTGATCTCAGCAATATTTCACACAATACGTAAATATTGCTCAGAGAATCAATTTTTTTTACACTACATTATTTGCGCATAGTCTTTCCTAAACGTAATAAATTATCTCTTAAATGTTAATTAATTTGGAAATGAAAGTATCGTAAACATAGGGTTATGGATTATTATATTTTGTAAATCAATTATTTAGCAACCGATTTGTATAAGGGATTTACTTTGAGTACAAGGCTGCCCCTCAAATGATCCTGTAATTGAACCCAAAGTTAATGATGCAATAACTGGTATTGTTTTCCAAATATGGTTAGCTACGATGTGTCGAAATAACGTGAAAATGAACGTCATGTAGAACATTGTAACTCATATTCTTGAATGACTGAACTATAACCGAGATCAATCTGAAAGTATTGAATATTATTTAATGATCTTCAAAAATTATCTGATTAATCGGGTGATTCAATGGTTTATTCATATATAAATAAAATCTTACCAGTATGAATCACAAACTGTGAATTGTTTCCTTGATATACAATCTACATATGTCATAATTTTCAAGGGAAATTTGAATAAGGCCCGACAGTGGTTTATCCAGATCGAATATAATTATGTAAGACAAGACCACAATAACAGTTGTAGCAAATAGATTAAAGAAATACAAGAATTCACTATCAAAATATTGAACGAAATAAGCAATCCAGAAAAATACACTGGACAGAATATAGAATAATTTCATTGGTCCTGGAATTCTATTTAGACTATGTTCAATTCTCTGGTTTCGAGCATGAGATAAATCTTTGAAGGCCATTACCATAGCATCAAATGCAATTCCTGTTCTGGATTTCTCAAAATCAATCATATCAAGCAAATGTAATATCTTTTGATATTCAGGGGAAGGTAGATGTACATGCTCAAATCTGGCCAATTTAGGGAACTCAATCTTTAGTATTGCATCAATATATGATAACAAAGTAAAATGCATGACCTTTGACATCGTTTCATCATCAAGAAAATCTACAAAATTCCATAGATGCATCAAAGCTTCTGTTTCAGCAGCATAAGTACTCTTAATCTCATTGAAGTGATTCCACGCATTAACCAAAATAAAAGCAGTAATCAATGCGTACATTGTTCCATAAGTGCCCACAACATCCGATGTTCTAATATCTTCAAACTGGTTAGTAGAACTGCGTAAGAGAAATCCCACAACCATTGCAATGATCACAATGGCTATAGCTAATTTAACTTCCAACAATCTGAGCTTATTAAGATTACTCGATTTATTGTTCAGATCTAGTCCCTTACCACGTATAACCTAACTTCTTTTGTACCTTATGGGTACAAGAATTTATATTCATAGGGACAATTGGATACTTTTCAGCAAAATTCCGATACATAGGAGTAAAATTGTATTTGCACTAGAAATTTCACTAGTTATACGTATGAAACTCGCGTTATTCAAAGAATAATTAAATAGAAACACAATTTTTCTAGATAAAATTTATCATAATTTCAAACGGTTTCGATGTATTTATTACGCGGAAAGTATAATATACAATTAAGATGCCTTCTAAGCAGATATTGATTAAAGAGATGGTGGATCCGAACTCCTTCGAAGAAATCCCAGAAAATATTAAAGAGTTTTACAATTCAGTGAGCAAATCAATGTTAAATCAGATTAGAAAACGTGGAATTAGGAATTTTTCAGGTATTCATGTTAATCGCTGGTTGAGACTAAATTTCTCCATTAATGAAAACGAATTAATAATTGAAAAACACAAATTGGCAGCCTCCCAAGTGGGAAAATATTTATTACGAAAAACAAGTGATTACAAAATTCCACTTAGTGAGGTACGAACTTTGCTTGAAGTTGATCAACAGCTGCAACAACACCAAACATTGGAAAATGAAAAATTTTCCAAATTGAAAGCTGAAGTCGAATTATTACGTGAAAATAAACGAAAATTAAGACAACCAAGATCGAAAGTATCTGTAAAAGCATCTAAACCAATTACTAAATTATCAACTCCTTCAATAGGGGCAAAACATCAAACAGAACTATTAACAACATTAGATTATGATTCGATCTATAAACCTTGGATGACCCATGTTGAGACAAAATCCACCTCCAAGAGCTATTGGTATATCCATGAGTATATTGGGAGATATATATTGAATTTTGCAATCAAAAATAACGCTACTTCCATAAATTATGAAATAGTTCAATCATTTCTTGATGATTATGGTAAAGGTAAAGCTGCCAAAACCATGAATCACTACAATCGAGTTGCAAAATATTTCCTTGAATTCTGTTTAGAATTATAAAAATTTAA
>JAAFKL010000365.1 GCA_021399405.1 Candidatus Heimdallarchaeota archaeon | reverse complement strand
TATTATTCATGCTCATGGGAAATAGAGTGGGTTCATATTTATTTTACATAAAATATAATCAAGAAATTCCTAATTCTACTCCTCTTTCTATTCGAAATGCAATTCAATGAACTCATAAGTTGTTTAAGAAGGATTAGGAGTATCAATATCTATTAAATCGCGAAAGTAGGATTGAAAAACAGTTTGATAAAATAGCATTAGATATACAATAAGATACTCTAATGTAAGAATGATCGGGTCCTCAAACCAAATCCCGGTTCTATCATATTCGGGATAAATTTGATATGAAAATAAAATGGTCATAGAAAGAGTAATTATTATCCAATCGTAAAATATAGCTGCAAGGGGTAGTATCCAGATAATGTACCAGGGTTGGACATCTGGTGAAAAAAGAAGCCCAATCAAAAGAATGTAGCGAAAAGAGCTAAGAATATTGATATTTACTTTTGTTTCATTCTCCATACCACTTGAAAGATAAATATATTTTAGGTACAATAGTCCACTAAAAATAATCATGAAAATAATATAGTGATACCTTGCAACCATATCTGGATCATCATAAAATTTCCCTATAAAATCTCGATATAGTTGGAAGAAACTTTCATTAAAATTAAAATACTGAACAAAAGATTGCTGTCCTTGTGGATAAAGTGGATTTATTCCATTGTTTGAATATGGGAAAATTAAAATTATTGAAGTTAATAAAAATGTAAATTTTTCACGAAGATTCCATTTCAACACTAGAAACGGTAATAGAATAATAGGGTAGACCTTTGTTAAAATTGCGATGGACAAAGAGAGAGGAGAGATTATCTTTAAACTAGATCTAGTCCCCTCAAGTATAAACAGTAATGCTAACAAACTAAAAAATACAGCAACTCCATCGATATGACCATTTCCCGCAAATTCAAAAATGACTAATGGTGACCATGCGTATATCATAACCCGTCTTTGGGGAATATTAAAATGTTTTAACAAGATTTTTAAAACAATGATTGCTCCCAAATCAAACCCTACAATCAATAATCGAATCAATACAATTGAGAGATCAATATCATTAGTGAATGACGTCACAACAAAAAATATTATTTGTGCAAATGGAGGGTAAGGTGAATTAATATCTGGATTATTAATTTTTGAAGACCAATTTGTACGATAGGCTTCTAAATTTACACTATCTGGATTATGCAGATATGGGTTAATACCATTCTGTTGTATATGTCCATCCCAAACATATCTGTAGATATCATCTGAAAGGCCAATAGGTATGAAAAGGACAATAATTCGTATTACAATTGTATACGCCCAAAACAATTTCAGATTACGCTTGTTAATTTCAATTTTATTTTTTTCATAAATTAAAATTGTGAATAAATATACAATAAGAGGGAGCATAAGGAACTTAACAAACCTATCTCCACTCCGATCAATATTGGTATAAAATACAAACGTGGTGAAAATAGATAAATTAAGAAATAACATGAAAATGAAAATATGAGTTTTTACATATTTTATGATAATAGAAAACAAATTAATGTCTCCTAAATGCATGTTTGAAAATATGAATTGTTAACCAAATAGCCGCTTTAAGACTATTTACAACAGATCCAGATATTTTAGATTTACCCAGCCTTGGTCGATAAATTACTGAAGTTTCTTTAATTGTATAACCCATTTTGAGGGTTTTAACTATCATTTCAGATGACCATCCATATCCTGTATCCGCCATACCTAGTTTAATTAAGGTTTGATAATCTATTATTCTGAACGGTCCCATATCCTTCAATTTTGCTCGATATAAAAGATTAATAATTTTTATTAATACTTTATTAGCAATTAATGCATGTGCAGACATAGCAGAGGCCACAAGATTATCTAACCTGGACCCCATCACCATAGTGGGATATGGCGGATTCAATTTGGTGTTCAACAGTTTAATAATTCCTTTCGGATCGTCCGCACCATCTGCATCAAGGAAAACAACTACTTTTGGTGATGGATCTAAATGTTGAAGATATTTCATTCCTGCTAAACAAGCAAATCCATAGCCTCTCCTTCGTTCATATAGCACAATAGCACCTGCCGATTTAGCTAACGAATTTGTTAGATCATCGGATCCATTATCAATTACTATGACTTTGGAGTTTTCCAAAGGAATTTCAGATAATGTTTTTACAATGTTTAATTCTTCGTTCAAAGCGGGCATAAGGATTGCAATTTCGTCATCGCGAATCCTTTTTATCATAATATTTCTTGATATTTACCATTTTTCTAATTATCGATTAACGTATTCTTATTTAATTTTTAAACACTAAATTTCGTTAAAATCCATATAATCTAATAAATAATTATTCAAGAATTTTAGATTAAAACCACCAGAATTAAGCAAAATAATTTTTAGACCAATATTAAATATTATTAAGAACAAGGGGAACAGAAGATACGAGGGTATCTGTATTAATATAAATGAGAATAATGGCGTAGCAATCTTAATTTTCGCAAAAATCCCTAGAGAAAAATTTGTTAAGACACGCCTCTCTACAAGTATATTAAGTTCAAAAGAGATTCTGAGCTTGTATGAAGCGTTTCTCTTGGATACTATTGAACAATCAAACAAATCCCAAGCACTACAAATTATATTTAGTTTAACAGACACTATCAGCATAACTTCTAACAAACTGGTCGACTTACCGTTTTTCAACAAAAATGAATTGATAAATTATAAGAAAATATATCCCGCATTCCATATACAATCAGAGGGCATATTCGGTTCAAGGATGAAAGATGCGATTAAATGGGTTCGTCTTCAAGGATACAGTAAAATTATAGTGTTAGGGGCAGATAGTCCTCAAATCCAACCTTCTCAACTTAATAAAACAATATTATTCTTAGACAAATACGACGTTGTTTTAGGTCCAAGTGCAGAGGCCGGGATATATTTAATCGGGATTAATGATAATTTAAATTTAGATGATTTTGAAAAAATATTTGAAGGAGTTGAACTTAGCAATTTTGCAAAATTTGTGGTCAATCAAAATTTATCTTTTACCTTATTGAGTGAATTAGGTGATATCGATCAGGAATCTGATTTGGTTGGTTTAATTTCATGGTTGGAGAGTGTCGAATTATATTTACAATTTGATACTTTAGAAGTTGAAGACTTGGGATTCTCTATTCCTAAAAATACATTTAACACAATAAGAAAATTAAGATTAAAAATAAATGTAGATGATAAGAATAATAGAGGAAAAGTTATAGATAAAATAAAATAACCGAGGTTATATAGAACTATGCTGGCTGATTTTTACTTACACCTTCTAACATTAATTCTATTTACTTTCTATATTCTAATTACATCAATTTATTTTCTATACTTTTATCCAAGTTTTATTCGTGGAGTTAGATATTTCGAGAATACAATAAGTGCCGAAGAATTTGATAAAATTATATCAAAGGTCAAAGATATTCCAACATTTATCATTCAAATAACTACCAAAGGTGGTGAGATGGGAGTAATCGGAGAAGGATTGGAAAAATTGGAGATAGCTATTGGTAGTTTAAAAAACGTCATCAGTTCAAAAATTATTATTGATATATTAACAGAAAACCATGATGATCAATATTATATGAAAACATTGAACACCAAACTGAATTATAATTTCCATGTAGTCCCTCAAAATTATAAAACTGATAATTCAACAAAATTGAAAGCTAGAGCTTTACATTACATGATAGAAGTTAGAGAAAAAATTGCAAAGAAAAAAGGATTAAGTCTTAAAAATCAATATATTATTCATTTTGATGCTGAATCAACAATCAATTCTGGAGGGTTAAAAACGATAATTGCTTCTGTTTTGAAATATCCAAACAAAACAATATTTCAAGGCCCCATTTTTTATTCTAATAATTGGTTTAAATCTGGGATTTATAGTAGACAAATGGAGAGCCTCAGACCATGGAATTGTTACGAATGTTATTCATCAACAAAAAATGGCCTTCCATATCATTTACATGGATCAAATATTGTAGTTAGAGCAGATGTTGAATGTGATTTGGGTTGGGATTTTGGTTTGCTAAAAGGATATCCAGTGGTAGCAGAGGATTTAGTTTTTGGAATAAAAGCATATTTGAAATATGGGAAATCAATATTTGGCTGGCATGGGGCTAATATGATAGAACAGCCAGCTTTCACATTGAATGATTCAATTAAACAAAGAGTTCGCTGGATAAGAGGTAGTTTGCAATCAATTGACATTATTAAAAAATGGCCAGAATATCATGCTAGTATTTCTCCTAATAAAAATTTAATAGGATTAAGAATTCGTGTAAAATTATATTTTTACGCATTAGGATTTATCCCTTCATTAATTTCGGTCTCAGGGATCATTTATTTTGGTACATCAATTATAAAAGGAGCAATCGAGGGAAATTCAATGTCTGAAATATATGCAGACACATCTAACAAACCCATGAATTTGACTATGCCTATGGTACCAAGTTGGATGATTACCCTTTCATTAATAGGAGCTGTATTATGGTTATTATCTATACAAATCGGTTTGTATCACAATATAAAATCATCAAATATTAGTAGAATTCATAAAATCCGAGAGCATATAGTCATATTACTGATCACTCCATTTGCAACTCTAATTGACACAGGTATTGCTTTTTTCACAATATTAAAATGGTCATTAGGATATAACAAAGCTGTATGGGAATTGACTCCAAAACTTTTGCAAACATAAAAAAGAAATATTATTATATATATTTTGTCCCAAATTTGTCCTATATGTCCTCTGAGCAGAACCCTTATTTGTAAGCTAAATTCTTGTAAATAAATCAATTAGAGGATTTTAATTATGGAAAACGAACAATACACTGATTCCTTATGTCATACATGTTTTGATAGTGATAGCAAATCAAGCATTGTTTCAATTATGTTAGGCATGACCGTTTGTTTCAGTACATTATGGAGATTCCCCTATCAAACAGTTAATTTTGGTGGTGGTGGCTTTATTCTAATATATTTGATCATTGCATCTTTATTTGTATATCCTGCATTGACTGCAGAATGGGGGCTTGGAAGATTAACCGGTAGAGGGCCAGATGGTGCATTTAAAAATGTTAAATTCCCAGCAAGCAAACCAGTTAGTATTTTCTTATTAGCAGTTGTATTTGCAATAGGAAGTTATTTTGCAATATGGATCGGTTGGATTGTTAGATATGCCTTTTCAGCATTAACAGATGACAGCCTTGCAAATTCATCTACTGATAGCGGTGCATATTTTGATAATAATGTTGCAAATAATCCAATTTCACAATTATTCTTTGCAGCAATTGTCATTTTATTGGTCGCACCAATAGTAGTTGGAGGTCAAAAGAGAATACAGAGCTTTAGTAACAAAATTGTACCAATTTTTTATATTACAATTATTGTAATGACAATTGGTGTTTTATCACAACCCGGTGTTTTTGGTCCAACTATTAGATATTTAACTACCGTAAATACTTCAAGCGTTACGTCATATACGTTTATTACGGCATTAGGTCAAGCGTTCTTTTCACTGTGTTTAGGTGGCACATTCATGGTATTGTATGGTAGTTATATGCAGAAGAAAAAGGCTCATAACATACCTGTAAATGCAGGTTTCACTGTTTTCGGGAACACTCTTGCAAGTATAATTTCTGTCTTATTGATAATTGGAATTGTCAATTTTGCAAATATTGATGGGGATCTGGCAGATTTTGGCCCAGGTCTATTTTTTGGATTAATTCCAGAAGCATTTCAAGCAATTGATGCGAGTACAACACTAATTAGGCTTGGTATGTTCGTATTTTTCGTCATGTTCTTTTTTGCAGCATATCTACCTATGACTGCGATTATTGAAGTAACAACAGTTGCATTAGTAGACCAATTCAATTGGGAAAGAAAGAAAGCGTATAGTTTTGTTGCAGTCGGTACTATAATTTTAGCGATACCTTCAGCAATCTCTCCACATTCGGGCGGATTCTTGTACAATCTTGACATATTTGTAGGTGCTATGGGTTTGATAATCGGAAGTATCATAGCTATTGTAGCATTTACTTGGTATGTTCCCAAAAATGTTGTACTTAAGGAAGTCAACATTGGAAGTAAATTCAAACTTGGTAAAATTTGGTTCGGTTGGACAAAATATGTAACTCCATCATTTATGATTATGATTGTCTTGTATGTAATATCCGACGTATTATCAGGTGCTGCAGGAGGTTTGTATGGTGTTCAAGATTCTGATTATGCACTATACGGTGATGTCCTTACAGTTACTCCATATATTTTTGGCTTTGCGATCATTTTATCTATATTATTGTATGTTAAGGATAAATCTAGAAATCAAGTTACCGCAACAACTACAAGCTAGTTATTACAAATATCAATATTAATCATTGTGTGAATAAATATTAATTGCTTTTACATTTACAAATTCTTTTAGACCATATTTGGATAGTTCACGACCAATCCCACTCTTTTTTACACCACCAAATGGCATTCTTGGGTCCGATTTGACAATTGAATTGATAAATACACTTCCACACTCTAATTCCTCTGCAATCATTTTCGTTCGCTCCTCATCTTTCCCCCATACAGACCCTCCGAGACCGAATTCAGTATTGTTTGCTAGTTTTATTGCTTCACTATCAGAAGAAAAAGTTAGTACGGGTGCCACTGGTCCAAATACTTCATCTTTCACAATTTTCATATTAGAATTTGTATTAGTAACCAAAGTTGGCTCTACAAAATACCCTGCTTTGTCTGGTATTTGCCCTCCTGCCAATATTATGCCTTCATGTTCAATAGCATCCTCGATTTGTTCCTTAATTAGATTGTATTCACCAAGATTGGCCATTGGACCTATGTCAACATCAGGATCCATTGGATCACCTACCTTCAAATTTGTCAAAGCTTTAGCGAATTTGCTGCAGAATTCTGAAGCAACTGAATCATGGACAATAAACCGTTTTGCAGCAATACAGCTCTGTCCATTGTTTTGTGTTCGACCTATCACAGCATTCTTTACAGCAAAATCTAGATCTGCATCTTCCAGAACAATAAATGGATCTGATCCCCCAAGCTCGAGAACGACCTTTTTCAGATTTGTTCCAGCAATCTTTGCTATCTTCGCTCCTGCATAAGTGCTGCCTGTGAGTGATACACCATGAATATACTGAGATTCTAAAATATCAGCAACTTGATCATGATCTGCAAGTATGGTTGAGAAGACATACTTTGGAAAGCCTGCCTGAGTAAATGCTTCTTCTATTGCAAGCGCACAACCAGGAACATTGTTTGAATGTTTCAAAAGCGATGTATTTCCTACAATTATTGAAGGGATAGCAAATCTAAATGCCTGCCAAAAAGGAAAATTCCAAGGCATAACTGATAAAATCACTCCAAGAGGCTGAAATATCACACAATGCTCTTTTCCATCGGCGATAACCGTCTCGGAATGTAACCATTCATCCACGTTATCTGCATAAACCTCGCAGGTCCAAGCACATTTTTCAACCTCTGCTTCTGCTTGTTTAATTGGCTTCCCCATTTCAGTAACCATTAACTTGGCAAAATCATCTTTCCTCAATCTTAGAACATCTGCCAGCCTACGAAACAACATCTTTCTCTCGTCCATAGAAGTATTTTTCCAGGATTTGTATGCAGTATGTGAAGATTCTAGAATATGTCCTATTTCGCCATAACTCATTGTTTCGTACTCAGCGATGGATTGTTCAGTAGTAGGATTAATAGTTGTAAATTTCATTGGTTTATGAAATTGGCGAGTAACTATAAGGTTTAAATAACAATTATGGGAATTTGAGAATTCATTTTTGAAATTTGTGCTTGTGATAGATAATTTGGACTATAAATTGAAATTACCGTTATTCACGCCTTAGACCCTTTATCTTCCATTTCAGCCAAATATTCATTCACGATTTGAGTAATTTTAACGATTAAGCCCTTTTCTTCATCGTCCACGACCTTATCAAAATTTGCTACCGTAACAACGTTTTGGAGGATGTCATCTTTCATTTTAGCCAACGTGTGTTTTTCTTCAGATGTGATGATACCATCATCTAGTGCCTTAGCCAATGCATTTTGATATTCACTTACATCATAACGAACTTGTCTCATAATTTCGAATTCTTGATAAGTGATTGTTCCATTTTCCTTTGCTACTTTTGCCATCTCTTGTAAGGTGTAGTTTAGAAGTTCATCTAAGTCACTTTGGGACATCTTTAAGATGAGATTTGTTATAATTTTATAAACATTTGGTAGACTAAGTATACTGTATCTACAGGTCCTTCTCAAAAAATCATGTTGTGAATATTGACCCAAATAATACTAAATAAGCGTGTTACGGATTCTAGCAGTTGGTCCTGTGCCAAAATTTGTTTTTCAAAGGCTTGTAATAGAATCAATAAAAATACAGAAAACCACAAGTGCTTACCGTTAGAATTAATTGATGAGAATGATATTTCTTTTGAAGCATAATTTGTACTCTGAGCTAAACCGGCTCCAGATCGGGAAGTTGAATACATTGAGTTCTGCAACCAATCAAGGTTTTTCAAATAATCAGAGAATGTTTTACTAACATTTGCTCTTGAAGCCATCATCATTGGAGTTTGGATACCTAGAAAGAGAAGATTTACGCTCAATTTCTCTGTTTCTTCTAGGTAGTACAAATTCACATCTTGTTGTTCAAGAAGATTCAACCCGCTCATTACAAAGTAAAAGGCAATTACAACCAAAACAACGAATTTCAATAATCTAAATAATTCTTTAGGGGGAAATAATATTCCGTAGAAAAATTGAACAATTCTTGATCTTTTAATTGTGTACGGATCTATTTGTAAGGTCAAGTTTCGCATGTCTGAGCTTAGTTTCCAGATAGTAAATACTGCAATTACAATTCGAGATAAACCATCAATCACTATTGGATTACTATTTTCTAAACCCCTTGTACCAGCCAGGACAACTCCT
>JAAFKL010000064.1 GCA_021399405.1 Candidatus Heimdallarchaeota archaeon | reverse complement strand
TTTGAAATAGCGTGTAAACGCAATTTAACTCGATAGGTGAAAATGTGCATTTAAGGAATGAGAAAGTTCACTGAGTATTTTATCTATCGAAGTACAAATGTTCCCGAATTATCAAACTATATGTTAACTTATTTAATCTAATTTTCTTGCCAAAATAATATTTTATGCCGATTTTTACGTAATATATACAATGGTAGTAGTTCTAGTATGGCATAAATAATGAACTGATCCTTTCCAGCAGATACCGCATTACTGGTTAATAACATAAATATGCTGTTTAAAACTGATTCAGCTATTATAATTCGATAAAACCAAAGTGGAATTTCTTCTCTCCTTACAATTGCGGCATACAGAAAAGGGAAGGCAAAAACTAAAATTAAAAAGTGGAAAAGCATCAAAACTATCGATCCTAGTCCTTCTATATCTCCTGAGTTTGTACTAATTGCTGCAATGAATATGAGAATAGTTCTAATTGCACCTAAAACCATGGTAGTTATGTGGATAAGTTTTAGCAAAGCTATAACCTTACGTAATAATCGCTATTCAACGTCATAAGTCTATTTGAGCTTGATATTCTATTTAGATTAGTTAGTTCAGAAATTTGTTATTGAAAGTTAATATTCACAATTGCTTTTTGATTACATCCTACAATTTTACATTTAAGATTTCTTCTTCACCCGATTTCTTGATAACCAAGGTTTTCTAACAAAAAATCCTTTCAACATTACCTTGGGTATTTTCCATGTATCCATTAAGAGGGAAAATTTAGAATTACGATGGTGTTCATGGTAGATACTCTCTATAGGTACCACATCAAAACTGAAACCTTTGAGGTATGCATCTATCAGTATTTCTGTTTCAGCTTCATAACCATTGGTTTCAAAGATAAGGGCTTCTGCAACTTTTCTTGTATATCCTCGAAACCCATTTTGTGAATCTTCAATGACAAATCCATTATAAAGTATCCACAATCCAAATCGAGTTAAGAGATTGGAAAATTTGCGACTGAAAGGCATATTTTGTTGCCAAGTTTTAGTTCGAAATCTAGAAGCGATAACCACTTCTGCATTTTTCTTGACAAAGCATGTTCTAAATTTGTGTATATCAGTTGGTTCATGTTGTCCGTCACCATCCATAAATAAGACATAATTGTGTTTTGTCTCAAGAAAATACTTCAATCCAGTCCTAATCGCCATACCTTTGCCATAATTTTTGGAATGAGATATAATTTTAATTTTTGATAATTTCAGTACATCAACGGTCCGATCAGTGGACCCATCATCGATTACAACAATTTCATCATTCGGATTAATATATTCCTTGATTTCACTAATTAGTGGCTCAATGAACATATCCTCATTATATGCTGGGCAAATAATAAGAAGCGAATGATCCCTCATATCCACATCATCAATTATCTCAGATTTTATAATCTCTTTCAAGCTAATACCTTAATTTAAGTAATAAAGACATTGGATGACATAAATTCGTCAAATTATAGATCGTAAATTTTAAGCTAATTCTTTATCCACAATATCAAGAATTTCGCCTTTTTTCTTCTTAAGATTACTTTGGATTTTTGATACACGTTGTTGAATTAATCCTTTTACTCCTTGATCTTTTATTGAGAGTAAATTAATTTTAACATTATAAAGGGCTCCTCGAATTGCTGCATCTGCAAATAAAACCGCCACCCCAGCATCTGTGATTGCATTTTTATTTCCTTTTTCAGCTACTACCTTGATATACTCTAGTGATTCGTAAAGATCCTCTGCTACTGATAGAGGGATCTTAGTTGCGTATTCTGTTGCTTTTTGGATTTTCAAGCTCCTATATTCTGGATCGTCTTTTGACATTCGGAATGCTTTCATGAGGTTATTGAATGCATTTGTGTCCTCATCGACTGCTTCTAATAACCTTGAATTGATCGAATTTAATTTATCCAATGCTAATTTGAGATCTTCCTCAACATCTTGGAACTTTTCTTTTCCAATAGACAAATTTGCCACCATTGCTCCTAAAGCGGTTGCAAATGCACCCCCTAAAGCACTCACACTTCCTCCTCCTGGTGCAGGTTTGGAAGAACTTACACCCTCACTAAATTCCACTACCGTCATATCTATTAGATTATCATCTTGATCTATCATTAACTCAATTATTTTTTTCTCGGGTACAAACCTTTCAAGATCACTGAAGCCTAATTTTTCCACCGCAATATCAATTAATTTGGATTCATTTGTTTCATTTGGTAGATAGAATTGACCTGCTTCCAAAACCGCTTGTATGGGGATTAATCCTACAACTTCACTACCTGTGACTTTAACTCCTCGTTCTTCACTTAATTTCTTCACCAATTCAAATGCTTCGTGAGGTTTTGTTTTATTTCGAAAATCCTGTACATTCATACTAACCTGTGTAAGCTTTCTCCCATTTCTTTCCAATGGGAACCCCATCCCTTGAATGCCTTTGAGAGCACCAGGTATACGAACCTTCTCCCCATCTTTTTCAACCAGTTTACCTGATTCTCGAACAAGCTCTCCTACCTCTTTGGCAACAGCGTTATCTTCAGAATCAAGATTGACATTGTATGCAATCAGAAAATCTCTAACTCCAATAACGTATGCACCCGATTTTGGTACAAAAGTGGGTTGGCCAAAATCTGGTTTCCATTCTGGGAGAACAATTTTTTCAGCTAACCCTTCATATTGTCCTTTCCTGATATTAGAAAGTAATTTTCGATCTTCACTAGAAGCTGCATTACCATATAGGTAAGTTGGCACTTTTAGTTCCTCAGCAATCCTTTTGGCAAGTGTTTTTGCGATTTCAACACATTCATCAATAGAGACGGCTTTTACTGGAATGAATGGTGCCACATCACAAGCTCCTAATCGGGGATGTTCACCCTTGTGGGTTTGCATATCAATAAGCTCAGTCGCCTTTGCGATTCCCTGAAACGCACCTTCACCTACTTTATCAGGTGTGCCAACTAAAGTGACTACAACACGATTATAATCTGGATCGGGTTCCACATTTAGTAATTTAACCCCACTGACACTTTTAATGGCTTTGGAAATTTCATTTATGATTCCAGGATCTGCAGTTGAAAAATTAGGGACGCACTCTACAATTTTGTCCATTATGTACTCATTGATTTATAATTCCACCGAGTTCAAATATTAATCGATGGGTACTGTGAAAAATAATACTGAATTTGTAGTAGTATTATATTGACATTGTTTAACATTAATTTTTTTTTTCACTACATAAACATCAAAAAAATATTAGAAAATATCGCAATAGTATTAATGAATATATAATATATGGAATTGTGAACAGTTATTGTGAAAAGAATGAGAAATATGGTATAATTCGAATAAGACTTAAAAATCAAATCTGAAATTCATTATTTCTATGGTATTATTCACAAGAAGAACGACAGCTAAACCAGGTAAATACTTTGATATAATTAAATGGGCAAAGGAAATTGCAGAATATGTCAATAATAAACATAACATCAGTCTATCTGTATATTCTCAGAGTTATGGGGAAAATCCTAATGGGACCATCTTCTGGACTGCAAATGTTGAATCGATGTCTGCTTTTGAAGATGTAAGCAATGCACTAATCCAGGATGAAGGTTACTTAGCGTTACTATCAAAAGGAATTGAATTATATGTTGGAGGAACAACTTATGACAATTTTTTAGTTAAGCACTAATCATGATTCCAAAACGAATATTGAAGTTGAAAGTAATTATTCTATTTTTCATAAATGACGTAAATCCACTTATTGAGGGAATAAACGGCAACCCGTTTTTATATGTCAATCCAAACTAAGTTTATTCTCCAACCAAATCTGCTATATCAATTACACATTCTGTGAGTTCATTTAATATATTTCTCAAGGTCGGATCACAGTTTTCAAATTTTTTCTGAATTTTTCTTTTCAACTCCTTGATCTCATCCAAAATCATAATTGCTTTTGTTTGATCTTCATCCTTGAAGCTTTCAAAACTTCGATTAAGCATTCTATTTAATCTTGAGAAAATTTGAACAATTTCCTTGTTCTTCTTCGAAGATGTTGGTATTTCATATTTTGCAAGAGTTGTTTCTGCTAGCATCTCTGCTGAATCAGCCAAGTTTTCGAGATATGTAGCAATCATCCTAAGATCCAGAGATTCCTCAATACTGAAACTAGATCCTTCGGTTCGAGAAAATAACTCCATACCTGTCAACGGGTCTCGAAGGATTTTCTTCAGGGTCCTAACAATATAAAAGTATAATTTATCTGCATCCTCATCTCTAAGAACCACATCTTCTGCTAACTCAACGTCTCCCTCAAAATACGCATTTACAGAATCAATTACCATATTTTGTGCTTTAATGAATAAATCCTCAATTACTGTAATGGGTGAAATTAATTCATTGGATACATGAATTTCAATGGAATTATCAATTATATCTGTCTCCCTGCTAACATATAATTTTTGGATAAGTGCTTTTATTGTTTTCCTAACCTCTAATTTCTTAATTTCAGGAATATCTGTAATTTTAATTATTTCAAATCCATTAAGATATCTTCCAAGAATAGATCTTCCAATCATCCTCTGATCAACCAAATCATCAAAAGAAATTATTACTTCTCTCTTACTCTGTTTTGATTGTTGCTTTGGGAGCGTTATCAATACTGACCCTTTTGTTATTTGGTCCAAACTTAACTCTAATTCACTACCATGGCTTACATTATTTTCAACACACCAATTTTTGGGGAGTGTCAAAATGTAAGAACCTTTATCTCCTATTTGTTGAACCTTTCTAATCACTTTAATCTGGCCTCCTATCTCTTATGTATGATAAATATATATTCTATATATGAATATGGTATTCATATATATAACTATATTTTTTGTTGATAAGCTTTATAGATAAATGTGCCAATTATGAATATACATGAAAAAAGTAACAGCTCCTTGGTGTATCGAATCGAAGCGTGAGGGTAAAAAAATTACAATGCTTACAGCATATGATTTTCTCATGGCTAAGATCTTAGACGAAAGCGGAATTGACATACTACTTGTGGGAGATTCTCTTGGAATGGTGGTACAAGGGAGTGATGATACTTTGAGTGTTACTTTGGATGAAATGATTTATCACACTAAAATTGTTGCTAAAGGTGTTAAGAGGGCAATGGTTATTGGTGATATGCCATTTATGAGTTTTCAGGTCAATGCAAAAGATGCTCTTATCAATGCAGGTCGGTTAATTAAAGAAGGCCGAGCTAATGCTGTGAAACTTGAAGGTGGGCGTGAAGTCGTACCTCATGTACAAGCAATGGTAAAAGCAGGTATCCCTGTTATGGGTCATATCGGACTTACTCCTCAATCAGTAAATGAATTTGGCGGATTTAAAGTTCAAGCAAAAACAGAACAAGCAGTTCGGAAACTGATATCCGATGCACGAGCTTTGGAAGATGCTGGTGCTTTTGCCGTTGTTCTGGAAGCAATACCAAGCGAGGCAGCTCGTCGTGTTACTGAACAACTACAAATTCCTACCATCGGCATAGGCGCAGGACCTGAATGTGATGGTCAAGTATTGGTTACCTATGATATGCTTGGTTATACAGAAGTAAATATTCGATTTGTGAAACGTTATGCACTGCTAAGGGACATAATAAAAGGTGCCGCAGATGCATATGCTAGTGAGGTCAAATCTGGAGACTTCCCCACATCTGAATTTGCATATAATATTGAAATTGCTGGTGAAGAGGAATCTGAATCTCATGAAACTGAAGCTGAGTTAGATGAATACTACGAAGCATTTGATGACTTGTTTTAAAATTAATTAAATCGTATTTATATAATTTTGAAAGCATTTTCTAAAATAAATCATCCTTGAAACTTATAATAAATAAAACATTAAATGTGAAAAACTTAATTCCCAATTGATTTAATTGGGTTTTATAACTACAACCAGGATTTTAGCCTTAAGCGTCATCGTTCTTATGACTTCACTCGTTTTTGCGGGATTATATTTCGGTTTTATTGGAAGTGGATCCAGATATGTACAGGGAATAGTTTATTCTCGTAACTCGTTTACGTTTCCGACTCACTATACTGAACCAGATGATGGCTCAGATCGAGCATTCATTCTAGAACAAGAAGGGAGAGTTGTAGTTATTGACAAGGGTAATGTTCAAGATAAAACTGTGGCAATCGATTTGAAAGAAGTAAGGGATTTCTATAAAGATTGGGAAGGTGGATTGCTTGGCCTTGAATTTTCTCCGCAATTTTCCATCGATAATTATATCTATTTATTCTATACAATAAATGATACTTCAAGACATTCAAGTGTCGATGACTGTGAAACCTGTATTAACAGCACAATATCAAGATTTACAATGGATTCTACTAACACAAACAAGATTGATCCTACCTCAGAAATGGTCTTACTTGAAATTCCCCAATTTAGAAGTAATCACCGAGGGGGTATGCTAAGTTTTGGTCCTGATGGTATGCTTTATGTAAATATTGGAGACGCTTTAACTGGACAGTCACAACTCTTATCAGTTTTTTATGGAAAAATATTAAGAATCGATGTCTCATCTCCTTCAAATGGCAAGAATTACACTATACCTGCAGATAATCCATATGCTGGAAATACTGATGGATATAAAGAAGAAATTTATGCATATGGTTTTAGAAATCCTTGGAGATCATCATTTGATTCACTAACTGGTGATCTATGGGTAGGCGATGTTGGTAATTTTACTTCAGAAGAGGTTAATGTAGTTGAATCAGGAAAAAATTATGGTTGGCCATTCAAGGAAGGTCATGATTGTGTTAAAACCCAACCCAATTGTTCGGGTGATTTTGCAGAAGCTATACTTGCATATCCACATGAACTTGATACTGAGACATCATTTATTGAAAAATTATTTGGTTTATCCGATGACTTGGATCTACCAAATGGGGTCTCAGTAATAGGTGGGCATGTATATCGAGGATCAAATTTTCCTGAACTGGTTGGCAAATATGTATTTGCTGATTACACAGGTAGCGTTTGGGCATTAGATTTTAATGGAGCCTCAAAAGAACTTAATTCAATTGAATTTGTCACTCGTTTTCCAGATTCAATTTCAAGTATTGGAAAGACAATTGATGGGGAATTGCGATTTTTGGGACATACGCTGGGTTATGTATACAAAATAGAATATTTAACCAACTTTATTGTTACCCTTATTGTATTTCTTTTAGTCACTATTTCTATCGCAACAATTGTAGCCACACTGTGGGTATGGTTAAAATTCAAACGAAACAATGAAACCTTTGATTTCAAGACTAATCTTAGACCAATCTTTAAGCGTACAGCTCTCCTTTTTGTATTGATTCTAATATTAATTGGTTTGAGCTTTCTTTTAGAGCTAATTTATAAATTAATATTTTGATCTGATATTATAAGATATTATATGATATTAAGGTTCGACATATTAATTATCAAATGGTTGATGAACTTCTTTTCCAAATCCAAGAAATATCAAATATTGACAGGAATTTCTCTTTTGACATTCTATCAGATTCTAAAAATCCAAAACTAAAAAGTGTCGCACCTAATCCTAATACCCATGATCTTTTTTGTATACACATTTTCTAGTTTAATTAGAAAACGAGTACTTCACGTTCAGCAACCCTATATCTGATGTCACCATCGCAATCCCTTCTTTGCTTTTACACAAAAATTTTTTGATGAAATAGGTTTTGTTCTCAATGAACGGTGCCTCCTTCTGCTTCTCACCCTACTGGGGTCAACAAAGTCAGGTCTCCCGTGATCTTTAACCACTGGCAGATCATTTTCAGTCCGTAAACTGAGTACCAGCGTTCCTGTTTTTTATTTTACTACATAACAGGGTAGGACAACCATTATGGATAACCACTGATGTTTCGGTACGCTCCTAACTTTTCCGTTCTTCTTATTGATAAACAAAGAAGCGACAGGTAGATACTTACCTAGTCCTCCTACACCTTTATTCCTAAAGGTAGTAAGTTGGATGTATGCAATCTTAGGATTGCAACTACTATAAGTTGTCAGCCTGGTATTTAAAGTACTGAAGATAATAATTTGTCATTAGTGATGTCTATATACAAATTCACACATGCACCAAATCGATTGATCGACGTGCTTACTACTAAAGACTTGTGTGATTCGAAGCATTAGCAACTCAGTTCCTGCGACTCCTTCTTCTTGTTTTTGTAATATCTGGGTACCATGATTTTCTAGAATCATGCATCTCATAAATTGTTAAGTTTGATATTCAATCAATTTTTATTCAATATTGTTTTTAGAACCATAATTCAAGAAATATATTTTATAATTTAACAGCCATAATCGTTGATGTGAATAATCAGGATAACCAAAAAACTATTGAAAATCCTAAATTGGATGAAAAGTTTTCTGATTTCATGCTTTAACAGGCCGTGGTTATTGATTTTGTATATATTGAGAATGATGAAACGATAAATACCACAATTTATGCTTCATTGGAGGATTTTGAACATTTATCCGATTGTTGTTTTGATTTGAGAGACAAAGAAGAATATTGCGAAGTTGATTCAGATCCATGTGCTGAGTTGGAAGAAGAAATAAGAGATATGATATCAAGTTTAAGAATACCCTTCTACATAGAAATTAAAATGAATGATGAACTTAGGAAGAATAAGATACTATACTATGATTATAACAAAAAATCAATATCATATCATTTAAACAAAACAGAACTATACTATCTATCTGGAAATCTAAAATCGGAAATTAGAAAATGGCCTGAGAAATTATCCCTTGGGGTTGAGAAATTTATGGATGATGAAATGGAAGAGGAATTCAAATCAATTGAAAGAAAGAAAAGAAAACAAGCTATTGCAAAAGCAAATGAACTCAAGAAACAATAATTGATCAATCAGGAATGAAGGCTTAGTTTAAGATTTTCACACAACACCTTGCTCTTTCTTCCAGATCCAGGAAACATTAAAGATTGATAGGAACTTATCTTTTGATATTGTATCTGATTCCAAGAATCCAAAGTACATGAATGTGACACTTATTACTTCCGAAATATATAAGGTTCCTAGTCCGAAACCAGATAGCGTTGCCCCTAATCCTAACACCCACGCGCCGAATGCTATGTAGATATTATAAATACCTGAAAGAGGCTCAAATTTACCCTTACTCTTTTTGATAAATTTCTGCCATGAAATATAGGAATAAATACCTCCTCCAATAAGTGCTACAGCTCCAGGAACTGTATGAAGTGGAGAAAACAATCGAATTAGTGCTCTATTTTCTAGGCTCGCTTGAGCTGCAGAAGCATCTTTTTGCCAAGCTGTCCCAGATACTTCTTTACCTGTAGCGAGTAATTCTTCGTTTAACGGTAAGGTCCAGACGTACAAGTTCATTAATAGAAAAAGATAAACTGCCATTCCAATGAAAAAATGTGCAAAATTGTGACCTCTGAATAATCTATGATAGAATTTAGTGTAGGTCGAAGATTGATTTATTTCCATGACTCTCTTATTATCGGGCCATTCTGTTTTAGTGATAGGATATTCTTTTCTGCAATTTAGACAAAGTAATAATTTTTCACTATTCTTAAATCGGAATTTATCAATATTGGAAATGATTTGATACAAAACACCTCCAAGAACTAATATCAATGTAGGGATTAATACTACCAGGAATATGTTGTCTCTCTGCAAAAATAGATTACTAAATAATACCCAAACTGAGCCAAAAATAATTGAAGCTTTGGCAGCATTCCTTTCATTGATCACATTGTGAGTTGTAAAGAGGTAAATTAGCCCTCCACCCATCAGTGAAACTTGAATCGCTGCAAATAAGTAATAAGTTCTATATACTATTGGGTTCCAACTACCAATAATTAAGCTGACTGCTTCAGCTCCTGCTGTAATAAAAAACAAAAACATTGAGACAGACCAAACTAATTGATGAGGACGTCTCTTTCTGACGTATTGTTCTGAAACACTAAGAAAGAACAAAAACGAAATTGTACTGGTGATTATTGGAAAAATATAATCCAATTGAAATTCCATATAAAAAAAATTAGTAATATGTTTTTATAAAGATTTGTTACAGTTCTTTCCGAAGACTGCTGTAAGTGATTAAGAGCTCACTATCAATCCTTTATAATAACAAATCTGTGATTTATGCTACCAAAATTATTGATGAAACTACACAAAGTATAATCCCCAGTCCTTTGACTTTGTTAATCCCCTCAAATTTGAAAAAGATACTTATCATAACCGCAAACAATGGATTCAGCCCGATTATGGGAATTATTATTTCTGCAGAACCCAAATCAAAAGCTGAATAAACTAATATAATACCTAGCACCCAACCAACAATTCCAGCTAGTAGCATATACTTGACCGATTTCCGGTTTGACAAGTTGATATCTTCAAATGAATTGGTCATTCCGAATATAATTAATAAAATAATGCTAAAAACGGTTACAATAATAATTTTAACTGTTGAGAAAGTGATTCCATCAATATCATCTTCTCTCAATATCAAAATATCAAAAAACATCATAATTCCCCATACAATGGCAATTAATAGACCATAAAACAATGCTTCCACATCAATCAATGAATTTCCAGACTGATCTCCATTCAATTTGTTGAATGTAACTAAAAACACTCCAATTATAATTGCTATTGTTATGATAACTGTCTTGAATGTTATAGATTCTTCTCCAGTGGTAAGTAGTAAAACCGTTGTAAAAATTGGGTTTATAGCAATTATGGGGGTAATCATTCCAACTGGTTTTTTCTTTAGAATGTGCATCAATAGAATATCCCCTAACAACAATCCAATCGCGGAAAGTACTATTAACAGGAATAGGGAAGGTTCAGTAAATGGGGCAAAGAAATCAGCACCTGCTGTGTATATACTAATCACTAATAAGAATGGGATACTGGCAGCAGCCCTGACAAGGAGGCTGACATAGAGATTTTGTTTTTGAGTCCCTACTTTAAGTATCACAGCTGTCAGACCAAATAGAAATGATCCTGTAAATGCAAGTATAATACTTGTTAAGGGTGACAACGTATACCCTCAAGATTGTCGATTAGTTAAAGTTTCATAAATTGTTGAAGACACCTTACTCCATTTTTAATAAAAAATAAAATCGAAAATATTTAATCCTTTTTAGGTCTTTATACTTTTGTTTTATCCATGAGACGGTTGAACATCCACTCAAAGGTATTAACAAGACTTTTACTCGCAGTCATAAGAACCAGTGTAGTTAATTCTGTTTTATCTTGTTGGCCAAGGAAGAAAAGGAAGATTATATCGTCTAATAATATGAAGGATGAATGTAAATTCTCATTATATCCAAAATTGATATTCATTTTTGCAAATCCAGGAAATGCAGTTACTGATTTCTTTAGACGTTCAAACATTATCTCAGAATTGACTAGGTACTTAAAATCTAGATTTGTTGTATACGAATTGGCCAAAATCGAGCCACTTTTTCTCCACTCAATTGAAGTATTATCCGTGGAAACTGCAATGTACACTCGTTTCTCAACTTTTTTCAATTGCTGAAGAATTATAGCTTCTGCATCTCTGAATTCAAGAATTGAAACACCTGGCGTTAATTCTGCACCAATGCCATTTGAGTAAACACTTTGTAAGTGATGACCAAGTTCGCCTAAAGCTCGCTTGCGAAAATCAAACTCTGATTTCATTTCACCAAGCATGACATCAATAGATTCTGAAGGTGGAATGATGTGATAACCCTGTTTACCGTTTTTCCTTTTTTCTAGAAGATGTTTTGCGGTTAATTTAGATAAAATATCATATATTCTGGTTCGTGGTAATCCTGTTATCTCGGCTAATTCTGTGGTTTTACAATGTCCATATTCAAGGATCGCACTGTAAACCTTGGCTTCATTTTTTGATAATCCTAAAAATGATTGTAAACTGGAATCGATATATTATCGCCATAATGGGTGTTAATATTGAATTATATAATTGTTAATCTTTAATCAATTATGTATTTCTTATAACAAAGATATTTTTTATCGTCTTGTTTATTAGTTATACTCACAATCGATTAGTTCTTTAGAAGTCTGTCTTTTAATCACTAAGTGACTATTCCACGGTATATTTATACTCTTCCAATAATTTCTTCAACTTGGTGGGGCGTATCTGTTGTAGGTGGAAAGGTGTTAAACAATAATGATTTAACTGCCATCGATATTGTATTTGGTCGTTTTGCAATTGCAAGTTTGGTCTTTATACCTCTACTGTATTTCCTGTCCCTAAATAGGAATGATATCATTCCAACTAGAAATTCTATACTTCCTCTAATTGGATTATCGTTAACTGGTGTATCAATTAATAATATTATATTTTATACAGGACTTGGAAAAACCGATGCATCAGTTGCTTCGTTGCTTGTTTCTATCAATCCATTAGCGACTATGTTATCAGCGGTTATATTATTAAATGAAAAAATGACCAAGACCAAATATCTTTCAGTAGTTCTCGGAATCTTAGGCGTTGGTATAGTTATTGGTTTTAGTGGTGACACTGGAAACTTCGAAGGTAATATATTAATTTTAATTGCTGTTGTAATATGGGGTATTTCCTTCTCATTTAGTAAAATAGCAAGTAATCACGGTTTGTCAAGTATAGCCATCACAGGATGGTCGGTAATTCTTGGGACGATAACTCTTCTTCCATTTGTATTAAACAAATCAACCTATCAAAGATTTGCTGATTCTTCAAACAACATGGAAGTCAAAATTTGGTTTCTCTTTTTAGGTGTGATTTCGTCTGTGTTCGCATACATTATCCACTATAAAGCAATCGAAGTATTAGGTCCTGGAACAGTAGCACCTTCTACTAATCTTATCTCTGTAAGTGGTGTTATATTTGCTTTCATAATCTTGAAAGAATCAATTAAAGGATACCCAATTTTGGGATTCCTAATTATTATCATCGGTGTATATCTGGTGCAAAAACAATCTAAATCAGTAAATACTCTTCAGGAATAAGTTGTCTCTCGTAAAGCAATTTTGCTTCATTCTTGGAAAATCTAAATTCTAACATTCCTTTTCCATCTTCATTCATTCCGAATTGAGGAATTAGTAGAATTACATCTCCAAGTCTAACCCACATTCTTCGACGATATTTACCAGGGATCATAACTTGTCTAGTTTTTCCATCCATACATCTGACAAGTAATAATCGTCCACCCAAATTTTGGATGACTTGGCCAAGAACTTCACCTTTGTCTGCTTTGGGTAATCTAACTCTAATTACTTCTCCTTCAGTACCCGAAGTTCTGGACTTTTTGCCCTTCTTGCGATTTTTTCTATATGATCTACCTATATCTAAAATCTCCTTTTACTACTAATAACTTTCTTCTTATTGTTTTTAGCTGTTTAGTTTACGCGTAAGTAAAAATTCAATATTTTTATAGATCGTGTGTTTATTCGAGTTCTTATGTTAGCCACAATACATGTAATATTTTTAGTAAAATAAATTGGTAATTATTGTGTAAATATGTGAATAAATTATTTTGTCGATGAATCCTAATGGTAACTTTTACATTTAAACCGAAAAATCTGTGATTATGTCAAGTGAGATAGAAGCACTA
>JAAFKL010000007.1 GCA_021399405.1 Candidatus Heimdallarchaeota archaeon | reverse complement strand
TACACTGATATTGGCTGGACGGTGAAACACCCCAAGAAGCTGATCCGGGCTCTGGTCGCGGAGGGGGTATGGAATGAGGGTTCAAAAGATGAACGTCCCAATAATACTTTAGAAAGAATGAGTGAGGATCCAGAGGAATATGAGAATATGTTGGGTGCTGCATGGAGAGACAGGGATAATATGCAACCTGGTAAGTGATTCACTGGTTTTCAAAAATATGAAATTTACTTCAGAAATTTATATTTGCAAATACAGATTATATACTCGGAAGATTTCCGTCCTGAACAAGGATAATCTTCTCTGCATGTGGGTAAACCACATCTGAGAGATATTTAAGCATCCCAACCCTTTCAATTCTTCTTCCCTGATCTTTCTGACTTATATATTTCTTATATCAATTTTATTTATAAATATTGATAGTTTTATATATCAGATTGACAGTTTACCTATGATTGATATGAAAAATAAATTGAATGTGCCGTTTATAATGATAATATTAATTTTTACTTCATTAATTCCGGTAAATATAATCATTTTGAATGCTGCTAGTATTGGATCACCAAAGAATATAAATGGGTTTTTCAACCCAAGGATTGATGGGGTGATAGATAAATTATCATCTTCCTCAACTATCAGTGAATGGGAGGACGCTAAAACTGAAATTGTTGAATTCCAGCCAGCCGCAAGTTCAAATCTTATATTAAATCAAGCGATAAATCCTATTACCTCTTCAATCTCAAGTAAAATGGTTTCAAATAACCTATTTTTATCTTTTGAATTTCCAGAATTGGTGAGTTCAGTAGAACTACAACTAGATATTGACAATGATGGTAGTGTTAGCAATGGTGATTTAAAGTTAATTGGAAATAAAGCATATGACCCAATAAAAAGCAACCAAAATAACAATGCAGAATTATTTTCGATTGATAATAAATTAAAAATATATTATAACGGGTTGTGGAGTGATCCAACAGTTCTAAATCCAAATCTATGGAAAATAAAGGAGTGGAATTTAGATAATCCCAATTGGGATCCAGTTGCTAGTGGATTCAATAAATATAATGAGTTAATCTCAAAAACAGGAAAAATCGCTTTAAGTGAACCTGATTTATTTATTAGGAATAATGAAGGTAAAACATCTGATTCCGTTGAAATACAATTTTTACCTTCTTCATATTATGAATTGCTTGATTTGACATTGCCAAATTTGAAACTAACAAATGTGTCACTTGACAAGGTTAGTTATGGTATAATAATCGCTTCAGCCACTGGGATTAAATATGGCTATCCCTCCAAACCGACAACCAATTCTGCACAAGAAAAAGAAGTTTCTGTGTTTGCAGTATACAATGTAGTTGTTGTCTCAGATACTAAATTGGATATTGATCTAGCTATTGATCATATTGAGGTCACACAAGCAATACAAACTGAGGATAATTTTATTCGGTTAGTCTATGGAAAGACTACAAAAGTGAGGGTGTTTATCAATAATCCGATACATCTCCCTGTACTTGTAGAGGTAAGATTGACAGGATCTGCACTGCAAGTACCTAACATGTTTGATTTTGGAACGTTAACTCAACGATTTTTCGCACCTCCGATAGCATACCGTACAAATAGAACAGATGCAGTTATTTTTGAACTACCTGGGGGATGGACCCATGTGCCTTTTCTGATACTCAAAGCAGAGGTGGTTCCTGTCGACCATGTTGACACTCGTATTGATGATAACTCAAAAACAGATGGCTTTTTCTTCAAAAAGACACATGTGATGAATATCCTTTACGTTAGAGTAAATAAAGGTACAGCAAGTCAACCTAATCAAACTTCTTCTGCAGCACTAGTCAAGCAATTTAATTTCATCAAAAACGTCTTTCCAACAAAGAGCATAAATTTCATAGAATTGGATTGGTCAGTAATTGGTGCATGGGGAGGTAGGTATGATAGAGACGAAGTACTCTCAGAATTAACTGATTATGCAATGCTTATCACTCTAGCTATCATTTTGCAAAGAACACTACACCTACCTACACGCTACCCCATACCGGATCAAATTATTGGATTTACTGCAGGAGGAGGGGGTCAGAGTTCACCCAGTTGGTATAATGGATTACCTTCCATGGCATCAGTAGTTGGTACATTATTCAGTCCAGATGTAGCAGCGCATGAAGTCAATCACAACATCGGTGATAATAACTGGGGAAGGCATGTATCATACCCAAATAATGGTGTCAATGATCCAAACTGGGGATGTGGTGCAGATGGATCTGATAGGTCTTGGCCAAGTAATAATGATAATTTGAATCAATTATATCCAACTACTCTGGGATTAAGAAATCTTAATAATGATATTATTGATAGTAATGAAAATGATTTTATGAGTTATTGTTATAGTGATAAATATCCATACAGCTGGATTTCAGACTATAGATGGGAGTTTTTAATTGATAGATTAGAAGGATTTGTACCTGGTATGCCAGTACATCCTATATTCACTAGTAAATTAAATATTAATGAAGAAGTAAATAAAGAATCAATAAATATAGACTTCACCTTAAACTCTACAAGGAAAATAACAGGATATATACATAAGGATGGAACTGCAAAATTTGAACCTTCCTATAACTTACCCGGTAGTTTTAACGTAATACCAAGTGTAGAAAAGGGAATTATCCCTACTCATACTATAGAAGTTGACTTTATAAATCAAACCACTAATAGCTACTCATTATTTGTTGATTTAAATGTACTACCAGATGAATTTCATTATGCAAGAGATAAACATGGATTTAATTTGTGGATAGATGATGATGGACAAATTTCTGCAGTTAGAATTAAAGACAGTTCAGGTAATATATTAGATGAAATAACCGGATCAGAATTCTCTGTGGATGATGTTGATATTATATCACCCTTTTCTATTGTTCGAGATGAAATATTCGATATAAAATGGGAATATGTAAACTTGATAAATCAAACAAATATCTATTCTCAATTGCAATACTCTCATGATGGTAGTAGTTGGATAAATATTGGAAGGCAGACAGACGAAAATATCTTACAAGGTGTTGTATTTGGTAATAACATTCCTGGAGGAGATAATGGACAATTCAGATTGATATTATCAGATGGATTTAACTCAAAAATAATCAATGATCAGGATGTTATTGCATCTCCTCTATTAATCCCTAGAATACAAATTGAGAGGAATTCGATGACTGATGATGGAAAAACCATAATTCCAAACAGGGGAAATCTAAACTCAACGGTTGGTTCTTCAATATCTTTAACTGCCAGTGGATTTGATCCACAGATAGGAGATATTGATCCAAATTCAATTTATTGGAATATAAAAAAAATAGGTAATGATGGGAACATTCTATATCAAAATGAGTTGGATATCTATGGTTCCAACTTCAGTTATAAATTTGTACAGGACGGGAACTATATAGTTACGGCTATCGTTAAGAATATAGAAGGAGTTGAAGTTTCCAATTCAGTCTTTATAGATGTAAATAATGCGGTTCAAGGATCAAGAGAGAAATATCTTGAATTTTTATCTATTCTTGATAAAATTCTAGACAGAGATGAAACTACATCTAGTCATGAAGATACAAAAGAAAGTCCAACTGGATCATTGTCATTTCCAATATCATCTTTAATTCTATTAACAATAATGCTCCCAATATTGAAATTTTATAACCGAAAATACAGAATAATTTGAAATTCATTGTTGATTTCCCTATGTTATTAAGGCTGTGAAAATATCAATTACATATATCCTTTTAATGCAAGTTAGTACTCCTTCACCGATTTAATTTCTTGATAAAAGAATTCTAATTAATTAATGAAATTTGACCACCGACTTCTTCCCTGCCAACGTATCAGAAATGATAACTTCATCTGATGATGCCAGATTAGATGATCTAGAGGCAACCACTACCGGAATTGAGATCTATGGTTCCGTAGTATACAGTGAGGGAAAAATTGTCCCAGGCACGGGTCGGGATAGAGACTGATGTATCTTATTTTTGTAGCAGTACCCCGATTCATTTTATATTCAATTCTTGAATATTTTAGAAGGATATTGTTACCTAGAAATGGGATTTTCCTGTTTTAACAGCTACCATGATCAGTGGAAATGACATAATTAAAAGAAATTATCGTGGGTCTGATGGGTAGGAAATCTAATACTCCAAAAATTTTTAGAGACACATTCAACGAGATTATTACTATGTTAAGTAAGGCAATTACCAAGGTGGAGATGCATGCTGCAGTTCCACTTATCAAGGAGAAACTTGAGGAGTTGAGAATAAGGATAAAAAGTAGTAATTTTGAGATCGAGGATGTGATGATATCATCCAACTTGACCAAGAGACCAGAGTACTACAAGACCTGGGTGCAGAATTTGCAGGTGGTGGCACAGCTGGTCAATGCGGGGCGATCTCTGGATGAATTCAGGAGCGGTGTGCGTTTGGATTATGTGAAGGTGGAGAAGGCTGTCAAGGTGGTGGTTCCAGAGGGACTGGCTCTACCCAAGGGGCAGATTAAAAATTCCAAGGTGGTACCCGCGGATCAAGTGAAGGTTGTGGATGTGGATACCGGTGCTCTGATGAAGACTTTTGTTTCTGTTTTTAGTCAGTTGCTGGAACCATTGAAGATTGAGGTGTGAAAGTTGGAAAAAATCGAAGAAAAATCAGAAATCCCTGATTACAATCTGACAAAAGACAAATTGATCAATATGGATGATGAGGATTAGGTTGAGCCAAAGGCAAATTGTCAGTGTATATTTTTATAATGTTGTTAATGGAAGTAATATTGATAGTGGGTACATTTGGCACAATTTAGACCTTGGAGGCCATAATTTAACTATAGTTTCAGTAGATCAATCATTCCCTGTACAGACACAAACTGTGATATTCACTTTGTATGATACCGATTTTCCAATAATAATAATTGAAAGTCCTATTCAGACAACATATAGTGATATTACATCTGTAACAATTCCACAAAACTCCTTTTCCTACTCTTCCCAAAATTCTGCAACAACTTTCAAAGCAGGGATGATGTTGTCTCCTTCCTCAATAATCTGCGAAAGGCCAGGGAGTAGATATTTTACATACTGTATCTCATTAGTCTCGTAATATTTTTCAGTAAAAGTATCAGAAAGGAATCGTTGGATTAGAGATGTCTTACCCACACCCCTCTCTCCAATAACTAATACTCTAAAATATTCCATTAATTAACATCCTCATTTTTCAATAATTCTTCTTTTAGTTCAGATAATATCTCTTCAATATCTTCCATATTCCCATCTGGAATAATTTCATGGTCAGTTAAATCAATTTCAATGAAGTAATCAATAAGATTACTCAAAATATCTCTGCCAGATGGCTTTTTCTTCTCTTGTAATAGTTGATCTATCAAACGTATTACTTCATCTTTACCTAGAAGACGATTGGGATTATTTTCATAATTATGCCATTGATCATCTATTTTGAGTTGCAGATGGTATTGATCATAATCAACCTCATCACAATCAAAATCACTTATTGTAATTGTGGGATCTTTCATTTCAAAGTTATCAATTTCAGCTAGAGGATATTCTTCCAAATAGCTTTCACATTCTTCTTTTATTTCTTTGAATACATTCTCAGGATAAATACCCTCTTGATAATCAAATCCATCAAATATAGACAGAATCTCCTGCATCTGCTCTCTTTTATTTTCTGCAATATAGCTAATTAACTCAATTTCACTCTCCTTGGTGATATTATTCACAAAAGTGAGTACTAGTGTATTATTGCTGGAATCATGAGAAATATCTTCTAGTGTCTTGGTGACCTCTTTTTCGTAGCTCTTATATTCAAGTAACAGGTACCTATTAATCGTATGCCTGCTCAGAAGTGATTTGATTATCTTATTTTCCTGGTACAATATTCTATTCTCATCAAATTTGAAATTCAGAAAATAGATTTTGTCAATATCCTCCAGCTCAATTATTTTCTTGTCAAATATCTCCTTGATATCCTCTGTAGAGGCATAATCGGATAGATAATAATCTAGATCCTCATTATAGCTCTCCCATATCCAGCAATTGGGATGACCTTCTTCACATATCTCTTCATTGTGGTTCAAATAACAATTTAAATATATTTTCTCCATTCCCTCTACAAATTCAAAATCCTCAAGTATGAAAGGCACATCGATTTTTCCTAGATATTTACTTAGTGATACAAATACCCCCCAATCAATATCATACCTGAATTCAATCCTGCAATAATAGTTTTCGATTTCAAGAGGATGAGAAATGTTTCCCCAAAGGTGTCTGAGTACCTCCATGAGCTCCTCTACATTGTCAAATACTTTGTATATCTGTTCTGAAATCTCAGCTGTTTTTTTAGAATAGATTGTCATCTCAATTCCATCATTATATTCCAAATTGCAACCAACATATGTTATGTCCAATGTTCTGGTTTCAGGTATGTATGGATCCACCGAGGGTATCTCTTCCAAATTGCAGGGAATTAACTGAATATTCCTTATGTTCCATTCCTTCAGTTCATCCACACGCATCCTTAGCTTTCTTACTTCAGACCAGTCATCATTCGACCACAAATATCTATCGGTTCCCAGGTACCCACTACAAATTGGGATTATTTCTTTTAATTCAAAATTGCTGAGTACAACATCTGCATGACTGACTTGCCAGTGAACTTCCCTAAGTTCATTATGGTCTGTGAATTCAAATAGACCCCTGGAATCCTCAAATCGAATGATAGAGTATCGATCTCCAATTTCCATTACTCCCTGTTCCATGTGTCTTATAACTTCACCATCCAGTGATAGGTAGTAATGACACCGGGATTCTAACTGTCTCCAGATATTTGCGATATTGAATATGTATTTTATATTGGATCGCATCTCGTAACCAAGAGTATATAGCATCCAGGTACTGAATTGTCTCCATAGTTGTATCAGATGATTATCTCGTAAGGGGTATATTGATCTCAATGCAAGAAATAACAAATTGTACCAGTTGGTGTTTTCCTTAAATTTCTCATAATTCATATCAAGCATACAATAAGTCTTGTAAAAATTATACCTGTGGTCCTCAATTAAAGGCAATAAATTTAGTCCCAAACGAGTCTCTGATAAAATCAATGATTGCATTATATTATAATTAATATTATCTTCGAAATCCTCAAGGATATAATTTAGGTCTTCTTTGGCTTCAATAAACACCTTGACATCATCTAATGCTTCTACTACCAGAGTTCTTCTCCCGAATTCATTACTATACGGTACCCTGTATGTTCTCTGATACATTTTTACTATTCTCTTGAATGGATTGCGAGACCTAAATTCTCGGTTTACTTCTTTTTTCTTCTTTTCTTTTACAAGTGGTAGATGGAATAGCTGAATTAGCTCTTCTCTTTCACCCAGTGAAGAATAATCGAAAGTTAATTTCTCAAGAGAATACTCAGTTCTCATATGAGCAATTAAATCATATACTTCTTCCAGTTTAATCAGAGATAAATTGCGGTTACTATCAATTTTCTTTCTTCTATCCGTTTTCTCAAATTTCATTGCAATCCCTGTCAATGCAGGACAGATTGTGATCTCTGCTTTTTCACCGATAATAACCCGGACATCATCGTACAGGGGTTTTTTGATTTTCTTGGGTGGTACAGGTAAATTATAAATGATTTTGGAGATGTAATTTTTCCTCTTACTATATTCCCGGTAAGGTAGTATACAGCGATCATTATATATTTTTGAGGTGTTTATACCCTTGACTGCCCGATCGATTAAATATATATACTCTGTATTTATATTTTCTAATATCAATTGCTCTTTATCCCAGGGACGAGTAATCATTGTTTTGCTGTCTGCCCAACCAGTTATGACCACCGGTTTTTTAATTTGTCTAAGCATGTCTAAATCTGGATCTATGACATCTAATGGAATAATTTCTACTTTATCAAGGAATTCCTGGGGTAATCTCATTCTTTCTGTGGTAAAATCAGAATATACATCAAGAGTATCTAGTACAATTATCTCTCCATGATCCTCAACCACTGTTTTGATACAGTCATATACAGCAGCAATATTTGCAGCTGTCTTTCCAAAATTGATATTCGATGCACAGGTTACATAGAGTGTAATATTTTTTTCTGCCCTAGATAATTGAGGTATGTATTGGTTCTTCTTCCCAGCTTTGGGATCTCTCAGCAATTCAATATTTTGAAAGTCTTTGAATATAACTGCGATATCTTCATCCTCAGGATAGAAATAACAGCCACCCAGGTCTTTATAATTTTCAAGGAGATATTCTGGGAGTGAATACAATAAATTTTGAATCGAATCTCGTAGATCATTGTTTTCGGCCCTAATAGCTACAATTCCCTGCAGTGGTGCATGCTGAACTTCTCTTAGAATTCCGTTCATTTCTTTTCGAATTATTTGCACATAGGTATTCAACTGGTTGGAGGCATGTTTATTCATGGCATTAGAGACTGTCATATGCCATTCATCAACAGGTTCCAGTTTAATCACTGGTTTTGGTTGCTTCAGCTCTGGTCGCCCCCTCACAGCTTGTGATTTGAAATCAAATGCTCCATCGGTTTTAGTCTTTAAATCTAGAATAATCACCGGGATCCAGATATACCTAGTTTTTCTTAGAATTCTTTTGAATATTACAAAATCGATCTTGGCTGATTTCTTACTTGGAATGGGTAATTCTGCCACGACTAGATACCCAGAATTATTCTGTACATATTTATCCCCATTGAAAACAATATCTCTAAGGTTATATGGTTGAGGTAATCCAGACATTATCTCTTGATGCCTGATTGTACCAATTTTTTTCTGCTCTATCTCGAATAGTTCTACCACTTTTAAATAGAATTTATCATTGATATTGATATCATCAATTTCATCTTTTATCATATCGAAGAGCTTATTTTTTGTATCTGGTAATTCTAGTTGAGTCACTCTGTGTACTGCATGATTGGTCTCGCGATCATATTTGGCCAATCTGATCACATCATACAGGTCCTTGTCCATATCCAGTATGCTATTATATTTTTTCTCTATTATCTTTCTTCCCTGTCCTCCTCCAGCATAGATATAATAGAGATAAGATTTGAATTTGAATAGTAGTATCATCAGGTAACGTGTGGCAGCAAAAGAATTCACCCTGTAGATAAATAAATGGTGGCAAAGAAACCACATGTGTGCCCTTGTCATGTCGATCAAATCAAGGGATGGGATATTGGGATGAGTTATTGTGACAAAAGCATGTTTTTGAGATATGTATCCACGATCCTTTCCAATCCTCTCATCGAATGAGGGAAGGGGATAGAATTCCTCTGCAAATGCACGCATGAGAGCACCTGCAATATTAAACAACATATTCATTGGATCCATATCTCCCTTGGGATCCTGGTATCTTTTGAATACAGTATTTCCATACCTACTACTGGATTCAAATATTAATCGCAGGTAATTCTTGCGTAAATTGGCTTCTGATTTTCTAAGCTCATCAAAATCATTGGTCTGTCTCCAATTATGCATTGCTGTTTTATGTTGATCATCAATCAGATTTGTTACATGTTTGAGATCCTTGGTATT
>JAAFKL010000364.1 GCA_021399405.1 Candidatus Heimdallarchaeota archaeon | reverse complement strand
TGGCAAGAAATTGATGTTATATCATCCAAACTCAATGATACTTGGAAGGAATACAATGGATTATCAAATGGATACACATGGCCAAATGATGAACCTCGTCAAAGAATTGATTATATTTTTCACAGCTCTTTAATTAGTCCAGAAAGCTGTTCTGTGATAAGTAGTTCTGCATCAGACCATTTACCAGTAATTTGTGAATTTAGTTTATGATGGCGAAATTAAGTGATGATATCCTATAGTGATCCTTGAATCTTTAATAAAATCGATATTTTTCTAATTCGTCTATCGATTGATTATTAACACTATTTACCAAGAATTGAATGAAATATGCAAAGTAAGGATCTGAAATTGTTTCTTCTAAACGATAAAATCATATCAATATCAGATCTTGAAAGAGACGGATATACACCAAATCACATCTTATTAGATTTTATAAGATATAAGCAGAACCTGCCCGGTACAAAAATTGGGTGCCGAGAAGGAGATTGTGGTGCTTGTACCGTACTGATCGGTCAGATAGATGAAAATGATGAAATGGTGTATAGATCTATAGTCTCCTGTTTAACCCCAGTTAGTAATGTGTTTGGAAAACATGTTGTTACAATAGAAGGAATTAATCTCACTGACAAACTAACAATTGTACAAGAAAATCTGGTTAAAGAGGGTGGTACCCAATGTGGTGCTTGTACTCCTGGCTTTATTGTTTCACTCACGAATCTCTTAATCTCTAACAAACCGATAACAGATAAGTCTATTAATCTTAATTTAGATGGTAACGTCTGTAGGTGTACGGGCTATAAGTCAATAGAGAAAGCGGCAAATAACCTCGTTCAATTAGTTAATTTCAACGGTTTAGATTTGCACGCTGCTGTGGAAAAAGAAGTAATTCCAGGTTATTTTTTAGAAATAAAATCAAAATTAAAAATTTTAATTTCTGAATTTGAAGGAATACAAGCAGATGATAATGCACAATCTCACTATATAGGGGGCGGGACTGATCTTTTTGTTCAAAAACCTGATTTCATGGTCGAACAAAATTTGATCCCACTTGGTAAACAAACTGAATTGAGTTATGTCAAGCGCGATGGTGATTATATTAGAATTGGAGGTTCAACCACCTTTTCAACGTTAATGGATTCTGATATTCTTCAAGAACTATTTCCAAAAATAATTGATGATTTTTCGCTTATCGCATCCACTCCGATTCGTAACATAGCTACATTAGGTGGAAACATCGTAAATGCCTCACCAATCGCTGATACTGTGATTTATTTTCTCGTACTCAATCCGATTATCACTTTGACAAAAGACAAATCCACACGGGAAGTAAATCTTTTAGATTTCTATCTCGGATACAAACAGATCGATAAGTCCGATGGTGAAATAATTACAGAATTATCTTTTGAGGTTCCACGTGGTAATTACAAATTCAATTTTGAAAAAGTGTCCAAACGAACTTATCTTGATATTGCAAGTGTGAACTCTGCTTTGTATATTGAGTTAAATGCATCAAACCAAATCGATGTTTGTCATATATCTGCTGGAGGTGTTGCTCCTGTTCCTAAATATCTAAGGAATTCTTCAAATCTCTTATTGAATAAATCAGTGAGTAATCAATTAGTTCGTGAATTGTTAAAGGTAGTTGATGAAGAAATAACACCTATCTCCGATATCAGAGGTTCAGTTGAGTATAAACGATTATTATTACGACAGTTGGTTCTCGCACATTTCTTAACCCTATTTCCGGATGAATTACAGATGGAGGAGATTTTGATATGAAAAATATTGATTCATATTCTCACGTTAGGGGTGAATCTATCTATATTGATGATATGCCAAACCTACACGGTACAGTCTATGGGGTGCCTTTTGCTTCATCAATAGCTAATGGGGAATTCAAAGATCTTGATATTTCTGAAGCTTTAGAGAGTGAAGGGATTGTAGCGATTATTACTGCGAAAGATATTCCAGGGAAAAATGTAATTGGTAGGATAATCCCAGATGAAGAATTACTATCTAGTAAAGATGTCCATTTTATTGGACAACCTATTGCCTTTATTCTTGCCAAAGATGAGTTCCTAGCCCGTAAAGCTAGAAGCAAAATAAAAATCTCATACATTGAAAAAACACCCATAACTGATCCCAGAGAAGCTTACAAAAAGAATTTATTAATTATTCCTCCGCGAACTTTTGAAATAGGGAATATTGATCAAGCATGGGATGAATGTGATGTAATTGTTGAAGGTACTGCTAGTACAGGTGCTCAAGAACACTTATACATTGAAGGACAAGCTGCTTATTCGTACATTGATGATAATAATCACGTAAAGGTCTATTCATCAACACAAGGACCAACTGCCGCTCAAAGCTCAACTGCAGATATTTTAGCAATTCCAATGAATCAAGTTGAAGTGGATGTGAAGCGACTAGGTGGTGCATTCGGTGGAAAAGAAGATCAAGCGACTCAGTGGGCATGTTTAGCCGCTCTTGGTGCTTGGATTAGTAGAAAACCAGTCAAAGTTATACTACATCGTCTCGATGATATGTATATGACCGGAAAAAGACATCCTTATAGTTCAGACTACAAAATCGGTGTAACTAAGGAAGGTAAAATTCTTGCATTTGAAGCAACATATTATCAAAATGCTGGAGCTGCTTGTGATTTATCACCTGCTGTTTTAGAACGAACATTGTTTCATGCCAATAACTCATATTTCCTTCCCAATTTTAAAGGAACTGCAATCAGTTGTAAAACAAATTTACCTCCAAATACTGCTTTCCGTGGTTTTGGTGGACCACAAGGTATGTTCGTAATTGAAGCCGCAATTGCTCATGTAGCAGAAAAATTGAACAAAGATAGAATAGATATCCAGAGATTAAATCTTTTGAAATCTGGAGATAGTTTCCCTTATGGTCAGATAGCGGAGAATGCCAACTCTATTACAACTTGGGAAGAAGCAGATAGTAAATTTGATCTTTCTAATATCCGAGCAAAAGTAAATGAATTTAATCAATTAAATTCTCAGAAAAAGAAAGGATTGGCTTTAATGCCAATATGTTTTGGTATTAGCTTTTCAAAGACTTCTATGAATCAAGCAGGCTCACTTGTGCATATTTATTTTGATGGTAGCGTTGGGATATCAACGGCAGCAGTAGAAATGGGTCAAGGAGTAAATACTCGTTTAGCTCAAGTACCTGTAGAGGTATTTTCGATCGATCCATCAAGAGTAAAAATTGAAAGCACCAATACTACAAGAGTTGCCAACACCTCCCCTTCTGCAGCTAGTTCAACACATGATCTCAATGGGAAAGCAACACAATTAGCTTGTGAATCATTATTACAGAGGTTGAAGCAATTAAGTCTTAAACTTTTAAATCTTAATTCTGATGATATTGAAAAAATCGAGATAAAGGACGAATTTGTATATTTCAGTAATAACAAAACAGATCTGACATGGAATAAATTGGTATATGAAGCCTTTGAAAACAGAATTGATCTATCTGAACACGGATTCTATAAAACTCCGATAATCCAATTTGATAATACTATCGAAAAAGGACATCCTTTTGCTTATCATACATATGGAACTGCAATAATTGAGATAACCTTAGATTGTGTTAGAGGGATATATGTGATAGATTCAGTAAAAGCAGTACATGATTCGGGAAAAATACTTAATGAAAATCTTGACACAGGGCAACTTGAGGGTGGAATTGTGCAAGGGATAGGGTGGATGACTTCAGAAGAGATTGTTTATGATGAAAAAGGCAGATTACACTCAAATGCCTTATCGACATATAAGATACCAGATTATAATTCATCACCAAAAGAAATTATTGGGTATTTCCTCGAAAACCAAGAGAATAAATACGGATTATTTAAATCAAAAGCAATTGGTGAACCTCCATTGATGTATGGAATTGGAGCATATTTCGCCATACGTGAGGCGATCAAGGCATTCAATCCCTTATCTATGATCGGATTTGATACACCTCTCACTCACGAAAAATCACTTCTGGGACTTTATTCCAAGCCTCTTGTTAAAGGTACCACTGAGAGTACTTCTGAAACAGTGAGAAATTAAATTCTGGAGGATTATTATGAAATATTATCATTTTTGGCAGGAAATTAGAAGGAAATTGGTGTCTAAATTGGATATCATATTACTAATAGTGGGAAATCATGAGGGTAGCTCACCTGGTAAACAGGGTTTCAAAATGCTTCTTGATGAAAATGGGGATAGGATTGGTACTATCGGGGGTGGAATTATGGAAGCAAACATTCTTGATCTTGCAAAAACAATCTTAGAAAGCAAAGATCATGATAATCGAATTATTACTCAAGTTCATAATAAAAAAGCTGATGGTGAAAACCAATCTGGGTTAATTTGTGCAGGCCAGCAATGGATTATTCTATATCGATTGTCTGAGAGTGATTTAAAGACCATTGATAGTATTATTGTTTCATATGAAACACTTGATCCACAATATTTGAAAATTAATCTTAATTCTCTTACACTGATAAAAAACCAAAATACAGATTCAGACTTCGAATTTCAACAAAATAATGATTGGTTTTACAAAGAAAAAATTGGAGATCCTTATATCGTTCATGTATTTGGAGGAGGGCACGTAGGGAACTCAATCACAAGAATTCTAGACACATTAAATTTTTATATTGTGCAGTATGAAAATCGTCCTGATTTTAAAATGTTTGAATCTAATGAATATGCACATAAGAAAGTTGAAGGCTCATTTCTTGATACCGCCGATAAAATACAATCTGGACCAAAAGTCTTTGTAGTTGTTACTACTTATTCTTTTGACTCTGATTATCAAGTACTAATGAGCGTTTTGGAAAAAAGAATCAGATACATCGGATTGATGGGAAGTAAAACTAAAATCGCAAAAATATTCCAGATGTTACGAGATGACGGATTTACTCGTGAGTTGATCGATTTAATCAAAGCTCCAATCGGACTTGATATTTCTGACGGATCAATTGAGGAGATCGCAATCTCAGTGGTTGCAGAACTTATCAAAGTTAAAAATAACCCCGAACTCAGTATATATTGAGGGTCGATAATATTCATTGAAGATAATTTACATAATTTTCCTTAAATTGACGAATCTCCATTTTTTGAGCGGTGTAATTATTTAACACAAAATCAATTAGAAATTATTAATGGGTATTTCCTCTATTTATGATTTGATCAATCAAGGTGATTACGATCGTGCACTGGAAAATGTGATTAGCGAGAACAGTAAATCTCCGAAAATGATCATCTTAAAAAGTTTAATCTATCGAGAAAAAGGGGAGTATACCAAATCTATCAGTGTAATTCGTAATCTACTTGAAAATGAATCCATTACACTCTATGATGAAAATAAAATTTTGTCACAGGATTATCTTTCCGCAAAAATCGAGGAATTATATACAAAATGGAGATTAGGTGAATATGATGAAACTATTCAAGAGTGCGAATTCTTAATAAATACGCTAGAGACTAAAGACCTTAATGATTCATTAAAATTATCTTTGGCTTCATTATACAAAATTAAGGGAAATGTTTACAGTCATCTCGGGGAGTATTTTCATACTCTTTCTAATCACAAAGTTGCTGCAACGATTTACGAAGAACTTGAAGATAACCATAATTTAGGATTAATTTATAATAATCTAGGTTACTCGTACTTGTTGATGGGTGAGATAATATTGGCAGAAGAGTACTTATTGCGAAGTATCAATCTCGAGGATAAAATTAAACAGCAAGATTTTGCTAGATCATTATCAAATTATGGAATTTTGTTAACTCAAAAGGGTGAATATGATCTCGCACATGAACACCTTCACCGAGCATTACTAATCCAAAGGAAAATTAATAATCGCTCCGAAATTGCATATACTTTATTCGAATTAATTACTTTAGCGATTGTGATGGATAACGCAGATGAATCTGAAAGTTTGTTAGATGATTTGCGAAGTCAATTTGAACAATTCCCAGATGATTATGTTTCCCTCATGTATGAACTTGCTGAGGCTATTGTTAAGAAAAATGGTAAACGTTTCAAATCAAAACTTGAGGCAGCTAATCTATTAAACAAAATTATAGAGAAGCCAGTTGTTAATTGTCATCTTTCTGTGATGGCAATGAAATTGTTGTGTGAGATCCTACTTGAAGAACTCCAAATTTATGAAAATATTGAGATTCTAAAAGAAATCAATGTAATCGTTTCTAGATTAGAAGAGATGGGCCATAAAGATGGATCCAGTTGGGTTTTAAATGAGGCTTTGTTGTTAAAATCAAAGCTTTTTTTAATTGAAAACAATGTGTCAGATGCTATTGAAACTTTACTTAATGCACAGAGTATTGCCGAAGAAAAGGGCCTCACTCAAATTGCACATCACATATCAAATGTATATAATGATTTGAAGTATCAATTGGCATTCTGGGAGGAATTAGATATGAGAAATGCTAGTCTAAAGGAACGATTAGATCAATCTGATATAATTGGATTGGTAAGACCTTTGCAATCAAAATCTGTAACTTATCAGTTTAAAGACACTGAAAATCCAATAATGCTTCTAATAATTGGTCAAGGAGGAGTTGTAAAATTAAGACACAAGTTTGGATCTGTTGAAGGGATGCATGAGCATTTAATCGGGGGTTTTCTATCTGCTATCAATAGTTTCTTTCTTGATATTTTCACAGAGAAAGATTCATTAGATCGTATCAGGAGCAAAGGGTTTACAATTTTAATGAAATCAACACCTGAATTCCTTTATTGCTATATTTTTAAGGGTCAGTCCTTATTCGCAGCTCAAAAGTTAGAAAGTTTCGTTAAAGAAATTATGCTTGATGCAACTCAAATGACTGCTTTATCTAGTGTTGGAGAACTTATATCTCCAGAAGTTAAGGACAAAACTAACATTTTACCAATTATCACAAAATTTTTCTCAACAGATAATCATGTGCAATAAGTATATTTGGAATAGATCCTCATCTTTCTCTATTCCTATTTTACCCTATTTGATTCAGCTTCTACTTGGTTGAAATAATTTTCTACATCTGATATGACCGTTGTTTGAATTGAGATGATTCCAGCTTCAAAATTGATATTTTCAGATGTAGGGGTTCCATTCATGGAATGAACAATTACAAATTTGTCATCAATTTTCCATATCTTCGCATGGATTTTGTTACTAATGAATAACTGCAAATTAGGCATTTTTGCAAGTGTGTCTAAAGCAGGTTGAGCCCCATGTCTTATATTTGGTAAATATCCAGCACTATTTCTAGTGTATAACTTAACTTGGATATTTTCAGGGATTTGTAAAATAGTTTCCAATATATCGCTTTGAATTAAGTAGGGGACAATAATTTTGATTTCCTTTTCAGCATAACTAGGGAGTAGTGTTAGTGTTGCCTTTAAGAAAGGCCCTTGAAGAAATTTGGGAAATTCTTCAGATAATAAATTTTTATTAAATCCCATATTAATACACTTTATACTTGTTATTGTCCATATTAACCGGAGAAATAAAACTTACGAATGATTGATATTTCACAATCACATCTTGAAATCCTAATTATTCCATTATCTGATTTTAATCAGTTGTTGATTCAATGAAGAATCCATTGCCTTCTGGATCTCTACCAGAACATATTAATTTTGTAGGGGTTGCATTTGTGATCTCTTGCATTTTCATTCCCTTCTCCAGTAAATTTTGTCTTGTTTCATGGATATTATCAACTTCAAAATTGTATTTTGGAGCATCGACAGGTACAATAGAGGTTTCCTTTCCTGAATGAAGTGCGAATGTAACGGGACCCGTACTGAAAGCAACCCATGTTTCATTAATGTAATTTTCCACGTGTGGATAAGCAATGACTAAACCTAATATGTCTTTATAGAATGCAACCATTTTTTCCATATTGTTAACATATACAATTAATTGCTTAAATTCAATATTACTCATATAGAGTCCTTGTTAATTTAATTTTATAAATTACTAGTTTAGCGAATTATTATTGGATGTAAATAAAGTCGATTGATTATTCCATTGCGCCAAGCACTAATGAAAGTAGAGACATTCTCATGACTACTCCATTGAACGCTTCTTCCCAATATCTTGCATATTTTGAGTTATCAACATCAGTGGTCAATTCATCCATTCTGGGTAAGGAATGTAAAACAATAGCATCTGATTTTGCTTTTTCATTCAGCAGTTTTAGATTAATTATATACTCCTTTGGAGTTAGACCATAGTCATCGGGTACATCTTCTCTTGAAATTGTATAGTCTGGTTGTACTACTGGCTCCATATAGATAACATCTGCTTGTGGTAAGCAATCATGAACAGAGTCATATTCTTGGAATACATTTCCTCGTGCACCGAGTTCTTTCTTGAATTCATCAGTTAATGACATATCGGGAGGAGAAACATAAGATATTTCAATATCAAATTGACTCGCTGCGTAGCTTATACTATGCATAGTTCGCATCCTCATATCACCTACTGCAAGAATATTAATTCCATCCAAAGTGCCTTTTTCTTGTAGAATAGTGTATAGATCAGTAAGTACTTGGGTTGGATGTTCACCCCATCCATCACCTGCATTTAGTATTGGAACTGAAGCCCACTTAGCTGCTTCAGCAGGTGCTCCTTGTTTGAAATGTCTCATGACAATAACATCGCCATAGTATTCCAACATTTTAACAGTGTCTTTTATGCTCTCTTGATAGAAATCTCCAGCTCGGGTGTTTTTCGAATCGGAAAATCCGTGAACATGTCCACCCAATCTAAGCATGGCTGTTTCATGTGCCAATCTTGTACGGGTGCTGGGTTGATAAAAAGCCGGAAGAAGGATTTTGCCCTCTAATAAATCTGATCTTGTTCTGCTCCTGGCAATTGGTTCAAGTTCTGCTGCAGTTTCAAACACATGCATGAACTCATTTCTCTCAAAGTCTTTTAATGATAATATATCTCTTCCTGCGAAACT
>JAAFKL010000363.1 GCA_021399405.1 Candidatus Heimdallarchaeota archaeon | reverse complement strand
TGAATTTTTTGCCTTTACCATTGCCTTTTCTTCCGTTTCTACGGATCCCTTTCAATTTACCGATTCCTATCTGTAAATTGAATGTTTGAGTTAAATCCTGGATATGTTCCACTAATTCTTTTACTAATAAGCGATCATATTCCAATGAAATTATCTTTCTACTGTTTTTAAGTTCTTTTAGTTTCTTTGAAATATTACCCCTGGGGATTGAATTATTGATCCGATGATAATATTCTCGTTGTAAACTTGCTATTTCCTCTTCCAATCTAGACAATTCTTTGAATTTATCGTCTGAATGCCAAGTTTTCCTATGTTGAATACCAGTATCAGTCATCACTGCGGAAAATGCAGTCTTTTTCATTCCAAGATCAATTCCCATCACTGCCTTTGGTTTTCCTTTTAGATCTTGAGTTTCAACTTGTGAATTGATGGAAAAATTGGCATAATACATTCCATCCCTTGCAGAGAATCTTAGTGAAGCAATATCACCTCTGGAAATCTGTTCTACATGATATTTGCTCAGTTTCAGGGGAATTCTCAACCTGTCATGTTTTACTTTCTTTTTTACGCCATTAACAATTGACCAGTTGGTATCCATCGAATCTCTGACCGAAAGGACAACAGTATTGATACTGAACCGTCCTCTCGTCCCTCCATTATATAAAATAGTTCGTGAAAATATTCCTTGTTCTTTTGCAGGCTTATCAATGGATAATTTAGCGTTTTGTATTTTTGATAGTTCAAGGTATGATTTGTAAGTACTAACTGCACTCTCTCGACATTCTTGTAACTCATCAGTGGATATTCGAGAATGTTTGGCCTTAAGATCGTATATTACTTTTCTTCTATTTTTAGTAGTCAAAGTTAATCGATCTAACAAACCAGTATCAATTTGGTATTTGTCACGTTTTGATAATGTTACGAGGTTACCATGTTCTTTCTTGATTATTCCAAGATATTTTTTAACGATGTTTGAATCTCGCTTTTGCATACGATGGTATCTCAAATGCTGTGATCGAGACATTTTATCCCAATTAATCGGGACTTGTATGGCAAAAGTATGTTTCACTTGATAAAACTATACACTTATCTATTAAAAACTGCTTAGACGGTACATTGTAAGTGAAATTCTCTGATTCTCCATATCTCCATATTTGTCAATACAGAAATAGTTAGTTTTTCATAACATGGTTTGCAATATTGACAATTTATTTTAGCGAGATTCATGATATAGAAAATTCCGGAGAAATTTGTACAGCAGATTATGGTCCGAGAAGCTATCCTTCAGGTGTATCGAACGAAACAAGTCGACCGGGCTTTGTGTTTCTAAATGAATTATTACAATTAGTTCCAGACGGTAATATTACGATAGCGGGTCAAGGTGGAACTTTTGAAAATACTACTGACCCATCATATGGTGTCGGCATTACATTCGAAGAAGGAGTGGCGGCTTTTAGCTATCAATCCCTACCCAAAAATTGGGGTGAGATATTGTTTTTACCTAATGAGTCTGTATCTAAATTAAGCATTGACGCTCCTTTCAATCTAATTTTATTGACAGTGATAATTATTGGCTCAAGAGTGCTTCATCAAATTCGCAGATTTATTTTACAAAAGTAATCATTCAAGATTGTGGTAATTTAGTTGAGCAATGACATAATTTAACTTGTAACACATATCATAACGTATTATGGTTGATGTTGTTTCATTCCTTGAGAACTATGATTCGACTATACTAGTAATTCTGATATTAGGCATATTAATTTTAGAAGTATTCTTGCTTTCTTTTCCAAAAGAAATAGTGATGTTATACGCAGGATTAGTTTTCGGAATTTATATCGGTGGAATTATCAATTTAATTGGCTTGTTTGGTGCTGCCGTATTAGGTTATGAAGGTGGATATTATGGAAGATTTGGACTGGAGGAAAGACGAAAGCACCCCGTGTTGCAAAAATACCAGGATAGGCTTGATAATGATGGAATAAAAGCACTTATTATTTTTAGAATTTTTCCTTTTACGCCAAATGATATTCTGAGTATTAGTTCAGGCTTTGTAAAACTTAAACGAACCCCTTATCTCTTAATCACATTTATCACTGCCATTCCATATGCATTTTTTATCGCATATGTTGGTAGTGAGAAACTGGACACGTTGAAAGATTATGTACCTGAAGCTTTTGATCCAGTAAATTGGTTAGTGAGTTTTGTAATAGTAATTATAATTGCAGTATATTTAATTAAGAGGGGAACTATTGGAAACAACCAGTAATTATGATTTTTAATATTTAGAAAACGATAAAATTTTGGTCATATGTGTATACTCTTTTACTAAGAAGGGGAAAAAATTCCTAAAATTGAATTAATTGGAATTATAGCTCAATTTGAATGTAAATAGAGTTTCATTTGAGTATGGTTATAAATGAGCCAAAATCATCGAAAATTAACACACCGGAGCAAAATAATTGAATAAAAATTTATTAATTTTTCTAAGTATATTTACTGTTAGTTTATTCATGCTTTCAACCTTTACTCAAAATACAATTGTAAGTTTAGATGAGGTAGATTATAAAACCGAAACAACAGAAACAATAATCAACAATCTAGGTTTAAATGGAATTCCCAATACACCCACAATTGATTCTGCAGTTGGTAATAATGCCAGAGTTTTGTTTACATGGACTGTAGATCCAGAAGTACAATTTATCACCATTTACAATTCAACACCCACAGGTGATCCTGTACACCTAAACACTATTAGCATAAACACAGCAACTTTTCCCGCAGGATATTCGTTGCAATATATCTATGATGCAAGTAATAATCTTGTTAGTTTGATAAATGGTCAGACTTACCACTTCTATATGACTGCAACAAATGGTAGCGGTACTAGCGGTAAATCAAATGTGGTATCTGCTATGCCTGTTGCAGGACCAAGTACACCAACAAATGCATATATTACTTCTGGGAACAACTCTGTAAGATTAAATTGGCAAGCCTCGACAGATAATGGAGGTATTCCAATTGTGCAGTATGAAGTTCATAGAGCCACTTCATTTGATGGGGTATATACATCGATTGCAAATGTGTCTGGATCCACTTATGTATATAATGATACTACAGCAAATAATGGTGTAACATATTGGTATAAACTGCGAGCAAACAATAGTTATGGAGTAAGTGGTTACGTTACTTTAAGTGCAACACCCACAACTACGCCATCAATAGTAAAAAATGTAATGTCAGAAGTTGGAGTGGGTTGGGTTAACATATCATGGGAAGTACCAGATAATGATGGTGGTGATCCAATTTCGGATTATACGATTTACCGGAGTTTTGACACGAACTTTCTATCTCCCGGTTGGATTACTGCAAATAAATACTATAATGACACAACTGTTGTAACCAATGCCACTTATTTCTATAAAGTTGTAGCAAATAATGCAAAAGGTGAAAGTATTGATGCTACAATCCTTACAGTTAAACTCCCCGGCGCCCCAAATATACCATTGAACTTAGTAGCCACAAATGGTGGTACTAACATAACTCTAGGTTGGGATGTACCGACATCTGATAATCTTAGAGAGATATTATACTATAACGTCTATAGAGTCGAAAATTTAGCATTCCCACCCATTACACCAATTGGAACAAATACAAGTACACAAGGATTTGTTGACTTTTCTGTAGCTTTAGATTCCACATACTACTATTTTGTTTCAGCTGTTAATGAGATAGGGGAAAGTTGGTTAACTGATGGAGTTTCAATAACTATTACTTTGATTGTGAATAACACTCCTACTAATTCCGATTCAACCAGCACTACAACAAACACTGATTCTACGAATACTATAACTAGTTCTGTTTCAACTAATACTGATTCAACTAATTCTGATTCAACTAATTCTGATTCAACTAGTTCCTCAATTGCTGATAACTCCAACGGTGAAGAAAATACATCTGCGGAAGCAGCTTCATTTAATTTGTTTTTGGGCTTAATATCTCTGATATCAATGAATTTGCTTAGAAATAAAATTAAACAGAAAAATCTAAGTTAAAATAATGTTTGAAAATTTGCATGGCTAGTATCGTTAATTCAACATATATCATTTGGATTTAGTACGTTTCTTGATTTGTATTATCACAATGAATGAAGCAATGAATATTTCAACAAATATTGGTGAATCATCATCTGAAGATGATTCAGATGTACTAGTTGTAGTAGTTGTTGATGTTGTTGTAGTGGTTGTAGTGGTTGTCGTAGTTGAAGAAGATGTGCTTGTAGTAGGTGTCGGACTTGGTACGAAATTAACCAAATACTCTCTTGCTGCAGCAACATTTAGTAAACCATATCCTGTTTTGTCATCCCATCCTTCATCCTCAATATCAGTTGCCCCTTGCTTTAAAGCTTCCTCAATTTGCGCATTTGATGCCCATGGAAATTGATTCCATAGTAATGCGGCAGAGGCACCTGCTATTGCTACTGCACCGCTAGATCCACCCCAATTAAAATCGAATGTCTCAGTATTCTGATTGTATGACAATAAATTTTGACCTGGTGCCGCTAAAAATAAATTATCACCTCTTGTTCCTGTATCATGAGAACCATCTGGGTTAGATTTACTTATAGTTCGTACCTTATCTAATGTTTGTGGAACTGCAGTGCTGTTGATTGGTTCCACTACATTACCAGACATGGCAAAAAATAACACATTATCGGAATTATAGAGATCGATTATTGTATTCGTTAATTTTGTAGCTTCAGAACTCGTGTAATATGTTCCAAACGATCCGAAAAGACCCATTGTAATTACAACTTTTCCTTTGCTAGCACACCATTCAATTGCATCATTTAATGAATTGGCAAAGCTTGTGCTATTGTTTCCTCCAGTCCAAGCACTGTAGAATGGAGTGTTAACAACTCCTGCAATTCCAATGCTATTATTTATTGTTGAGACTGCAAGTGAAGCCATTATTGAAGCTGCGTTTAATATTGATTCATCTGTTTCTGGATACGGGAGGTCCGTACCGTTTGTATATCGCACAAAGCTCTTTCTTTCCGTAATATCTAGATCTCCACTATGATTTGAGTATAATGCTGCCCCTGGGATACATAATCCAACTGCATTCTCTGTTGTTCTGAAATCATACCCATATTCCCATACACTGGAAATGTTATGTTTGTCAAAAATCCATTGCTTACCGTATTCCGGATCATTTGGAATACTTGCTTTAACTGAAGGTGATATCATCAAACTGCCAACAAGACAAATGAACAATATCAAGTTTATTCCCCTAGCCATTGAGATAAATACCTATAACTTATTTATAAGCTTTTTCTGAAATCAGCTTTTTTAAATCTAGAAAAATTTTTATAATTTGAATTCAAATACGAAAAACATTACACATTAAAGTTAAACTTAATCTAATTGTACAATCATTTCTAACTAAAATGAACAGGTGTCCATCGATGATTGTATTTTTGTCGTTGATTAAATCAATTAGAATTACAGCTAATTATTCATCATTAATTTGTCTGTACGAAAAACAGATTTAAATTATCTACGGTTTGCTTTTTGCTTTTTTTTCTTATCTTTTTTCTTCATTTGCTCTTTCCCTTTTCCAAAGGGATTCGAAGCGTCCGCGTTTTTTTTATCTAATTCGCTCTGCGATGGTGATTTCTTTGACATCTATAAATTATTCGTGTGCTTAATATAAGGATTTTGGCTACAAATCATTTCATTTTTTTTGACTTTTAAATAAACGAAAATATATTTTAATTGCCTTTTTCTTGTTTTTCCATCTCTTCGCGGACAGTGTCCATGTCAAGTTCAATTAATTGCTTGAAAACATCAACAAATGCTTTTTTGGGTTGTGCACCAACAAATCTTCCGACGGGAATTCCTTCTTTGAAGGCCCAGAAAGTTGGAATGCTAGAAGCTCCATACTTCATAGCAATTTGACGATTGGCATCGGTGTCGACTTTGCCAACCCATACTTTTCCTTCATATTCACCAGCTAATTCATCAAGAATTGGACCGACCATTTTGCAAGGACCACACCATTCTGCCCAAAAATCAACTATTACAATTGGCGTTTTCTCCACGAATTCATCAAAATTAGATTCATTTAGGACAGTTGGTTTGTTAGTTGCTGAAGTTGTACTCATTTTAAATTTCATTCTCCTTTTTGTGATAGTTTAGAGGATTGGGAAAATCCAAGCTTTTAACTACCACTTTCCTAAATAAAGTATTGCACTATATAATATAAACTATAAGTTGTTCCTAACTGACTTACTATTTGAAAGTCATAAAACTCGTTTGTATTTTCTACAATTAAGTATGAAACCATTTAATTACGGTTAACTGGCTCTAAACACAGCTCATTAGTTGATTTAGAAGTCATTTATTCCTCTAGGTATTTTTTTCGACTATTCGAAATCCTTGATTGCAAACACTCAAACCATTGATATCAAATGTATAGTTTTAGTGTTATAAATCAATTAATAAATAATGAATTAGTCAATCTGTATTTACTTTGAGAAATCGAAAAGTCATTATATCCATATTAGCCAAATTTAAGCTTAACTTTTTTATTAACTTACCAACAGCGAAGATGTGCGGTGGAAGGAATCTCTACTTATTTTTATTTTTATTTTAAATGTCGGAAGTGCTAAAGGAACGCATACTAACATCCATTATGAATTTGAAGGATTAACTCTGAGTAATTCCGGTTTCAACATAAATATACAGGCTACGGATGCAATAATTCAAAATGACAATATCGCTAGATATAATGGTAATCAAGGGCTACTATTCAAATCAACACCCACGGACTCAACTCCCAGTTCAATTGCCCAACTATTACAAATTTCTTTTGACCAAGCTAGTTTCCTTTCCTATGCGATTTTCACCACTGATCGAAAACCTGTAATCCGTCTCCAATTATTTGATGCAGATTCCAATATAATGATGATAGATTATATGAGGAATAGTTTCAATGTCTGGCAAAGCTACAATAATGAACACTATTATCATGTTGATATTGACATTCCCCAACTAGAATGGACACTTGTTGATAGAAATGTAACAAATGACGTCCAGACCGCGATGGCACATCCTCAAAGTCCATTTTCATCATTTGAACCTGTTACCATTTCGTTTATAGAGATTTATCAAGACACTGCTCAATCCGGGTATGAAGAAGTTTACAATTGTTTGGATGATATTTCATTAAGCTCAACTTACACCACTGTGGATCCTAACTCAAATCCTGGTGTTTGTTGGGATAGTAACCAAACAACTTCGTCTCTAACCGATTCACGTGCAATAATTACAACTACAGTGACACAAAGCATAAGCAGCAGCAATATACCATCATTACCAGTCAGCGTTGATCTCAAATTGCCACTTGTTGGATTATTCAGCTTATTAATTGTAAATTATAAAAGGAGACAAAAACAGGTACAGACTTAATTATTTTTAATCGATAGTTGATTGTAAGTCTCGAAAACCATCTTCGGAGTCATTTTGAAGTTGTTGTTCCATGAGCAATACGAAATATTCAACCAGCATTGGGTGGCTCCAAAGTTCATAGTCATCATGTAGTTCTTTTTCGCTGATTTCAAGATCCAAGTTTGATTCTATTAATTGTAAAAATTCTAATTTGGCCATTGAAGCATGAGGTTTTTGTAATTGTAGTAAAACTGCGTTCATACTACTACTATAGTGGTACATATATATAAATGCTGTTACCCTTGTTAGTGTAACGAATCAAAAATTCCAAAATATATCTACAATTGAAGGTTCAGAAGGCAAATTCATAATTTTATTAAACCAAGAATGTAGCGAAAAAAATATGATGTATTAATTGAAAACTGAGAATTTTGCATTAAATCAAGGCAAAATCTATAATCCTGCACTTATTTTCCATGACTATGGTAAAAGACCAGAAATCGCAGGATCTTGGAGAAATTAAACCACCCTTCGCAGGCCTTGCAGGATTGAGTATATTTGCATGGATAATTTTCGGTATTTTCACTTCATTAGATGACGATAAATATTATTTTACAGCAACTATGTTCCTATCTGGCACTTTAGCTGCATATCAGCTGAGACACTCACGTGTAAATCGTAATCCGGTTCAACGTGGTGCAGTAGCGATTTTTGTAATGGTATGGTTAGCTATTTTTACCTTTACAAGAGAGAGTAGTACACTTGTTTATGACACATATTCATTATCATTGAAACAAGTAGAATTTATCGCTCTTTTGCCTGTGGCTCTGGTTTGGGTTCCACCCTATAATGAGGAAAAATTTTTTGGTCTTATGGATCTTGAAAACAATGACAGACTTCACGCGATTTGGAGGGGTGCAGTTTTATTTTTAATTATTATAAATATTGTTAACTTAGAAGGAGAATGGTATTGGCAGTATCTTGAGTTTCTTATTTTGAGTCCTATGATTTACGAAACTGTTCAGTTACAGAAAAACAGTAAAGAGAATCTCCCTGTATTGACTCTATTTATCCAGACTGAGATGGCAAACAAATTTGCAGTTCCACTTTCAATGTTTAAGAGCGTATTCTTCATCATGGTAGCTTTCTTGTTCGAAATTTTAGAATCTCGCCTCTGGTTGCTTATTATTCTTGGCTATTTTGGGGCAGGTATGATGTGGGGGATTAAATCCATTATTCCTGAAGAAATGAGAACTGATGAAGATTCAAAGGATGAATTCGCAGATAGTGTTCGAAAATATTTTGGAGCAGAAGAAAGAAAACGAGATCGACGACGTCATAAACGTAAAGGAAAGCGTAAGGATAAAATTAATATTGAACACCAACAAGCGGTGAGATTGGCCGAAAATGAGAAACTAAAAATTTTAAACGAGACAGTGGATATTATTCCCATTGCAAATAATCAGATTACAGTAATTGAAAATGGATCTGTTCAACAGAAAGCTCATGCATTGGGAAAACGTGTTAGGACAGGAATAGAAAAACCGTACTACACTTTGAATCACATACTTTCAACCTTAAAAGCAGAAGATTTTTCCGAAGCTTGGCGTGTTGATAAAAATGGATTGTCTCTACCATCAACAAGGGGCAAATGGAGTCCATCTAAAGGATTAATATTATTCCCTGTTGATTTAGAAAAATATGATTACAGAAGAACAAATGAGATCTTGTTATTAGGATTTAATAGGCCTTTTGAATCTAAAGAAGGTGGATTCAATTTTGAAATTGGAGGGGGCGAAAAGAGCAAAGCTCGAATTACAGATAATTCAATTAAATTTGGAGATGTTGAATTCAATACCCGTTCTCTCATTGTTACCCAAGAACAATGGGCAGAAATAAAACCAAAATTAAGCGTGGTTACTCAAGATGATGATATTAGTCACACTGGTTTTAAAACATTAAACCAGATGCAGGAAGTGCTTGCTTCTTTATCGGATAAGTGGCTTGAAGTCAGGTTAACTGCTCAAGAAGCAGCAGTAAATTTCCTTGCAGGCTTACTGGGTTCATCTGAGCCAATCTTTGTACCAAGGGAAGGATTGGAAGCACCGAGCTATCCCGAAATTGAAGGAAAAATTGTCGATACAACAGTTGAGGAAGAAGATAACTAAGGAATGATATTGCAATTACAAGCAACAAATTCAAATTTACGTATAGGCCGAGCTAACCGCAGTTATTAATCACATAAAATTTTCCACAAGATATCGTTATTAATTAAAAAAATAGAGTG
>JAAFKL010000362.1 GCA_021399405.1 Candidatus Heimdallarchaeota archaeon | reverse complement strand
TTTAGTTTCGAACCATTTCTTGAAGATAATCAGGATGATTTACCTCAAGGATTGGATCCACAATATTTATCTTTGATCTCAATTATTGAGAATCCTTTCAGGAATTTAAGGAAATTACCCAAAGCCCTCTCTACACTCCCCATGAATGCAGTTTTGCACCAAAACTGGCAAATGATTGCAAAAATGATTGGATTAATAATCATATTCGCTAGTCCAACTTTATTTATTATTCTCCAAACTGGGATTGTATTTCACAAAACTGCCGTGAGCGTAATACTTCTACTATTTATATTTCTTGGATTAGCTGCTGCACCCGTTTATTTGAAAATTATTTATACCATGTACAATAATATGTTAGACACAAAAACGAATACATGGTTGGTCGAAGAAATTGAAAAACCATTGAATGAAGCTTATCAAATTCAGTGGAGCAAGAAATATTTATCAATCTCATTTCTAATAGCATTAATTTTAGATATTGAATTAATTTCAATAACCCTATTTGAAGGATCTAGCCTTAGATACAGCGGTCTTATTACATTTTTATGGCTTGTAGCGTTATTTGTTGGTCATTTTGGAATATCATTAATGATTTACATATCTTTGGTATCTTACCGATATGTATCACGTAACACTAGAATATATGATAAACTCCTGGTAAAAATCACAGAACGAACAAGGGGTTATACGGAAGGTCATGAAACTATTCTTTCAAAGAAGAATTATGAAGTAGTCTCTGTTCTTTCTGATACTCCAGGTTTGTCAATTAGATCGATGGGCGATATACCATTAATTGGTCTTGGTTCTTCAACTGTTGTTATTAACGGATTAATATTTCTTATTTTTGGGCCATTATTACTTAGTATTGATAATTTACCTCAAATTAGGGGAGATGAAACCGGCTTGACACTTTTCATGATAATAGGATTAGGATTAGCCCTTCTTGCTGCATTTGGAGCAGTAATACTACCTATTGGGAGAATTTATTGGGCAATTAGGAAATTTAAAATAAAAGCATTGACGGAATTAGATCCTTTTCTGTTTGACGAGATAACTGACGTAGCTTTGAAAAGAGATCAGACCATTTCGAATGAAACACATGTATTGTATATGCTCCGAAATTACATTTATTCAATGAAGCAGTCACCCGTAAATCCAATAAGATTAATTCAAATTGGAGCATTGTTAATTTTCTATGTGTCAAGAGGCGCTCCTGTCTTGATTTGGATAATATCTAAACTTGGAGGTATCTAAAGATGTCTCGCTGGAAGAAATTTTTACATATTAGTAAAGAATCGTTAGAAGTTGCCATAATATCCTGTGGAGATACAGGGATGGAAATTGGGATTGGTATCATTAAAAATCTTAAAGCAGCCGATGTTAAGATCAAAAGCTTACTTATTACGACTGAACTTGTTGATGAAATAAGTCGAAAAAATTTTGAGTTAACAGTGTCCATTCCTGACTCAAAAGATGGCTACGCAAAAAAACTTGATGTTGCAACTAAAGATGTTAGGAAGTCCACGGAAGAAATTACTGATAAGCTTGGGAAATTGCTAGGCAAAACTTTCGAAGGTTTACTGTTCGTAGCAACAGGATCTGGTGGTACCGGTTTAGGAGCAACTACAGTTACGTTGGATATATTAGCTAAGGAATTTAATCTCAAACCTCCTGTAATTACATTACTTCCTGAAGTATTTGAAAATTCAAGAGTTCAGTATAATGCAGCAGAATTTATCTATCAAATTGCATATAAAATACGAGCGCCGAAGAACCCAATCATTATTCTTGATAATAAACCCAGAATACGGGAATTGGATCTTCCGTTTAGCGAAGTTTCCCAAAAAAGGCTTGAGATCATTCCAATAGCTTTAGCTGATTTGTTAATAGCAAGTTTCAAGGATAGCATAACGGACGAATTTGACGCTTCTGCCTCTGATTTGTTTGATGTCATTCATTCTCAAGGAATTTCGGTTTTTGTATCTGAGACAATCGGTGGAGAATCAGGTGATTTAGATAATTTACGAATTGAGGATGTTATTAGTGAAAGCGTAGTAGACACGACGAGTTTAAACAAAGATGGTGTTTTCGAAGCAGAAAAAGCATTCATTTCAATTTTTAATCTTGAACAACTTGGAGGAAAGCTGGATTTTGCAACCCGATTTGAGACTAATAAACTTTTCAAAGAATTTCGAAATACAAGACCTCACGTCAAATTTGTTTCTGATGAGACTGGAGTAGCAAAATTGCGAGCAATTATTGCTGGATTACCTCTGCCTACTCGGATTTTGCAAATAATGAGGATAGCAAGAGACTCTCGAAAGAGAATAATTGTTGAAGAGAATATGCTTGATTATTCGGAAATCATATTGGATGAGGATGAAGTTAATCGGTTAGAAGACTCGCTGGAAGCAGTTTTTGAACCTTACGACGAAGATAATTTATCAAAATCTATTGAAGTGACTGTCACTAAAGAAGACAAACCTGTAAAATCAGAAAAGAGTTCTTCAGATAAAGGTAAAAACGAATAGATAATTAAACTACAGCTTCCTTCTGACCAAATTTTCGTTCTTCACCCCTTAATAATCGTCCAACATTTTCTCGATGTTTAAACCAAAGCAAAGCGGCTAAAGACCACCCAAGAGCGAAGTATGAATTAATGTCACTCATAAGATCAAAAACTAGTGGTAATGCTATTGCAATAGTGAGATTTGCTAGAGATGTAAATCGAGTGGAGATAACGATTGTTACCCAAAATATCATAATTATTAGGAATCCGTAAGGGATGATAGCAATTAATATTCCACCTGTTGTTGCACCACCTTTTCCCCCTTTAAATTTGAGAAATACAGAATAACAATGTCCAAATACTACAGCAAAAGCAGCTATGGCAATAATATTCTCTTCACGAGCAAAGAAACCAACCTCAGTTGTTCCTTGATCTATGTACATTTCAGTCACCAAAACAGCGACTGTTCCCTTGAAAACATCAAATAGTGCTACAAAAGCACCTACTTTTTTACCAAACAATCTTATGGAATTAGCACCTCCCACATTACCACTTCCCTGAGTTCGGATGTCTGTTTTGAAAAATATTTTTCCAATAATATAAGATGGGGGTAGCGAGCCTATTAGATAACTCATCAGAATAAGACTAATGCTGACTAATTCCGGGTCCATATCAACCAATTCATGGGAGATGCTTTAAAATTTGCTTGTGAAATCTAACATGAGACTCAAAATCTATTTTGAAATAATCATATTTTTGATTCACCAATTTTTGTAACTCGCCTAAGTTTAAGTAAACTAAAACAAGAGGCTAGTAAATACGTTAAAATCAGCGTAATTTATCTAGATTAACAAAAATCTTATTTTCTGAATGAAATTAGTTTAATTATGAAGGAAATAATTAGCACTTCCGATGCACCAGCTGCAATTGGTCCCTATTCACAAGCAGTAAAAGTGGGAAATCTATTGTTCACAGCGGGACAAATCCCCTTAGATCCATCATCTGGGAATATGATGACCTCATCTCTTGATGAAGAAGTACATCAAATTATGAATAACCTAAAAGCAGTTGCCAAAGCGGCAGGCACTTCACTAGATAATGCCGTAAAAACTACAATCTATGTTACTGATCTTGGTAATTTTGGGAAAATCAATGAGTTATATGGTTCATATTTTGGAGATTCACCCCCAGCAAGATCAACTGTTGAGGTATCAGCACTCCCTAAGGGAGCGAGTGTTGAAATTGATATGATCATACTTATTCCTTGATATCTAATTCGTTATTTTGTAATTAATAAAGATCTAACAGCAAACAAATTAAATTCGAATTTGGCTCGATTCATAAATTATACAGGAAAAATAGAATAAAAAATATAAAGGTGATGTATAATTTAAATTCAAAATCCAAATATATTTCTAATGGGAGATATCAATCCACCGATTAATCAAATCTTCAAGCTTATTCTATTTTTTCTTTTAATCCAAAATGCGTTTATGTTTTTGTTTTTTATTATGGTTATCGATAGAAGTGTGACTCCCCAAGTTACGATTTTGTTAGACATTTCAATGGTCCTTGATTTACTTTGTTTTACTTTAATATTCATCATTAGCAGTATATTGCTTATCTTAAAAACCTTTAATCAATCTAACTTTAAAATTTTTAGAATAACTGAATCTGAAAATCAACATATTGGATTGATATTAATTAGTTTAGGGAGTTTTATTTTCCTAATTGGTTCCCTTGCATGGAGGGCATCGGCTGGATATATACCAAATAATATCTTGTCAGATTATTTATTTGATCAATTTATTGTGGAAGAAGTTGATACTAGCGACTACCAAAATTTAACTTTTATTCAGGTAATTCTTAGAGGCTTGTTGATTAGTAATTTCGGTTTGATGGTTTATTCCTTTGGATTTGGGAGCGTGTTTGATGATCAACGCCATCAATATACATCAGAATTACTTTATATCTATGGGATCCTTAATTTTCTTTTTACATTAGCAAGCTTTTTGGTTTTTATAAAATTACTTGTTACACCTCCATTGGCAGCCATTGTTTATTGGAGAGTTATATCACCAAATCACAAAAGCAATAATCAATTCAAACACAGGATTGAGGAGACTAGCATTACCTAGAGATATGGTTTGTATAAGCAAATCTTTCTTTTCGATCCACAGTGCAATTTATTTTGAATATCCGAGAATACTTCCTTTGCATTTCATATTTAGAAAATTGAAATTCATAGCGGTAATGCATATATTGAATCATCAAATATTTGAGGATATTATTAACAATTTCACAAAATTATACATGATAACTTAAAGTATTCACAACTTGTATTTTTATATGAAGATAATATCGATAAATCCTTCATCAGAGGGAGTGAATCAAGAATATGAATATATGAGTCATGAAACAATTTTTCGGTATCTCAAACAATCTCAACAAGCATTTGAATCATGGAAGGATACAGATTTAGAAGAAAGATGCAAATTATTCCGAAATGCAGCTAATGTTCTTAGAACTGAAAAGGAACGATACGCGAAAATAATGGTTACAGAAATGGGTAAACCAATAAAGCAAGCAATAGCGGAGGTTGAAAAATGTGCTTGGACGTGTGAAGTATATGCAGATAATGTTGAAAACTGGTTGGAAGATGAAATTGTTCAGGCTGATGGAAAAGAGCATAGAGTAATATTTCAGCCACTGGGTGTAATATTATCAATAATGCCTTGGAATTTCCCCTTTTGGCAGGTATTTCGTTTTGCCATTCCCTCGGTAATAGTCGGTAATACTACCTTCTTGAAACATTCTAACGATGTTCCAGGTTGTGCATTGGCCATAGAGGAGGTATTTACCAAGGCTGGATTTCCAAAGGGTGTTTTCACCACTATATTATCAAACCATGAAAACGTGTACAAAGTAATAGAATCAGATATTATCAAAGGACTTTCATTAACTGGTAGCACTGAAGTTGGAGCTAAAATCGCTGAATTTGCGGGTAAACATCTTAAGAAAGTAGTGTTAGAATTAGGAGGCTCTGATCCATTTGTTGTGTGCGAAGATATAGATCTAGATTTCGTAGTGAAAAATGCGGTAATTGGTCGTACTCAGAACAATGGCCAAAGTTGTATTGCTGCAAAGAGATTTATCGTTCATTCTTCTATTATAGAGGAGTTTGGTAAGAGGTTTGCAGAAGCAATTGGTAATTTGAAAATTGGCGATCCTATGGACCCTGAAATTGATATTGGCCCTATGGCGAATAATGGTGAGTTTCAACTGATTAAAAATCAAATAGATGATGCTAAAATTGGAAATGCAAATTTTCTTACAGGTGGTGAAATATTGGATATCCCGGGTTATTATGTCACTCCTGCTGTAGTTTCGAATGTAAATTCCGATATGAGAATTGTAAAGGAAGAAGTTTTTGGACCAGTAGCTCCATTGATACCTTTTAGTACAGATGAAGAAGCAATTAAAATTGCTAATGCAACAGAATTTGGATTAGGAGGATCTGTTTGGAGTAAGGATGAAAAACGAGCTAAACAAATTGCAATGAAACTTGATGTGGGAAGTGTTTTTGTAAATTGTTTTGTAAAATCAGACCCGAGAATGCCATTTGGTGGAGTTAAAAAGAGTGGAATTGGGAGAGAATTATCAAAATATGGTTTGAAAGAATTTGTGAATGTGAAAGGCCTAAATATTTATTCTCATGGCTCTCAATGAAACCCATCAAGAAATAAATTTCCAAAATCCAATCGATTGTTACATTAGGTATAAATTATTTATTGAAATCTCATAAGTTTGATGAAAAGCACAAGTTCAAAATAGGTAAATTACGAACCTGTTGAAGAAGCCGCAGGCTCATCCTTTGGTGTTTCTTTTGTTGGCATTTCCCCCATCGCAACTAGATCGTCGATTTCAGAAATACGAATACAAGCAGCAAAATGGTTTTTCCCAATCTCAACTAGTTCTGGTTGTTTTTCAGCACATTTTGGTTGTGCATAGATACAACGGTATTCAAACCTACATCCTACAGGTAAATAAATACCATCGGAGATTTCACCTATGATTGGTATTTCTTTTATTGCAGATTCGTTCGGATCTGCATTTGGAACTGCAGTAATTAAAGCACGGGTATACGGGTGTTTGGGGGTTTGGGTAACCATCTCGGAAGGACCTTTTTCAACTATCATACCAAGATACATAACTGCAATCCTATCACACATGTACCTCGCCAGAGCAAGATCATGAGTAATAAATAAAAACGCAGTTCCATAAGTATTAATTAGATTTTTCATGATTCTAAGAACCCCGATGCGCAGAGATACATCTAGCATTGAAACGGGTTCATCCGCAACCACATATTCAGGATTTAGAACAAATGCTCGTGCAACTCCTACTCTTTGACGTTGACCTCCACTCAATTCATGAGGGAATCTATCCATAAATTCCTCTGCTGGTGTTAATCCGACTTGTTCCATTATTTCTTTAATACGCTTAAAGATCTCTTTTTCATCATCAAGAACATTTAGGAGCCTTAAGGGTTCTGCAATAATGTCCACAATCGTAAATCGGGGACTTAGTGAATCATACGGATTTTGGAAGATTATTTGCATTTTTTCTCTTAATTTTCTCATTGCATTTTTAGAAATACTATGTATGTCAATATCCATAAACCGAACAGTACCATCAGTTTTCTCTAGTAGGTTTAATGTCAAGTATCCCGTGGTTGATTTTCCACAACCACTTTCACCAACAAGCCCTAAAGTTTCACCTTTATGGATTTTAAATGATAATCCATCAACTGCATGTACAAAATCTGTTACTTTCGAAGTTAGACTTTGAAAGAAATTTTGCTTTATTGGGTATAATTTGGATAAATTTTCGACTGAGATTACAACTTTTTCCTCACTCATATTATTTCACTTCCTCTTCGTACAATAAACATGCAACATAGCCGTCTTCTGTTGGTGTATTTTTGGGAATTCGGACATCACAACCCTCAATTCGCCTATGACACCTCGGATGAAATCGACACCCTTCGGGTGGACTAATTAAATTTGGTGGATACCCTTCAATTTCAAGTAATTCCTTTTTTGGTCCTGTAATTGATGGAAATGAACCCAGTAAAGCTTCAGTATATGGATGCTTTGGTTTTGTAAATACTTCTTTTACTTTCCCAAATTCGCATACTTTGCCAGCATACATAATTACGATAGTATCACAAATTTTAGTAATTACAGATAGATCGTGAGTCACAATTATCATGGATAATTTAAAATCCTCTTGCATCTTTTTCATAGCTGCTAAAACTTGAGCTTGCACTATAACATCTAATGCCGTCACAGGTTCATCTGTAATTACAATTCGTGGATTACATACTAAAGCCATTGCTATTAACGCCCGTTGTTTCATTCCACCACTCAATTGGTGGGGATAGTCTTTTGCACGGGACTCAGATATTCCAACTTTATCAAGTATTTTGACTACTCGCGCCCATGCTTCATCGCCATTTACTTCAGGTTCATGGATGCTAATGACCTCTTTGATTTGATCCCCAATTTTGTGGACTGGGTTCAATGCATTCATCGCTCCTTGAAATACCATCGATATTTCGTTTCCTCTAATTTTTCGCATCTCCTTATCCGATAGATCGATTAAATTGACGCCATCGAACAAAATTTTTCCATCAGTAATATCACCGGCTCCAGGAAGTAACTTCATTATTGACAAACTAGTTGTAGTTTTACCACACCCACTTTCTCCAGCTAATCCGAGTATCTCACCTTCTTTAAGTTCAAAGGTTATATCATCAGCAGCTTTGACTACTCCTTCTTTAGTGGTATAGAAGGTCTTAAGATTTTTTATTTCTAGCAACATAATTTTGGTCACCTCTTTCTCAAACGTGGATCGACGATCTCATCAAAAGCGATTCCGATGAACGCGAAACTCAATGTTACAAGTGCAATAGCAATCGCTGGTGGATATATTAACCACCATGCCCCGGTTGCAAATGCAGCCTGATCCTGGGCTCTCCTAAGCATCAGACCCAAAGTCCATTTTAAGGGATCTCCTAAACCTAAGAATGAAAGGAACGCTTCATATATTATCGCCTGTCGAATTGAGGTGATTATCATTGTCAACATTAAAGGAAAAACGTTTGGGAGTAAGTGACGAAATATAATATATCTATCCCTGCCACCTGCAGCAACAGTCGCAGTTATGAAAGTTTGTTCTCTCAGACTTAGCACCCGACCTCTAATCAATCTTGCAGATACTGGCCAGAATACCACAATATATATTAGAGCGATTATCTGCCAACTCATTGGTTTACCATAAACTACTGTATTAAGCGTTGACAACAGTAACATCAGAGGTAACGGGGGCATCACAATTACAATTTCGGTTAGCCTTAATATCAAAGCATCTGCTTTTCCACCCAAATACGCCCCAATAGTCCCAATAGTGGTCCCAATGATAACTGTCACACTGCCAGCAATAATCCCAATCTGTAGTGATATTACCAGACTCTCCAGAAGAACTGCAAGCATATCTTGACCATCAATATTTGTGCCGAGTCGATGTTTTTCATTTGGACTCTGAAATCGATCTTGTTTATTAAATTCATAAGCATCATACTTAGTTAATTGAGGACCTAATATTGCTAATAGGAGTAATACACTAAGTATAATTAGACCTGTTACTCCAAATTTATTCCTACTGAATACTTTCCAGGTACCTCGCAACTGGCGGTATAGTCTTAAAAAATAATTTTTAGATAAAATATAGCTCATTCAATTCACCTACTCAGTCCTAATCCTTGGATCAATAATTGCATACAGAATCTCTGATATCAATAGACCAAGCAATGTTAATCCAGCAATTATGATAAATGCCCCTTGGACAACAGGATAATCTTTGCGTAATAGTGCTTGGAACAACAAGTGTCCTGTACCAGGGTAAGAGAATACAGTTTCTATCAATACGTTACCTCCCATTAAAACACCAAAATCCAAACCTATTGCCGTAACTACTGGTAACATTGCATTTCGTAATCCATGCCGATATAATACTTGATTTTCACTAAGTCCTTTTGCCTTTGCTGTAAGAATATAGTCCTCAGATAAAATCGGGATTAGGTTACCTCTTACAAACCAAGCCCATGCAAATATACCAAATAGCACTAATACCGTTAGAGGTAGTGCCATATGGTGTAATATATCTACAAATTTTTCCCAATCACTCCCCGTTGATTGTATAATGGGGTCTTGGGCACCATACAAGGGGAATGAAAAACCCCAGTTATCTTTTTTTGCTTGAAATCCAAAAATTCCTACGAATAACATTCCAATAAAAAACAATGGAAATGCATTATATACATTATACAATATTACAAATGAGGTATCTGTTTTTGAGGCTCTTCTCCAAGCAATAAATGCTCCAAGGAGGATGCCAATTATTGATGATAGTATAAATGAAGTACCCACAAGTAATAATGTCCACGGTAGACTATCCATTATTATTTCTGCAACAGGTTTTCTATGCAAGAAAGAATACCCCAAATCTCCTTTGGCAAGGTTTTTTAGAAATAACCAATATTGTACATGTATTGGCTCATTAAGACCCCAATCTTTATATATTTGCTCTCTTGTTTCTTCTGGTAATCTTGGATCTTGGGCAAACACATTTGCAGCGTTACCTGGAAGAACGTGATACAGGTAAAAAACAATCGTGAGTGAAACAAAAAAGGTGAAAAATGCATATATTGTCCTCAGCAGTATGTATCGAGCTAATTTTGACCCAAATATTCCTTTTATTTTTAAAATACTGATTTCCAAGATTGATTTTGATTGCTCACCTAAAGTTAATTTTTCTGACTGCACTTGTTACCACCTTAAACTAAAAAATCTAGTACTATGCTCGAGAATTCTTCCATTTCTTATTAAATGTTGAGAGACTCTTTATTTTTCCCGCACGATATTCTTTATGATTTTTGCTGGTTTGTTTTAATTGCCAAAATTGTGCATAATTTTTGTTAATATTGCAAGTAATTCACATGATATTAATTATTTACACAAATGTTTGCCTTACCCTTCGAAGATTCTCGATAATTTTATATACATTTTACAGATTCTGCTACCTATTGATGCCGATTTTAAAATCGTATCAACATAAATAGAAGATGAAAAACTATGAAAGCAAAATATTTGATTTATGCAAATGTGTTCTTGTTAACACTATTGATTGCTCAACCTGTGTCGCTTGTAAATGGAGCTGACAAAAAGGTTGGTGGTACAATAGAGACAATGATGAGTACAGGCGTAAATACGATGAACCCATTAATGTGGGGACAGGTATATGAATTAAG
>JAAFKL010000361.1 GCA_021399405.1 Candidatus Heimdallarchaeota archaeon | reverse complement strand
TTTGACTATTTTTAACTGATAAAGTCAATTATATTCTCATGATTTATTAAATTGAATTCGTAAAATATTAATCAGGATACCAATAATTATGATGATGCTTTAATAGCACATATTGGAGATGGAAATACTGTGTATACAATCTCAATAACGGATAAGGGTGAAAATCTAAGCCATTTACAAATCTTGTGGACAGATAAACCACAAAATTGGCATTCCAAGGTGATACTTTTGCAGGATCATTACTTGAGAAATAGAGGTGATTCAGATTCTAGAGAGATAGGCTCAACAATAAATAATTTGATTAATTTAGCGATAAGTCTAGATATCGTAAGATTAGAAAATACAGAACTGGCGGAGGCCATGGCATGGTCAGCAGTAGGGATGGAGGAATTCTTCATGCTCTTCTATGATAGTCAGGTTACTGAAGCTTTTTGCAATGAAATAGGAACACCAATAGTTGTAAGTCATAGAAAATATGGAAGATGTGTAACAAATTTCCTCTTTAGGGAGGAACTCTGGTCTTCACTAAAAATAAGATCTGAATATGACACCGGACATGCACTTTCACCCATATCTCCTGCACTAAAAGTGAGTTTTAATACCAATTATGGTAATTTAAGGATCTCACTCCAGATACCACCTCTGACCCCTCTATCCCCAGCTTTCAATATGAGGAGATTGCCAAGAAAACCACTAGATGTGGCAACATTGATCGAAGATAAGCAAATAAGCTCACAGATGGCCAGAATTCTCATAGATAAATTGCACTCTAGAGCAAATATAATCATTGCTGGTGAACCCGGATCAGGGAAAACCACACTGGCCAATGCCCTACTACTATATAGTGAAACCACTTGGCGATTGATTGTTATGGAAGATGCAAGGGAGGTTATCTTACCCACCCAACAATTTCCAATGGCTACTCGTTTTTTTATGCCCGTCGTGGGAGAGGATAACAGGTTTGCAAAAAGATCAGATGAGATCGCCAGGCTATTACATAGATCCCCAGATTATGTTTTTTTGGGGGAATTACAGAATGCTGAGGACACTAAAGTAGCATTCGAGGCATTTGCAGCGGGTATAAGTGGAATGGCAACGACCCACGCTCGTAATTTTGAAGGATTAATGTCGAGGTGGATCAATTCACATCAGCTTGAGGAAGGCCTGCTGAGGGCCATAGATTTTATCGTTTTTACACAGAGAGTTTTGAAGGAAGGTCGAGTTGAATTGACAACATCAAAAATGTATGAGAATAAGAGTGGAGTATTCAAAGAGGTAAAATTATGAGATTGTTATCTGAATCTTGGCAATACCAACTGGCCTTTCATGGAATATTTTTTGTTGCTGCAATTATCAGTCAATTTTTTCTTAAGGCCGAAATAATCGAGCTTGTATACTATCTATTAGCAGATTTAATTGTTATTTTCTTATTCTATAAACAACTAGTGAAAGAGGAGGATAAGAAATCAATATTAGTCTCTAGACGTTCTAATTGGTTAAAACAGCTGATATTGAGAACTACTGGCAGAGACTCAAGAAATTCATTGTACTTGGATAATATTCTTAACATCCATAATGGCAATGCAATGGGTCAGAAAGAACTTGGATTCTCCATTAGAGGTAACAAAGAAATAAAGTTTTCCCCTGATATGGAGGAAGCAGAATCGGAAGTAGTAAAAATGGAAGAAAGAGCCTCTTATCTTATCGGTTCAGTTATTTTTCTCCCCGTTTTATTTGCTTTGATCCATATATTCAGGAGTGTAGAATTTCCAATTTTCCTATTTGAGATGCAAATTACCTTCCTCCTGGCCCAATTCGTGTCACTATCAAATAGTAATGCGTATCAAGTTACTGGCTGGGGTGAGATGTTAGATCTAGTAGAGGATATTCGAAATAAAATCGCTGCTGATGGCCGAAAGGCTATTGGTTCACAAGAATTTTTGTTGAACAGATTTGTTAATGAACTAGGGATGGAAAATATTGTCTCAAAAGAGCAACACGCATCACATGTCGCTGGAATGGCTTTAACAACAATCTCCAGGCTTCCAGCTGCGTTACGCGAGGAGTCCATTGACACCTTTACCAGGGAGATAATATCCCTTCCAAAAAATGAACAATTACTAAAAATAAGATGGAAGGCCTACAAAACTCGGTTGTTACTAATCTCCAGTGTAGGCGTGGCAATAAGTGCCCTACTTTCCTCATTATCACGATTTAATTTTGAGGAATTTTCAGATTACTTAATTCCCATAAAATCTACAACCTACCTCCCAGTTGGACTCGGTATTCTCACAATTGGAATATCACTTTTAGTAACCAAGGCTTGGATGTCTCAAAGAATTCTTTTGAGGTTGCTTATAATTTGGACATTTGTTTACTTTCTCATTTATTCACTAGCAAATGCGTTATTTATGGCTTAGAATGTTATAAGACATAGGATATTTGACAATAATAATAATAAACTATTATCAACTATAGGTTAATTGAGGATTTGT
>JAAFKL010000360.1 GCA_021399405.1 Candidatus Heimdallarchaeota archaeon | reverse complement strand
GTGATAAGATAGACCATCTTAGTTTTCTTATATAGGGTCAGATTTCAGTAGTTTAATTACTCAACTAACATATTAATAACGATACAATCTCGTGATTGTAACAACTTATACTTACATCCTTTGGAATTAAAGGAGTAAGAGGACTAGGTAAGTATCTACCTGTCATTTCTTCCTTTGGAGGAAACACGGAAAAGCTGGAAGCGTACCGAAAACTGTTCACAGTTGTCCTACCCTGTTTGAAAAAAACAGGAACGCTGGTCCCCAATCCACGGATTGAAAATGATCAACCAGTGGTTAAAAAATCACGGAAGACCTGACTTTGTTAACACCAGTAGGATGAGAAGCAGAAGGAAGCACCGTTTTTTATTATAAAACAAAATCTAATTGAATAGTTCTTTCTATTTGAGAGAAACTATGATGGCGACATCAGATTTAGAGTTGCTGAACGTGAATTCTTAATAATTGTAAAATTATATAAGAAATTGATCATGAGCCTGTTAATTGAGAATGGTTATATCGTAACCATGGACCGTTCTAACTCTGTGATTCCACGAGGATCGGTATATATTGAAAATGATAAAATTGTCGCCATAGGACCTACTCAAGAACTTAGAGAGAAATATAAGAATTCTGAGCAGTTTCTTGATGCTAAAGGCCGTGTTGTGATGCCTGGTTTTACTTGTGCGCATATGCATCATTACAGTGCATTTGCAACAGGAATGCCGTTACCTCCATTTCCTAAGGGTTTTGTTAGTGTGCTCAAGAACTTATGGTGGAAAATAGACCAAGCATTGGATAAGGATGCTGTGTACTACAGTGCTTTACTTGGTAATATTCAAGCAATCAAAAGTGGTACAACCTACATGATTGATCACCACGCGAGCCCTGCATATGTTGATGGAAGCCTCGATTTATTGGAAAAAGCCGCAAGAGAACTTGGTGTGAAATCTAATCTGTGTTATGAAGTTACTAATCGTAATGGTGAAGAAGAAGCTCAAAAAGGGTTAAGTGAGAATGAACGATTTTTGAAAAAGCATTATGGTAAGAATGATGATTTTATTTCCGGATTGGTTGGACTTCATGCTTCATTTACACTTGATGATGCCCATCTTGAACGAGCTGCCGAATTGGAAAAAGAATTTGATACTGGAGTTCATATCCATGTTGCTGAAGATAAATCAGATATGGAGCATGCTAAAGCAAATTTCGGTTCCACCGTTATGCAACGATTAGAAAAATTCAATATTCTCAATGAAAAATCACTTGTTGCTCATTGTATTCATACTGAGGACTTAGATCTACCACTCATGAAGAAATATAATGTTAATGTTTCTCATCAACCTCGATCAAATATGAATAATGCTGTGGGAACTTTGGATATTTTCAAGGTTTTAGAAGAAGGAATTGATCTGGGAATGGGTACAGATGGTATGTCTGCAGATATGAAAGCAGAGCTGATGGTAGCACCATTAATCCACAAGCATAATGCTCAAGATAATACAGTTGGTACCGTTGAGGTATATGATGCACTGATGAAGGGAAATCCCCGGATTATTGAGAAAATTAATGGACTTCAAGTGGGACGATTAGAAACTGGATTAAAAGCCGATTTGATTATATCAAACTACTATCCCAAGGCACCCATTAACTCAGATAATGTGCTTGGTCATGTGATGTTTGGAGTAATTAATGTACCAGTTGCTACTACAATTACAGATGGGAAGCCACGAATGATTGAAGGGAGAATTCTTGGGATCAATGAATACGAAATTTCTAAAAAATGTCAAGAAATTGCACCCAAGATCTGGCAAAAAGTAGCTGAACTACCAGAATATGAGTAACATAATACGATTGACGTAATCGAGTCTATATTTATTTAATGATTAACAAAAAAAGAAGAATCTATACAGATAGATCTGAATCGCTATATTATAGGTAGTTATGACTTGTTGAATATACATTATTAATTGAATAAAACAAAATTGTCATTGCTACAATATTCCCTAGAAGATAACCTTAATAGTAAAAATTAGGTATATTTAACCAATGTGGATAGATAGAGAATGTTTTAATTGTTCATACCCTGCAGATCCCAAATATAGCGTCCTGATAAATGGACTATGGATTGAAACCTATTGTTCTGTAGAATGTAAACGAATTCGGACTCAAACGATTTTTATTGTGGCCCTTGGATTCATTCTGATAGGACTAATATATCAATCAGCAATGTACTTCGGTTTTGTAATCCTTATAGCAGGACAATTATTCGTACTGTATAATCAGAGATTAGCATCTATTCGCTCTACAACCCGTAGTGAATATTCACAAATTGCAGAAAACCGATCAGATAATTCAACAACCCCAAATGAACCAGTATTACAACAACATCACCCACGGCCAAATAATTGGATTACTTTTTCCTCTTATCCATCTACAGATGAAAATGATGGACTGAACCAAAACCGAAAACTCCTCATTCAGAAACCTAAATTAATTTATTCAATCATTTTGGATGAGAAGGTTAACCCTTGTTGCTATCAGACTGCTCGTCTAAGTGAAACATTCTGCATGTGTGGTCGTGGACTCAAATATCAACAGAAACTCGAGACGATCACATAAAGACAATATTATTCCTCTTTATTTCAATTGAGTCAAATAATATTCTCAATCTTAATCAAATCATTTGATTGAAAAATCTACAAATAGTAATAAGACAATATTTAATCATCTTGTATTTTGCGTTGTATTAGGAATAAGATAATTTGGAAACTTCAGGAGTACAACCATCATTAGAATCGGACGAATACAATGCCAAACTTTCGATTATTGAATTGACACCGGTTTTAATACCTTATATTCTTGGATTCTTTATATTTCGAGGCTTTCTTTCTAATTTTCCGTTATATCTACAAATTAAATATGATCTTACCGAAATTGAAGTTGTAAATCAATGGGCAATAATGAGTGGAATTGCATTGTTTATTGGAGCATTGACAAGAGTGCCTGCAGGTATCCTCTCTGATAAGATCGGGCGAAAAAAGGCATTTATTATTGCATATATTGTATATGCGATTTCTCTTATCTTAATTATTCAATTTAGTACAAATCTGATTTTTATAATTGCATTAAGCACCATAAGATTTGGACTTAATATAATCGCCATGAGTGGACGAAGTGTAGTTTCAGCATCATTTCGAGATAATGGTTTGAAAAATGGTCTACTAAGTTCAATGGCAGGATTAGGAGGTTTTCTTGGACCTGCTTTACTAGCTTGGATACTTGATAATTATCCACCAGATTACATAATATATGTTTCCCTGGGAATAATTCTTTTCGATTTAATTTTGTTTACAATACTTCTTGGAGTGATTCCGACAATTTTTTCTAAGATTGCGCCAGATCAAAAAATGGATCTTAATTTAGATCCTATCGAATCTTCATCCACAAAACGTGATTACAGTGTCTTAAAAGATCATAGTGTTCAGGAAGGGATATTTCTCTTTTTTACCACAGGAGTGATATTTGGTCTTATCACATCAGTTTACTCTATTTATGGGTTCAATGTACTGGGAATGAGCTTAACAAATCTTGGTTTAATTACGGGTGCGGGTTCCCTAGTACAAGTAATATGGGCACCGATTGTTGGTAAATTATACCAATATGTACAGGATGAAATTATGCGTCTAATAGGGTGGATTATGGTATTGGTTAGTACCTTTCTCATAACATTATCATCATACAGTATAACGTATTTCATTCTCGGGTATTTTCTTTTAAATTTTGGTTTTAGTGCGTTTATCACTATGGAGATCACTCGACTCAACAAAACAATTAAGGTTGATCAGTTCTCCTTAGTATTTGGTATCACAAGCTCATTACTAATTTTAGGAACATCGGTTGCAGGGTTCATTTCTCCTCTATTTTATGGATATAGTAGAGAAGGGACGTTTGTAGCCTCATTCGGCGTTGCGATTATTTCAATTCTTATTGTAATAAAATCAACCTTGAGAATAAGAAAAGAGAGATCTATTAACACAGTCTCAATGTAGATGAATGAAGTGGAAATTTTCTTGATTTAATACTCTCAATTATTAAACTCAGAGTGTTTCATTCACCAGAAAATAAATCCCCATCCAAATATTTCAATCCAGTATCAACTGCAACTGTGACTACATTATTGCCAGGACCTAATTCTTTTGCCAACTTAATTGCACCAACTACATTTAAACCGCTTGAGGTTCCAACGAATATTCCCTCTTGCTTCGCCAAGGATCTAGCCATCTGCCTTCCTTCTTCCTCTTTCACAGTTCTTATTTCATCATAAAATTTTTTATCCAATAAAGGAGGTGCAAATCCAATTCCTGTTCCTTCCACATTATGTGGCCCTGATTCTCCCGAAGAGAGAAATGGTGATTCTGCGGGTTCAAGAACAATTATTTTTGTCTTTTTGTTTGCTTTTTTCAATGATTTCGATACTCCCATTATCATCCCTGCTGTTCCAACCATTCCACAGAAGGCAGTAATTTCTTCAAATTGCTTCACCAATTCTCTGCCTATGCTTTCGTACCCCAAAATCGAATCATTGTTGTTTAATTGATCTGTAAAATAAGTTGACGGGTCTTTGGAAAGTTCTGTTGCTTTCTTGATCATTCGTTTTATCAGCTCGGGTGTAGTTTTACCATCCACACTTTGTTCCATGATTAAATTTGCTCCAAATGCCTTCATGGTGTCTAATTTTTCTTTTGCAGTAGCATCGGTAGAAACGACATTAAATGGATAACCCTTGCCCGCACAGACAAATGCTAGTGATGTACCTGTACTTCCCCCTGTATATTCCAATACTGACATTCCGGATTTTAATTCCCCTCGTTTTTCAGCTTCTTCAATCATTGCCCAGGCCATTCTATCTTTGTAAGAACCGGTCGGATTGAATGATTCCATTTTCAGATAAACATCTGCCGCATTAGCGGGAACTACAGAATTCAGTTTTACAACTGGTGTGTTTCCAATAGTCTGATATATTGTTGAATATAGATCTAATGACATTAAAATGAACTATCTCGCATTAATAAAAACTTTTTCTCTTTTGAAATAAGAGAGAAGGAATGGTTTTGTTTTGTCATCAGACAAAATATCATATTCGATTGAATTACCTAGTCTTAATGTAAATGGGACAACTCGTCAAGATCTTTTTTTGTATCTATATCCTCTAAAATTCCCTGATTGTTTACATTTACATATTTTATTACAGAATCGCTCGCTCTAATCAGCCCCCTCAAGCCGTTGGTTTCTTCGCCTATCCTATCCAATTCTTCAAACATTATGTTGGGAATTATTATTGGGTGCCCTCGTTTACTATTGAACTTAGGAATGATAATTTTGCTTGGAGAGGCTTTGTGGCATGATATTAGTCTTTCAAGATCTTGTGTTGTGATGAAAGGGATGTCACCTGGATGTACCAGAATGCCACTATACTCCTGAATATTATCTTTCAATTCTTCCATTCCAATTTGGATCGAGGAACTCATGCCAAGGTTGAACGATGGATTGTGTATTTGTTTCACTTCATAATTTTTCAAAACCGGTTCAAGTTCATTAGTATAATGCCCTGTCACCACAATGACATCTTTTTGGAGCTCTTCATGAGTAATAAACGACTCCAAAGTGCGTTCCAATAATTTTTGATCACCTAGTTTTGTTAGAAATTTATTGCCTTCAAATCTTGTACTAGCACCAGCAGCGAGAATAAGTGAGGCAATTTTTATTGGCATTTGTGAAATTTACTGACTCCTAACACCAGTTTCAGATTTCGTCTTAATATCTGCTTTGTATTCCTCAAACATATCTGCAAGCTTTTGGACATCAGTCAATATTTCATTCAAATCTAAAGTTTTAAACTCATAATTCTCTACTAACAACTGCCCATTTGCAACCACATGTTTAATTTCATTTCCAGCCGATGCCCAGATTAAATTTTCAACCACAGTTTCTAATCGAGTAGGTGTCACATTGGGTTTAGATAGATCAAATAAGAGAAAATCACTATCTTTACCTACTTCAAGAGTCCCTGCATTTAATCCAAGAATTTTTGCTGGATGGGAAGTGATTCTTAACAACGATTCTTCTGCATCAAGCACTCTCGCATCTTGATGTAGTGCCTTTTGATATTGAGAAGCTAATCTAGCGGCAGAGAGCATGTTTTGATTATCGGCTGAACCCGATCCATCCGTTGAAAAACAAAGTGGAATATTTCTTTTCATCATCTCGAGTACCGGAGGCATCCCTGAGCCCAGAATAGTATTAGCCAAGGGGTTGTGGACAACCATTGCACCAGATTTTTGAATTAAATCTAGATCGTGTTCTGTATTATTCACTTGATGTGCCAACATGGTATTTTTATCCAAAAATTGAATTGACTCAGCATATTCAATCGGTGTCATTCCATATTCCTTGGTGAACCATTTTGTTGTTTCTGGTTCTTCTGATGAATGTATATGCAATAATTTATTTCTCTCATTTGCCCACTTTTTCAACGCTTTGAGTAATTCCGGTCCATTAGAAAATAGTTGATCAGGTCCTGGAATAATCTTTGTTCTTTCTAAGTGGCCATGCTTTGATTCCAGTGTATTCAATCGTGCAACAGCCTCTTCCGGTGTATCAAGAATACGGGAATCGTAATGTCGATCTTGAGATCCAACAGCAATAAAAATTCTAGTTCCCGCAAACTCATTTGCAGCAACAAGCTCGTCCACATGATATTTATTGAAATTACAATGATGAGTCAATGCCGACGTGATACCAAATGATATATCATCCAATCGTGCCTTGATATAAGCTATGTAGTATGGTGATTTTCCAAATTCATGCATTAATGAATCTTGATTCTCATGAAGAAATCCTGTGAATACGTTAATTGCTTCATCTAACCAAGCAGTAAGAGGTAGATCCCTTGCCAAACCAATAAGGACTGATTCATGATCGTGACCATGACCTTTCACAAATCCAGGTAATAACACTCCATTTTGCATCTCAAGATCCATTAGCCTAACGACATCTCTAGGATTACCAAGGACTTTCAAGTTTGATCCAAATTCCTCTATGATCCGCCTACCAATGGCTTCAGAATACGTACCTAATTCGCGAATTGTTTTCCCTGCTAGGATATATCCATCTTTGATACGGTCCAATTTACCATCAGTTTTAGTCATTGGAATTAGAAATCTTGCTCTTGCAAAAAGAACCTCGTCAGTCACAAAATCAAATTAAACAAAGTATACAAAAAAATTCAGCTCAGAAAGTAGTCATCTTACAATTAATTACGTAAATATTTGCTCTAATTTAATCCGTCAGTATGGGAAAGATACCAAATCAAAGTTCACCAAAAATCTAATTTATAAGCCGTATTTTTAGATATTATATGCGTCATTTACTATTGACAGCTGATGCAATGAATAAAATCCGTGAGTTCAAATGAAGATAAAAGTGACCTTAATGGCATTAATCAGAAGACCCGCAGATTTAGCAAGAGTATTTTCTTGGGATTTAGAAGAAAATACAAAGATCAAGACACTATTAGCAGATTTAGGTTATAATTCGCAAGAAATTCGAATGTTTCAATTATATGCTACAAATCCTGGTGGTGAAACCGAAAGAATCACCAGAAACTATGTCCTGCAAGAATATGATGAAATTTTTGTGACTATCCCAGTAGGCGGTGGTTAAGTAAAAAATAATCCCATCTCAACGATCGAATGATTTTATTCGATCATTTGAAATTAATAAATCGATCTAATTATGACCTATCTGATTAATTGATTTGAATATTTGTGTGTTTTTTTCGAAACTAACTATTACCATTTTTAATCTCCCAAAGAATATATTAATCGGAAATATAATACTAATTTCTAACTTTTCGAGGAATAGGAAAATGCAAGTCAGAGACGCAATGGTTCATTGGGATAAACTAGTAATTGCTACACCATCAGACACTGTTATTAATGCGATGGAGAAAATGGTGAAACATAGTGTTGGATCGGTGATCGTTACTCAAGTAAAGAATAAAGCGATTGGAATAATAACTAACCAAGATATTATGATAGAAATCTTAAGGTCAGGTAGTGATGGATTAGAAACAACGTTAAACAAGATCATGTCTACTAATCTAATAACTATTGATGAATCTGAATCACTAAATGAAGCGATTCATAAAATGGAAGAATCAAGAACTCATCACCTTATTGTAACAAT
>JAAFKL010000063.1 GCA_021399405.1 Candidatus Heimdallarchaeota archaeon | reverse complement strand
CAACATTGAGTCGCGAAAGATGTGTGCTAAATCTTTATCTTTATATTAATCGATAAGAAATGAAACAATGAAGAATAATGTCACAAAGGAAACAGACGTACTATAAAGGAAAAACAATCGAAGAATTACAAGCTTTATCACTAGATGAGCTCGTAGAATTATTACCCGCACGTCACAGGAGGTCACTCACACGTCCCCAATACTGGAATAAAGAGAGAACCAAATTACTCGGTAGATTAAGAGAGGCCAAGAAAGCACTGGACAAGGGTAAGGAAGTCGTAGTAAAAACACACAGAAGAGAATTTGTTATCCTGCCTGAATTTGTAGGTCTGACAGTTGAGGTATACAATGGCAAGGAATTTATACCCATAGAGATCACTCTGGACAAAATCGGAACCTACTTCGCAGAGTATGCACATGCAAGGAGATTGGTAAAACACTCATCACCTGGTGTTGGTGCAACCCGATCCTCAATGTATGTCCCATTAAAATAATTTAATCTTATTCTTTACAGGATCATTATTCTTTTTTATATTGTTACACAATAATTTTATTCGTTTATTTATTTCATATTTGAATGTTTCTCAAACCCCCGAAATGAACCTAGTACTACTATCAGCGGATTTTATTTGGTAAGTTTTAATTATTATAAAATCAGTAGTAATTTGTTAATGAATAAATTAAGAATTTTTTCAATTTTTTTGATCTCATTATTGTGTCTAAATGCTCTATCAACAGAAGCTGGCACAAATAGTGTAGCTACAACTGCCGATGTTTTTGATCCACCTCTTATCACTGCAAATATTACCGAGGGGAGTACCTATTCTGGTGTATTTGAAATTGAGGTGATTAGTAGTGAACAGGGAGCTGGATTCGTGTATGTGGATGGTAGTGTTTGGGCAAACCTAGATTTCAGCGTGGGTTTGATCAATACATTCCCTTACAACACTTTTACCCAGGCATATGGTAGTCATACTTTCCTTTTTGAGGTAACTGACCTTACAGGAGATACTGGATACTTAACAGTAAATGTGATTATTAAAAATGATTTTGATGCACCTTCCATCTCGGTAAATATCACTGATGGATCAACTTATAGCGGGATTTTTGATATTCAAGTGGATGCTGATGAAGAAGCCACTGGATTTGCCTATGTGGATGGATCTGTGTGGGCCAATCTTGATTTAGCGACAAAGACTGATGTCTTTGTTTTCAACACCTTTGCCTTCTCATACGGTACACACTCGTTCACATTCGAGCTCACAGATACATCAGATAACGTTGCAACACTTGATATCAGTGTTACTCTGAAAAATGATTTTGATGCTCCTGTGATAAACGTAAATATCACAAATGGTGTCACCTATGCTGGTATATTTGATATTCAAGTTAATACCGATGAGGTAGCATCGGGCTTTGCCTACGTGGATGGATCTGTGTGGGCCAATCTTGATCTGTCAGGCAAGTTGGTTATCTTCACATTTAACACATTTGCCTACACCGATGGTCAGCATGAATTCATATTTGAGGCCAAAGATGAATCTGACAATGTAGCCACATTAAGTATTACCTTCATAATCAAAAATGATGTCACAGAACCGATAGTGACAGCAGATCTCACGGATTACAATACCTACTCCGGGGATATCAACATCCAAATTGATAGCAGCGAGTTTGTCTCCATTTATGTCTATGTTGATGACTTTTCGATCGCTTTCCTTGAGACGGATACTCTGAACCAGGCTTTCTTCTGGTTATCCACCACTGGTTGGTCAGATGGAATTCACAATGTGAGTTTCTCATCAGTAGACAATGGCAATAACTGGTATAATATTGATTACTGGGTGTATTTTAAGAATGATTTCTCTGCTCCAATTATCACCACTGATCTGATCGACGGGGCCACATACTGGGGCATGCTTGATTTAAAAATTGAATTAAGTGAACAGGGAGCAGGGGCTATTTACATAGATGGGACACTAGACGGAACTTTTCCCACTGTATGGATGGTTGAATATTCCATTGATACCAGCCTCTACACCAATGATATGCACAATATAACCATAGAATCTTGGGATGATAATGGTAATTTTGATGTGCTTTCTATTCTAGTCTATTTTGAAAATAATTATATCGAAATTACTACCAATATTATTGGAACACAGATTTATTCAGGTGTTGTAACTGTTGAAATTAAAATAAACGTCCCAGTGACAGATGGAATAATATCGGAGAATGGAGTGCAGATTCTTGATTTCTCGTTCGAATTTGATGGACTTATTTACTATGCCATCTTTGATGTGAATACCACTAGCTGGGAGAATAGTGCACACCACCTTTTTGCAGAATTTTATTATTTCAATGATCTAGTTGATTTTATTGATTTCATTCTACAAACTGATAATGTGGTGTCAGACGATCCCACAACATCCGATAATTCTACAACAGATGATCTTGATACCATTAGTTCAGATGCAACCAACAGTACAATTGATACACCATCCACTCCTGAGCTTCCTCTACCAGGTTTCACATGGGTATTCACAATTTCTGCATTCATCTCACTGATTTTTGTATATTCCAAGAAGAAAAGAAATTAGTTCTATAACTGTTAAATTTTCTTGAGAAAATATGATGTGAATAAAACGCGATATATCTTTAGTTAAATAAATTAAAACAGTATTTGATCGAGGATTTTGGAAGCTATGATCGATAGGATTGGTAAGTGGTTTATAGGAGGTATGATCCAAGATTAATTGAATATGAAGTAAAGCATTCAATAAGATTATTAGAAGGGGCAAATCTTATAAAATTTATAGTATTTTAAAATATAATGGGAAAAAGATTTTATTTTATAATGTTGATACTTCTATTTTTATTTGTTCCAATGCAATCTATTGCACAGGAATCAGATTTAAGTTATATGACAACTGGTACCATTAGAGAGAATGGTGATGAATACTGGGACTCTAATGAATATGTGAAGATTAAATTCGAGATTGATGAGGGAGAAATATTCCAAATTGAATTATTTACTGACATTGATGCAATTTTATATGTCATGTATGGGGATTTTGATGATGATAAGGACATCGAGAAGGCATTGGGAGAAGTTGCTGAAGACGGATCAAGTGATAAGATTATACGATCTGACTCAACAATTGCAGGATATGCAACGTTTAGATTCACTGCAGATAAATACTACAATGATAATATTGTTATTTTCACCTACAACCCATTTAATCCCAGTTCTATGAGTTTTACCTTGTATAGTTCAACTCCATCAGGAAACCGAGATCTATCAAGGCCGACAACTGTGGCATCATCGATTTTTAAGTATACATTGATCTTCATTTTTCTATTAATTATTCCAAAAATCATTTTATTTTCCATGGATAAAACTAAATTTGACAATATTCAAATTAATACTAAAATTGATCTCGCCAGTTTTCCAGAAATTGTTACACATGAACTGGAATTTATTAAAGTGCACAAAGGTCAAGATGGTCTAACTGATTCATTACCAGTATTTGACAAAAGACAATATGCTGTATATGATCATTGCCATAGCTGTGGTTTAAAAAATACCATTCATGTATATTCGTCAAAGAGAATATTGATTAACAGAATAGTTAATAGGTTTTTCACAATAATTAGTTTCTTAATTCCGTTTATATTCTCAATAAGTGATTATAAAAGCGGTGATTCAATTGCAGTTGTAATTTTTGGCTCCTTGATTATAGCAGCCATAGGAGGAATTGCATTATTTATTATTTTCCGAATTACCTCCCCATATCCCATAGGAAATGAGATTTATGGTAAATTTAAAGCATTAAACAACAACCAATCCGATAAAATAGAAATAAAGAGAATAATAAAAAAAGAAATAATACAAACCTAACTTACCCTCACTCAATTTTTGTTAGCTGCATACATCTCGATGATTTTTGCATATTCCAAGAAGAAAAGAAATTAATTCTATAACTGTTAAAATTTCTTGAAAAAAAAACAGATGAATAAAACGCGATACATCTTTAGTCTTAT